>JBJEVK010000001.1:0-8021 GCA_051884295.1 Akkermansia sp.
GCATGAGGGTGCGGGTGGTCCAGTTGGTGCGGCGCAGGTAGGGGTGGCAGCTGCCCTCGTCGAAGCGGCCGCTGGTGCCGTAGCGCATATGACCCATGAGAATTTCCCCGCCGAAGTCAAAGTGGTTCTTGTAGTCGACAGCGTCGTTGCCGTCGATGATGCCGCGGTCGCGCAGGTCGCGCAGGTTGTGCTGCGCAGTGTTGAAGATGCGCGTCAGGGCGTCCTTGGTGGCGTCGCGGGCGCGGAAGACGTAGGGCTCGCCCAGCGGCATGTTGAGCTTGATGCAACCGATGCCGGCGCCGTCCTGGCCGCGGTTGTGCTGCTTTTCCATCAGCAGGAAAAGCTTGTTGAAGGCCCAGTCGGGCGAGCCGTACTTGGCGGTGAAGTAGGAGAGGGGCTTCAGCAGTCGGATAGCGGCTACGCCGCATTCATGGTGGAGCGGGTCGGACATGGGTTCGGGGGGTGAGCCTTGTGCCGCGGGAGGGGGAGCGGGGCATCGCTGCCCCTGCACGCGCCCGAAGCTCCGCGGCACTTGGCCGTGGTCGGTTCTCAGGCTTTGACGCTCACGCGGATTCCCTTGCCCTCGCGCATGGTGCCGATGACGGTGCCGCCGGGGCCCGCGCTCAGCGCGCGCTCGGCATCTTCGGGGCGCACGACGGCGACCCAGCCGATACCCATGTTGAAGGTGTGGAAGCGATCCTCCGCATCCGTGAACGCGAGCACCTTTTGGGCGGCGGGGTTGTCCCAGTAGGGGATTTCCAGGTCGGCACCCTTGTCGCCCAGGAAACGCTCCAGGTTCTCAGGCAGACCGCCGCCGGTGATGTGGGCGTAGGCCTTGGGCGTGATGCCCAGCGCGCGCATGTCGGCCACGACATCGTGGTAGAGGCGGGTGGGGGCGAGGATGCTGCGCAGCTCCTCCTCGCTGAGCAGGTCGGGGTTTTGCTTGAGGATGCGGCGGATGAGGCTCCAGCCGTTGGCGTGGAAACCGTCGCTGGGGTAGCCGATGAGGATATCGCCCACGGCGACCTGCGAGGGGTCAATCATGAGGCTTTTCTCCACGCAACCGATGGAGAAGCCCGCCATCTCGACCAGCCCCTCGGGCACGACGCCGGGCATCTCGGCCGTCTCGCCGCCGGCGAGGATGCAGTTGCAGCTCTCCAGGTAGTCGCACATGCCGGCGACGAGGCGGGTGATGCGCGGTTTCTCGACCTCGAGGTTGGAGATGCCCAAGTAATCGAGGAACACGAGCGGGTCGCCGCCCGTGGTCAGGATATCGTTGACATTCATGGCTACGAGATCCTTGCCGGCGGTCTCCAGCATGTCCAGTTCGAAGAGAATCTCGGTCTTGGTGCCCACGCCGTCGGTGCCGGTGACGATGACGGGCTCCTTGTAGGAGGAGAGGTCGTAGGCCGCAGCAAACAACCCGAAGGCGTTGCAGAGTTGCCGGTTCTTCTGTGTGCGCTTGACGTGTGCAGAGATGTCGTGGACGAAAGACTGCGCCTCGATGGTGTCGACGCCGGATTGCTTGTAGGTGAGGTTGCCGGACATAGGAAAGGGGCTTCGTTGCGAAGCGCGACCATTATACCCCCTCCCGCCCCCCTTGGCAAGCCGTTTTTGCCTGCCGGGCCGCTGCCGAAGCCGGCCGCATTGCCTCAAAAATCCAGTCACCGAACTGACACCTCTCACGGGTTAGGCTGACACGTGAAATACCGGATGCCTCAAAATTAGGTACATCAATTATTCATATATCGCTCAAAATGAGTAAACAAGTAATATTAGAGTTACTCGATTCCAACGAGGCAAGATACCGCAAAGCGCAGTCAAGAAAAGCCAAGGGTGCGTTGCTCGCTCAGCTCATGGAACTGACTGGTTATAAGTCATCTAAGAACATAATCCGCTACTATGCCAAGAAGAAACGGCCGCCTCTTCCTGAAAGAAGACGGCAGAAGAAAGCAAAACCTCATCAGGCAAAGAGGGGAGCTGGATCCGCTCAATCTACAGGAAAAAATAGAAAAAGCGCTCAAACGACTGTTTTCGCATCCGGCTTCGCAGGGCAAATGATGAGGGTCTCCCCCTTACGGCGCATTTTTCGAGGTCAAAACCCGGCTAAATTTTCGGTGACCGTTTTTTTGAGTCAATACGCCCGTCGGTAGCGGACGAACGCACCGTCGCGCAGGTCGACACAGTAGGGGGTGGCGTGCCGGAACCAGGCCCCTGTGTTGCAGATGAGGCGCTTGCCGTAGCTCCGGCAGAAGCCGCGGTGCACATGGCCGAAGATGAGCACCTGTGTTTGCGGGAAGAAGCGGCGCGCAAAGCGCTCGGCCAGGCGGCCGCAGAGCAGCCAGCAGAGGACGATGCTCAGCGGGCGCTGCGGGGGCCAGAAGCAGTGCAGCAGGCCGCGCAGAAGCGGGTTGCGGATGCCCTCACGGCGCATGATAGGGGGCGTGAGCAGGCTCATGGCGTGCGCCAGCTCCAGCCGGGAGCGCAGGTCGTGATCACAGTCGGGGAAGCGGGCGATGAGCGCGCGGCAGGCCGCCTTGTTGCGCAGGTATTCCCAGCTCCACGGTGCCACGACCTTGAAGAGGCAGTGCCCGTGCATGACGGTGACACGCCCGCCCCACAGCCGCGCCACCATGGGCTCCGTCTCGGGGTCGTGGTTGCCCGCCAGCTCGACCAGCTGCACCCCCCTGCGGCGGCAGAGCTCGCGCAGCTCGCCGCGCAGCTCCTGCCCGCGCTCGCGCCAGGCGCAGACGCGCCCCTCGGCCACATCGCCGGCCACCACCAGCGTATGCACCTCGGGGAGCAACGCTTCCAGACGCGACCAGTCGCCCAGCTCGCAGCGCTCATGCCCCAGATGCAGGTCAGAGATGACGCGCACCAAGGCACCCGGCGGGGGCTCGATGTCCAGAATCAGGGGCATGGCAGCGAGCGTTGGCGCACGGCTTCGTAGAGGCAGACCCCTGTGGCGACGGAGACGTTGAGGCAGGGCACGCTGCCTGCCATGGGAATGCGCACGAGAAAATCGCAGTTCTCCTCGGTCAGGCGGCGCATGCCGTCGCCCTCGGCTCCCATGACAAGGGCGATGCCGCCGCGGAAGTCGATGTCGTAGAGCGAGCGGTCGCCGTGGTCGGAGGTGCCGACAAACCACAGCCCCGCCTCCTTCAGGCCCTTCATGCAGCGCGCGAGGTTGGTCACTTGGATGAAGGGGACTTTTTCCGCTGCGCCGACGGAGACGCGCAGCACGGTTTCGGTGATGGAGGCCGATTTGTCCTTGGGGGCGATGACGGCGGCCACCCCTGCGCCGTCGGCCGTGCGCAGGATGGCGCCGAGGTTGTGCGGGTCCTGGATGCAGTCGAGCACGAGGTAGAGCCCCTGCGGCTGTTCGGCGAGGATATCGGCCAGCGTGCCCTCATCGCCGGCGCGCACGACGCAGCGTGCGGGGCTTTTGGCGGCTTTGTCGAAGCGGGCTTCGCTCGGGGCTGTGTGCTTGTTGGGGCGGGCGGTGCGGTCGTGGGCTTTCATGCGTCGGATCGGGTGAGGAGGTCGAGGGCGGCTCCGGCGGCCATGAAGCCGAAGCTGCCGGTGATGTGGGTGGCGGAGCCGAAGCCGTTGGCGCAGCCGATGCCGCCGCGTTGGTGCGGTTCGCGCTCGCAGCTCACGCTGCCGTCGCACCGGGGAAAGCGCGGGCGTTCGGGGCTGTAGACACAGGGGATGCCGATGTCGGGGCACTTGTCGAAGAGCGGCAGACCGTAGTCGCGCCGCAGCTGCTTGCGCAGTTGCGCCAGCAGGTTGTCGCCGCAGGTGCGGGCCAGATCCGCGATGCGGATGCGCCCGGCATCCGTGCGCCCGCCCGCGCCGCCGCAGGTGACGATGGACAGCCCGCGGCGGTGGCACTCGGCCAGCAGGTGCGCCTTGGGGCGCATGGCATCGATGGCATCCACCACCACATCGGGCTGCGTGTCGAACAGGCGCTCGGGGTGCTTGTCGGTGTAGAAGGTACAGAGGGGGACAATCTCGAGCGCGGGGTTGATGCGTTGCAGGCGCTCGGCCATCACTTCGACCTTGAGCCGCCCGTAGTTGCCCTCTAGAGCGGGCAGTTGGCGGTTGGTGTTGGTGATGCAGAGGTCGTCCATGTCCATGAGGATGAGGGTGCCGACCCCGCTGCGGGCGAGCGCTTCCGCCGCCCAGGAGCCCACGCCGCCCAGTCCCACCACGGCGGCGCGGGCACGGGTGAGCCGCTCGGCGGCGGGGACACCGTACAGGCGGGCGATGCCGCCGAATCGCTGGGAATCAAGGCTCATGCGCAGTCGTAGCAGAGGAAGAGGCGGCGGATGGCGGTGGCGCGCATCCCCTCCGTGTCGATGAGGCAGCCGCAGACCTGCGCCGGGAAGCCCGCCACGGGGTATTTGCAGGGCAGGGCGGTGATGCAGCCCTGCAACACAGCCTCGCGCTCGCGTCCGATGACGCCGTCGAGGCTGCCGCACATGCCCGCATCGCATTGGAAGGCCGTGCCGCCCGGCAGGATGCGGCTGTCGGCGGTGGGCACATGGGTGTGGGTGCCGATGACGGCGGACACCGCGCCGTCCAGCCGCCAGCCCATCGCCACTTTCTCGCTGCTGGCTTCGCCGTGCATGTCGGTCAGGATGGCCTCCGCGCCCGCCTCGCGCAGGCGCAGCGCCTCCTCATAGCCCGTGGTGAAGGGGTTGTCGAGCCCGGGGCGCATGAAGGTGCGCCCGCAGAGGCAGAGCACGCCGAGGCAGCCGCCGGGGGTATCGATCAGGCAGCTGCCGCGCCCGGGGGTGCCGAGCTGGTGGTTGTGCGGGCGCAGCACGCGCTCGGCGGCAGGGTTGTCCAGCCAGGAGATGAGCTCGCGCTGATCCCAGGCGTGGTCGCCCAGGGTGATGACATCGACCCCGCAGCGGAAGAGCTCCTCGCAGAGTTTCGGGGTGATGCCGCGCCCCCCGGCGGCGTTCTCGCCGTTGACGATGACGGCATCGGGCGCGTAGTCGCGGCGCAGCTCGGACAGGGCGCGGGCCAGCGCAGCCCGCCCCGTGTCGCCCACCACATCGCCGAGGAAGATGAGCCTCATCGCGTGATACTCGGGGCGCAGGGCACCACGGTGACGGGAATCTTGGCGGCGCGCATAAGCTGCTCGGCGGTGTTGCCCAGCAGGATGCTGGTCAGCAGGCTGTGGTGGCGGTTGCCGATGACGAGTACATCCACATGGTGGCGCTCGCAGAAGGCATGCACGCACTCCACGATGTCGTCCGCCTGCTCGGCCTTGCCGTAGATGGGAATGCCCACGCGCTTGCGGATGTCCTCCGCCAGCTTCTTGGCGCGGGCGTCGGCTGCGGCGAGGAGCTGGCGCCCGGCGCATTCCTCATCCGTGCTTTGCAGCATGCCGTCGGGCAGGTAGAAGCCGATGTCCGCCGCCGTCAGCACCCCGGCAGCATTGAGCGCGCAGGGCTCCACCACATGCAGCAGGTACATTTTGCCGCCGCACTGGCGCACCATGTCGGCGGCAAAATCCAACACGGGCATGCCCTCTTCGGAAAAATCGGTTGCAGCGAGTATTCTGACCATGGGCATAGGATAGCAGCTTGCGCGCGTTGATAAAAGTTTTTTCTCCCCCGATCGTGTTCTTTTCTTGCCAGAGCCCCTGCTTTTGGGTATAAGGCGGATTATGTCCGCGAAGCGTTTTATCCTCAACGAAACCAGTTACCACGGTTCCGGAGCCATCGCCGCCATTGTCGACGAGGCCAAGAGCCGAGGCTTCCGCAAGGCTCTCATCGTCACCTGCGCCGACTTGGTGCAGTTCGGCGTGGTGGGCAAGGTGACGGCTCTGCTCGATGCCGCCGGTCTGCCCTACGAGATCTACGACAAGGTGCTGCCCAACCCCACGGTCGCCATTGTGCAGGGCGGTGTGGAGGCTTTCAAGGCAGCGGGGGCTGACTACATGATTGCCATCGGCGGCGGCTCGCCGCAGGACACGGCCAAGGGCATCGGCATCATCATCAACAACCCCGAGTTTGCCGATGTCGTGTCGCTGGAGGGGCTCTCGCCCACCAAGAACAAGAGCGTGCCCGTCATCGCCGTGGCGACCACTGCCGGCACCGCCGCCGA
Source organism: Akkermansia sp. (assembly GCA_051884295.1). Lineage (GTDB taxonomy): Bacteria > Verrucomicrobiota > Verrucomicrobiia > Verrucomicrobiales > Akkermansiaceae > Akkermansia. The sequence goes on from JBJEVK010000001.1 coordinate 6,124, forward strand.
GACCACCATCAACTACGTGGTGACGGATGAGGCGAAGCGCCGCAAGTTCGTTTGCGTCGACCCGCACGACATCCCCGTGGTGGCTGTGGTCGACCCCGACATGATGAGCAGCATGCCCCGCGGGCTGACCGCCGCCACGGGCATGGACGCGCTGACGCACGCCATCGAGGGCTACACCACCCTCGCCGCTTGGGAGCTGGCCGACACCCTCAACCTCAAGGCGGTGGAAATCATCGCCCGCAGCCTGCGCAAGGCGGTGGAGAACGACCCCGAGGGGCGCGCCGACATGGCGTTGGGGCAGTACATGACGGGCATGGCCTTTTCCAACGTGGGGCTGGGCGTGGTGCATGGCATGGCGCACCCGCTGAGCGCGTTCTACGGTACGCCGCACGGGGTGGCCAACGCTGTGCTGCTGCCCTACGTCATGGAGTACAACGCCGATTACACGGGCGACAAGTTCCGCGAGATTGCTCGCGTGATGGGCGTGCCCGGGGTGGATGCCATGAGCCCCGCCGAGTTCCGCAAGGCGGCGATTGACGCCGTGGTGCAGCTCTCCAAGGACGTGAAGATTCCGCAGACTCTGCGCGAAATCGGCGTGCTGGAGAGCGATTTGGAGGCGCTGACGGATGCGGCGATGGCGGATGTGTGCACGGGTGGCAACCCCCGCCCCTGCAAGCGCGAGGAAATCCTCGCCGTCTATCAAAAAGCCTTCGGTTAAGAATCAAAAGCAACCGACCCTGCCTCGATGAACGGGGCAGGGCGATTCGGTGCCCGCGTGTGGTGTCTGTCACTGCTCCGGGCGTGACTCCCCCGGCAGCGCCGGGGGAGTCTTTTCTGTTTCTCGCGCGCGGGAAGCAGAGGAACGCCTCGCCGTCTGTATCGAAGCCCGCAAGGCTGCTACGGGCTGAGCATTTCGCTATGGCAGAATGCAGACGAGCCGCATTCGTTTCCGAACGCGGCTCGCTGTTGGTCAAATGCTTTTCGGGCCTTTTACAGCTCGGAGGCAGCAGCCTGATCCAGGAAGTACTTGGCATCGGGGTGCTTCTGCAGGAAAGAGGCAGCCACATCCGCCGTCACGGGACCTTCGATAGCCTTCTTGACGATGCTGGCCTTCTTCTCGCCCCAAGCCATGAGGCGCACCTTCTTGGCGCCCATGATGGTGGCCACACCCATGGTGATGGCGGTCTTGGGCACGTTGTCAAAGCCGCCGAACGCGGGGGCGGCATCCGTCTTGGTCAGGTCATCGAGCGTCACCTGGCGGGTGATGGTGGTGTCGTCCGAGCCGGGCTCGTTGAAGCCGATGTGACCCGTGCGACCGATGCCGAGAATCTGGAGGTCGAGACCGCCGCAGGCCTTGATCTTGTCCTCGTAAGCCTGGCAGTGGGCGGGAATCTCCTCGGGGCTGAGGGTGCCGCAGGGCAGGTTGATGTTCTCGGCGGGGATGTCGATGTGGTTGAACAGGTTGGTGTGCATGAAGTACCAGTAGGACTCCACATGCTCGTGCGGCAGGCCGGTGTACTCATCCAGGTTGAATGTGGTCACGTTCTTGAACGAGAGCCCCTCTTCCTTGTGCAGGCGGATCAGCTCTGCGTAGAAAGGCAGGGGGGTAGCACCCGTGGCGAGACCCAGCACCACCGACTTGCCCTCGGCGGCGCGGCTGCGGATGAGTTCGGCAACTTCAGCGGCGAGCTTCTTGGCAGCTTCCTCCTTGGTAGCAAAAACTTCGTATGTCATAGCGGAATCTATTTTAGCCTTCTGACGCGGGAATTCAACCCCGAAGTGCTGTTCTGCCCGAAAAAAAAGGGGTATGCGGCGCAAGAGCCGGGGCGGCGCGTTTGCCGGCGGGCGCTGAATTGCAAGACTAAATGCGACAAAGCGAAAACAACTTCATTTTAGGC
>JBJEVK010000002.1:0-7891 GCA_051884295.1 Akkermansia sp.
CACCTGCGCCGCTGCGACGAGCGCGGGCTTCCCGAGTGGGAGTGCTACAACGCGGCGGACGGCATGCCCTGCGTCCACCCCCGCCTGGGCTACGCCGAGCGCGTGTGCGAATACAGCCCCGCCGGGCAGCTGCAATGCGAGTACTTTTGGGATGCCGCCGGCAACCCCGCCCCCTGCTACCGCAAAAACTATACCCGCACCCGCGAGGGCGAGGCCGTCCTCTCCCTCTACACCGACGGCAGCACCGAGTGGCAGCGCCGCTGAGGCCGGAGTACCTGCACAACCCCTTGATTCAAACACCCCGGTGCTTGCGGCATCGGAGTGTTTTTTCGGGTGCGTCCCCCGTCTGTCGCCCATCGCCGGCGGGGTAACAAAAGAGCCTTGCGGCGCTTGGGGCGTTTGTGCTAGACTGCGGCTATGTCTGCGCGGCTGTTCTTTCTTCTGTTCCTGTTGCTGTTGTCGGTTGGCTGTCAGCAGCAGAGCTTTCCGCCTTATCGTGGGTACAAGATGAGTCCGTATACGGTGCGCGGGGTGCGGTATACGCCCATGGGGCTGTCGGCCGCTCTGCGCTACAGCGAGGTGGGGCTGGCGTCGCACTACGAGGCGCACGGCGCGCGGGGGGCGATCGGGCAGCGCCTGCACCGGGGGAAGTTTTATGCGGCGCACCGCACGCTGCCGCTGCCCTGCGTGGTCCGAATCACGAATTTAGCCAATGGGCGCAGTTGCCGGGCAGAGGTGCGCGACCGCGGCCCCTACATCCCGGGGCGGCTCATCGATGTGAGCTCAGCGGTGGCGCATGAGCTGGGTTTCCACCGCAAGGGGCTGGAACGCGTGCGTGTCGACGTCCTTTCTGTGGGCGACGGACCTTGGAAGCGCACGCGCTGAGCGCGGGGAGGCGCTTTCTGCCGGCTCCCTGCCGTGGCAGCCTCTCAGGGGCGGTGGTGGGGATAGTGGCGGCGCAGGTGGTGCAGGCGCTCTTCCATCTTGGGGCGCAGGTTGGCCTCAATCCACGCATTGGCGGCGGCCAGCCCCTGTTCCTTGTAGATGATGCCGATGCGCGCTTCCACCCCGGTGGCGTTGCCCGTCAGGCGCAGGAAGTTGTTGCTCGTGAACTCGACAAAGAGCGCACCGTCAATAGCTCCGTTGTTGAAGGAGAGAATCCACTCGCGGACGTAGAGCGCCAGCACGGCATCGCCCACCCAAGCTTGGGCGCGGGCGACGGGATCCGAATCGGGAGAGAGGGAGGACATAGACGAATAAGGCTTGAGAGCATAAACAAAGGAGCAAAGCCGACCGCCTTGCTCCTCCGAGGACAGGGAAGAACCCGCGTCGGCTCAGGCGCGGGGGCGCGGCTCGCGCTCGCCCGCCGTTTTGCCGCCGGGCGTGGTGGTGAAGGGACCGCCCGCCGTGGGCGCCTTTTGGGTGAAGGCCAGCCCTTCCTGCTCGAAGTCCTTGCCCGCCACGGGGAACTCCTTGCGCAGGGGGTGGTAGGGATATCCCTCCCACATCATGATGCGGCGCAGGTCGGGATGCCCCGCAAAGCGGATGCCCATGAGGTCGTACTGCTCGCGCTCCAGCCAGTTGGCCGAGCGCCACACGGGCACCAGCGAGGGAACGGTGGCATCGCTCTCGCTCACGGGGCAGCGCACCAGCAGGTTGTCGCCGGATTCGGCGCGCGTGATGGTGTAGCAGACCTCGAAGCGCGGCTCGCTGCCCAGGTGGTCGACGGCGGAGACGCAGACGAGCATGTCGAAACCGCAGGATTCCTTGGCGTAGTGCATCACAGGCAGCAAATCCTCGGGGGCAACGGTCAGCGAAGTGTCGCCGCGGAACTCCTGCGTCTGTACCTGCGGGTAGCGGGCGCGGATTTTGGCGGCAGCGGCAGCCTGACGTTCGGAAAGCGTGGGGGTAGGCATAACGGTAAGTGGTTCGTGGCAGCGCGAAATGGTTTGGTGCGTGCGGTTCGGCGGCATCGGCTCAGCTCTCCAGCCCCATGGCGGCGGCGGGAATGGTGGCGGCGTTGCGCGCGCTGCGCAGTTCGTGCGTCTTGAAGAAATCCTTGAGCGGGTGGTTCGTTTGCTGAATCTTCTCCTGCAGCGTCATCAGCCCCTGCAGCAGCGCCTCGGGGCGGGGAGGACAGCCGGAGATGTACACATCGACGGGCACAATCTTGTCCACCCCCTGCAGCACGGAGTAGCTGCGGAACATGCCGCCCGAGCAGGCGCAGGCGCCGCAGGCAATGCACCACTTGGGCTCCGGCATCTGATCCCAGATGCGGCGCACCAGCATGGCCATCTTGTAGGTGATGGTGCCGCAGATGAACATGAAGTCCGCCTGGTGCGGGGCGTAGCGGTTCACCTCGGCGCCGAAGCGCGAAATGTCGTAGCGCGAGCACGAGGCAGCCATGTACTCAATGGCGCAGCAGGAGGTTCCCATGGGCATGGGCCAGAGGGAGTATTTCTGCATCCAGTTGATGGCGGCCTCCGCCGTGGTATACACAAAACCACCGTCGGCATCGGGGTCGCACATGTAGTTTTGCTCGAGGTGCTGAAGATTGTCGCTAGGCATAACGGTAGGGGCGGAGCTGCTGCTCCGCTGCCGACAGCATACCCGATTTGCGCCGAAACGCAAGCCAAAAGACGCAGCGCTGTTGAGAAAGGGAGTTTTCCGGCGCTCGTCGGAGCCTCGGCACGTTTTTTTGACCAAAACGATGCGCCCCGCTTGTTCTCAAGTCGCTTGAGCTCGTATAGAGGAGGAATGAACCCGATTCAACACATAGCGCTGGCTCCGGCGGGAGCCCTTCAGCGGCGAATTAGCAGGGGGGACGATGTTCCTCTGCGGCGCCGGGATGGCTTTCCTGTGGCTCTAGGTCACCGGTCGGGCGGCGCAGCAGCTGCTCGCCCTCTGCGGCTGCCCAGGCGATGCAGCGCATGCAGGGGCGCCCCTCGTAGTAGGCGGGGCTGCGCTCCCCGGGCGCGGCTGGCTCGCTTTGCCCGGGTTCCAGATGCAGCAGCTCGCGGCAGAGCAGGCTGCCGTGTGCGGCGGTGAAGCGCTCGGCCAGCGTGCGCGTCAGGCGGTAGATGCGCTCTTTGCCCTCCACGGTGCCTTCGGTGTTGCCGCAGCAGTGCCCCGCCACCATGCAGAGCGAGCTAAAGGCGCCGCAGGTGCCGCGCATGCGCCCCAGCCCCGCGCCGAAGGGGGCGGCGAGCCGCAGCGCTTGCTCTTCGCTCATGCCCAGTTCGGCGGCAAAGGGCGCCAGCACCGACTGCGCGCAGCTGAAGCCTCGGTAGAAGAAGTCCAGCGCTTGTTCCGATTTGGTACTCATAGGAAAGAATAGGCGTCGATGTCCAGCGTGATGGTGATGCCCTCGCCCGCGCCCAGCGCGGCGATTTCGCGCGCGCCGATGTCAGCCAGCACGCGTGCTGAGCTGCTGCGCAGGGTGCATTGGTAGCGGAACTGCCCGTAGGCCTTGGCCAGGGGGGCGGGCAGGGGCTCGGTGATGAGCACCTGCGGCGGCAGTGCGGCGCGCAGGCGGCGGTAGAGCGTGTCCAGCGAGAAAGCCGCCAGCTCCTCCTGCTCCGAGCGTACCGTGAGCACCGCCATGTGGCAGTAGGGCGGAAAATACATCTGCTGCCGCAGCGCCAGCTCCTTTTCCGCAAAGCCGTCCGTATCGTGGCGGCGGGCAAATTGAATCGCCGCGGCCTGTGGGTTGTAGGTCTGAATCATCACCTCGCCGTCCAGCTCGCCGCGCCCCGCGCGCCCCGCCACCTGCGTGAGCAGCTGGAAGGTGCGCTCCGCCGCGCGCGGGTCGGGAACATTGAGCCCCAAATCCGCATTGAGTACCCCCACCAGCGTCACCCCCGGAAAATCCAAACCCTTGGAAATCATCTGCGTGCCCAGCAGGATGTCAATGCGGTGGGCGCGGAAATTGTCGAGAATATCGCGCAGGGCGTTCTTGCGCACCGTCACATCCGCGTCCACGCGTTGCAGGCGCGCCTTGGGAAAACAGCGCCGCAGCAGCGCCTCCACTTTCTGCGTGCCGCAACCCTCCAGCAGAATCCCGCCGCCCTTGCAGTCGGGGCATTGGCGCGGCACCACGGCGCGGTAGCCGCACACATGGCAGATGAGGCGGTTCTCCGTGGCGTGGTAGGTCATGGGCAGCGAGCACTGCGCGCAGGTGGCTGTGTAGCCGCAGTCCGGGCATTGCAGGGCGCGGGCAAAGCCGCGGCGGTTGAGCAGCAGGATCACTTGCTGCCCTGCGTGCAGCCGCTCCTCGATGCCCTGGCGCAGCCGCTCGGAGAGGATACCCAGGTAGCGTTTGTCCTTCGGCTCGGAGCGCATGTCCAGCACGCGCGTGATCGGCAGCCGCTGCCCGTCGGCGCGGTGGTCCATGCGCAGCAAGCGGTATTTGCCCGTCTGCACGTTGTAGAGGGATTCGAGGGAGGGGGTGGCGCTGCCCAGCACGATGGCTGCTCCCTCCAGTTTGGCACGCAGCACAGCCAGATCGCGCCCGTGGTAGCGCGGGCTGTTCTCCTGCTTGTACGAGGCATCGTGCTCCTCGTCCACGATGATGAGCCCCAAGCGTTGCACGGGGGCGAAGAGGGCGCTGCGCGGGCCGATGGCAATGCGGGCGCGCCCGCGGCGGATGGCGTGCCACTCGTCGAAGCGCTCGCCGTCGCTCATGGCGCTGTGCAGAATGGCTACCGCTTCCGGCGTTGCCGCAAAGCGGCTCTTGAAGCGCGCCATGGTCTGCGGTGTCAGCGAGATTTCCGGCACGAGAATCAGCACCCCGCGCCCCGCCTCCAGCACCTGCTGCGCCGCTTGCAGGTACACCTCGGTCTTGCCGCTGCCTGTCACTCCTTGCAGGAGCAGGGGGCGGCTGTCGCGCGCTTCCGCTGCGGCGGCAATCTGCTCCAGCGCGGCCGCCTGTTCCGCATTGAGGGTCATTGGTTCGCTGGGGGCAAAGCTTTCCCCCGCCGCCGGGTCGCGGCGGACGGCTTCCTCTGCGATGGCTACCAGTCCGGCGCGCTCCAGCGCCCGGCAGGAGGGCAGCACCGAGCTGCCGCCCAGATCGTTCAGCGATTCGCACTTCTCGGGGCTGTCGTGCAGGTAGCGCAGCACCGCCGCCTGACGCGGTGCGCGGCGGGTGAGTTTGTTGAGCGCTTCATCGTCGGGCCATTGCAGCAGCCGCACCATCTTGCGCGTCTTTTCTTCGTGGCGTTCGCGGCGCACCGGCTCCGGCACGATGCAGCGAATCATCTGCTCCACGGGTGCGGCGTAATACTTCGCTGCCCACTCGGCCAAATCCATCAGGGCAGGGGGTACCTCCGGCTCCTCGCTCAGGCAGCGCCGCAGCGGCCGGAGCGCGACGCCCGGCGGCGGTTCCGAAAAGCCCAGCACCGTGCCCGTGGTTGTGCGTCCGCGCAGGGGAATTTCCACGCGGCTGCCGCGAACGACGGCGGAACCGTCCGCCGGCAGCGCGTAGTCAAACACGCGATCCTGCATGCCGTCCAAGAGCACGCGCACTGCGCGCGCGTCAGGCGGCGATGCATCCTCGCTGAACAATCCCGCTTGCATGGCGCAGCCGCGCAAGGACCGGATTCAGGCTTCAGCCTCCTGACGGGAGAGGATATGCACCACAACCTTGATGCCGCGCTTGTCCCCCGCTGCTTTGGCCAGCGAGCGGATGGCGGAGGCGGTCATGCCGTTGCGCCCGATGACGCGAGCCACATCGCCCTGCTCCAGCAACAGGCGCACACGCAGCATATTGCCGTCCTCGCTCTGCGCCACGCGCAGCTCCGCCGTCTGCGGACTCTGAATCAGCGGCGAGACGACCGCCAAGAGATATTTTCCGATGGATTCGATGAGCTGCTGCATGATGGGCGATGCTAACGCAGATGTCGCTTCGTGTCAAGTACAGCTTCGCCCCGCTCGGTGCAAAATGACCGGAAAATGTCTTGACTCCTGTTCGGGAAAATGTACAATTTGCCCCCGTGCTGCGATGGTAACGCAGCTACACCTACGATTATGAAAGCAGATATTCATCCCAAGTATCATCCCGTTGTGTTCGTGGACATCACGACGGGGCGTCGTTTTGTCACCCGCTCTACGGTGACGTCCGCCAAGACGGAGGTCATTGATGGTGTGGAACACTACGTGATTTCCGCCGGTATCACCTCCGATTCGCACCCCTTCTTCACGGGTAAGAACCAGTTTGTGGATACCGAGGGTCGCATCGACAAGTTCCAGAAGCGCTTCGGTGCCGTGCGCCGCGCCAAGAAGCCCACGCTGGGTTGATCTGCTTTTGCAGCTCTCTTTCGCACGCCCTCGTTCTTCGGGAACGGGGGCTTTTTTTGTGCTCCGGCAACGGGGGGATTTTCGTGTGCTGCCGGAGCGTATTTACATGCCGCCCGAGATGCCGAAGAGTCGGCGATAGCTCAGCAAAGCATCGGAATCCGTCATGCCGGAAAGGTAATCGATGAGGTGGCGGAAGCGTGCGTCTTGTTCCTGTTGTTCAGCGGCGCCGGGCGGTAGGAGCTGCGCGAGTTTCCTGCCGAGGGCGCTGTGGGGATTTTCCACCCAGGTCAGGAACAATTCCATGAGGGCGCGCAGTACCTGAAACCCGGTCACTTCGACCTGCACGACGCTCGGGGCTTGGTAGATTCGGCGAATGGAGAATTGTTTGACGTGGTTGTAGGCGTCTCGGGCGGCGTCCGGGACGAGTTGCAGCAGGCTTTGGCCGAGCTGCCCGGCCATGATGGCATCGTAGTGCGTTTCCAGCGCGTCGGTGATGTCGTCCATGCAGCGGCCGACGGCGATGGCGCGCGCCATGCGGATGGTGGCGTCGGGGCTCAATTCGCTGTGCTGTCGGTGGCTTTCTTCGCCGTGCAGGGAGCAGAGCAGTTCGCGGGCTTCGTCGAAGCTGATGAGCCCGGAGACGTAGGCGTCTTCGACATCGGCGATGAGGTAGCTGATGTCGTCGGCGGCTTCCATCAGGTACGCGAGGGGGTGGCGCGCCCAGCTGTGCTTGCCCAGGGGAGGTAGTTCGCATTGCTCGGCGACCTTGGCGAAGGTGTCGGCTTCGCTGTGGTAGATGCCGAATTTTTTGTAGCGTTCGCCGGGTTCGGTGCAGGGGTATTTGGCAAAGGCCCCCAATGTGGCAACGGTCAGGTCCATGCCGTGGTGGCGGATGCTGTCGCCGCTGTGGCAGAGGACGCGGAGTCCTTGGGCGTTTCCTTCAAAGAGGAATCCTTCGTAGGGGGTGCCGGCGAGGGCGGCGGTGATGGCTTCTTCGCCGGAGTGGCCGAAGGGGGGGTTGCCGATGTCGTGGGCAAGGCAGGCGGTGGCAACGATGTCGCCGAGGCAGTGCAGGGGGCATCGTGCGGCGCTTTCGGGCTCGCGCTCGCGGATGATGTCGGCCAGCCGCACGGCGAGTCCGCGGCCGACATTGGCTACTTCGAGGCTGTGGGTCAGTCGCGTGCGTACGTAGTCGTTGCGTCCCAGCGGGAAGACTTGGGTTTTGTCCTGCAGGTGCCGAAAGGCGCTTGAGTACAGTACGCGTCCGTAGTCTTGGTTGAAGGGACTGCGTCGGGAATTTCGCGTGGCTGATGGCGGTGTGTCGTGAGCTTGTTCGAGTGTGCTCAGTCGGGTGGAGCAAAGCAGGTGTTCCCATTGCATGTTTCCAACATAGCAGTCCTTATCGCGGAGGTCAAGCCGTGTATGTCTGTCGCGCGTTTGGGGCATAGACGTTGATTTTTGTGCTTTTGCGCGCATTTGTCGGGGCTCTGTTGTCAAAAAAACGAAAAAAAATTCAAAAAGGTGCTTGACGTTCGGATCTCGGAGGTGTATAGTCAGCGGCACCCCGCTACGGGGCGGCTCGAGAGGGCACGGC
>JBJEVK010000003.1:0-1821 GCA_051884295.1 Akkermansia sp.
GGTGATGCGCTGCCGCACGGCATAAGCGCCTGTGTCGGCGCTCACCGGCGTGCTCAGGCTGCGTTCTGTCACGACGGCCTCTTCCCCCGTGCCTTCGCTCATGCACCAAGCGCCACCGTCCCCTTGCGACCAGGCGCAGCGGTATTCGGGGTGCTCGGGGCTCTGTTCGCTGATGCTCAGCTCGCCTGCCGCGTAGCGCACCACAAAGCTTTTGTAGGCGCTGCCGGGCTCGGGGATGGCGTAGCCATCGGCATCGTGTCCCGTGATGCGGGCAGGCGTGTAGAGGCTGATGGTGTAGCTCTCGCTCGTGATGTTGCCGATGTCAGCCAGCCCATCCCAGGGGCTTTCGATTTGGCGGATGTAGCGACCATCGGCGCTGCGACGCACGCTCAGCAGCTCGGGAATGGGCGAGAGGCACACCCCGTTGGGTGCGGTGTAGGCCTGCAGCTCCCCGGTGGCGGCATCGAACTGCCACTGCGCCTCGCTTCCGTCCTGCCAGCGCAGCGCCACAACGCGTTCATCCTCATCGCGCAGGAGCGTAGCCACGCCTCCGCCGGCGGAGTCGACCCCGATGGGAGCCAAGACTCCGTCGCTGTAGTAGCGCAGGGCGATGACGCGCTGCCCGAATTGCAGCTCGAGCCGGGCGCCCGGCATGATACCGCCGGCCGGGAGCTGCAGGTGCGCAGCCAGCGGGTGCTCGAATGCCAAGGCTGTCGGCGAGGCCAGCTCCGCGCCGACCGTGGCGGCGCGAAGCTGCAGGTGCCCGGTGAGCAGGGCGCCCAAGCCGCGCAGGGTGCCCATGTTGCAGCTCCAATACGCGTAATCATCGCCCAGCCCGCGTTGCACGGAACTGCCCGCCGATGAGCTGTCGCTCGGCACGCTGCCGGACGGCGAGTTGTTGCCCTCCTCCTCTCCGTCGCCCTCGGCCTGAGCTGCCGCAGCGGGGAAACCGCCCTCCAGGCTGCAAGTATCGCCCGCACAATCGCACATCTCGGGCATGGGCACACCGCCGGGTTCCAGCGCCACCACGCGGTAGTCGTACTCAAAAATGATTTGGTTGTTGTTGGGGTTATCCATGGCGATGTTGGTAGAGCGGAAGAGCAGCGTGTGCGCCCCGGAACTGAGCAGGCAGTTCACCCGGCGCGTCCACACGCTGTGCCCGCCATGCGAACCGGTCGGTTTCTCGACCATGGGGGTCATGTCGATGATACGTTTTCCATCGAGCAAGACCTCGCCCCAATCTTCCACGCGGTAGCGCAGCTCCAGCTTGGCGAGCAGCTCTTTGAGCTCGCCCGCCTCATCCGTTGTCCACGGCACCAGGAAGCTGCGCTCCACCTCCCACGACGTTCCCTGGGTGGGGGGCGCTTGGTTGCGGTTTTCATGACCATCGGCCAGCACATCGCCCGGGGCAATGGGGGTGGCGCTTGTTGCGGTGCGGGCGGCGACAGGGGTGGGTGTGTACCACTTGCCTGTAGGGGGGAATTAGGGTTGTTGATTGCATCACCTGCAAGCCTACAACAACCCCCACGCTCGCCTCAAGCCCACGCTTGCGCCCCCAGCTTCCTGCCCGCGAGCGGGCAGGAGGAGCGCGCACCCGTTCGGGGGATCATGGTAGCCGACCGAGGGTGCGATGATTCGCAGCTCTGCCAATACAAGCCTATTCTTGAGCCAAAGGGGAGCTTCGAAGAGTCCCCCATCGACAATGCCTGTTTTTATCGGTCCACCCGGTTCTTAGAAAAAATCTTTAAGGCACGTGTGTATTCGATGCACATGACCTCTTTTAGTCTTGCCTAATGAGAGCGAAAAATCCATACTCTTGCG
>JBJEVK010000004.1:0-32771 GCA_051884295.1 Akkermansia sp.
GCCCTGCCCCCCATGCCGAGCGAGGTGCAGGCCGACATCGTCGGCGAGCTGCTGGAGCTCATCTTCACCTTCCATTTCGACTAACCATGTACACCACCCTCACCCGATTCTTCGACGCCTGCCAACCCTTCGGCTATCCCCTGTTGGCCTGCTCCGTGCTGCTGATTGCCGCCATCTTCTACCACGGTATTTTCGTGCGCCCCCTGCGGCTGCACCGCCTCATGGCGGCGGCGGCGGGCAACACCGTGCGCCCGCTGGCCCTCAACCACCCCCACGAGCCGCTCTCGCAGGCCGTACTCCTCCTGCTGCGCGAGAAGGACAACCCCGCGCTGGAGTCCATGCTCGAGGCCAAGCTCCGCACCATCGTCAACGACCAGCGCGACGGGCTCTCCCTCATCGCCATCATCACCAACATCTCCCCCATGCTCGGCATCCTCGGCACGGCCTGGGGCCTGGTGGATATCTTCGGCGTCTTCGGCAGTCCCAACGCGCAGGACACCATCTCCATGGGCATCTCCAAGGCGCTCTACACCACCATCTTCGGGCTGGCTATCGCGCTGCCGGGCATCATCGCGGGGCTCTGCTTCGAGCGTCGGCTCGAGCAGCGTGCCACGCGCATCAACGAACTCTTCACCGACTTGCTCGCCCGCCGCCACAGCCTCTGAGCCGCCATGAAACTCTACACCCGCAAGAGCACGGTGAGCGCCATCAACATCGTCCCGATGCTGGACATCCTCACCATCCTGCTCATCTTCTTCATCGTGCACACCGAGTTCAAGCGACAAACGCAGGTGCTGCAGCTGGAGCTGCCGCAGACCCACAGTCTCGCCGGCGAACAGGGCGACCGCAACGCCGTGCTGCTGGAGCTGGGCGCCGACGGCGAGCTGGCGCTGGCGGGGCAGCGGTTGACGAACGAGGAACTGCCCGCTGCCCTGCGCGAGCTGCGCGCTGCCAACCCGCAGGCGCGCATCCAGCTGGCGGCGGCGGGAGGCTCACCGATGGCACGCTTCATCGAAATCATGGATCTGCTCAGCGCCGCCGGACTCCCCGCAGAAGAAATCCCTGTCCGCATCGATTATCAACCCTGAATACAGGCACAAAAGAGGCTTGCCAAAACAGGGAGGCTCCTCTATACTCGCGCGCGTCATGACAGAATTGCCCAAGGCCTACGAACCGACTGTTGTTGAAGAGAAGTGGCAGGAGCGATGGCTCCGCGAGGGCTGCTTCCACGCCGATCCCCACTCGGCCAAACCCGCGTACAGCATCGTCATCCCCCCGCCCAATGTGACGGGTGTGCTGCACATGGGGCACGTACTCAACAACACGATTCAGGACATTCTGGTGCGCCGCGCACGCCAGGAGGGCAAGGAGGTGCTGTGGCTGCCCGGCACCGACCACGCCGGCATCGCCACGCAGGCTCGCGTGGAGAAGGAACTGGCCAAGGAAAACCCGCCGCGCACGCGCTTCGACGTGGGTCGCGAGGCCTTTGTGGACATGGTGTGGCAGTGGAAGAACAAGCACGGCGGCATCATCATCAAACAGCTCAAGAAACTGGGCTGCTCCTGCGACTGGGAGCGCGAGCGCTTCACCATGGACGAGGTCTACGCCCCCGAGGTGGCGCGCGTCTTCACCGAGCTCTTCAAAGAGGGGCTCATTTACCGCGGTCGCCGCATGGTCAACTGGGATCCCGTGCTGCTGACGGCGCTCTCGGACGAGGAGGTCATCATGACTCCCACGCACAGCAAGCTCTACACCATCCGCTACAAACTGGCCGACGGCAGCGGGCAGCTGCTCGTCTCCACCACCCGCCCCGAGACCATCATGGCGGATGTGGCGGTGGCCGTCAACCCCAAGGACCCACGCTACGGGCATCTGGTGGGCAAGAAGGTGCTGCGCCCCCTCTGCACCGCCGAAATCCCCATCATTGCCGATGAGCATGTGGAAATCGGCTTTGGCACGGGCGCGCTCAAAATCACCCCCGCGCACGACCGCACGGACTTCGAGGTCGGCATGAAGAACGGGCTGGAAATCATCGACATTCTCACCGCCGACGGCCATATCAACTGCCCCGACTGCCCCGAGCTGCACGGGCTCGACCGCTTTGTGGCGCGCGACAAATCCATCGAGCTCATCGAAGCCGCCGGGCTGCTGGAGAAGGTAGAGGACTACGACAACAATGTGGGCATCAGCCAGCGCTCCGATGTGCCCATCGAGCCGCGCCTGAGCATGCAGTGGTTCCTCAAATACCCCTGCGTGCAGGAGGCGGCGGAGGCCGTGGCCAAGGGCGACATCGTGTTCCGCCCCGCCCGCTGGGCCAAGACTTACGCGCACTGGCTGGAGGGCATTCAGGACTGGTGCATCTCGCGCCAGCTGTGGTGGGGGCACCGCATTCCCGTCTGGTACCGCAAGGAAAAGGCCGAGGCGCTGCAGGCGGCCACCACCCTGACCGAGGCCGACGAGCTCGCTGGCGACATCTATGTGGGCGTCAACCCGCCCGCCGATCCCGAAAATTGGGTGCAGGACGAGGACGCGCTCGACACCTGGTTCAGCAGCTGGATCTGGCCTTTCTCCACGATGGATGCGGAGTGTCTGGCCAAGTTCTACCCCACGAGCGACCTGGTGACGGGGCCGGACATCATCTTCTTCTGGGTGGCGCGCATGATTATGGCGGGCTACCGCTTTGCGGGCGGCAAACCCTTCGGCAACGTGTTCTTCACCTCCATCGTGCGCGACCTCAAGGGGCGCAAGATGAGCAAGAGCCTGGGCAACAGCCCCGACCCGCTCGACCTCATCGCGCGCTACGGCGCCGACGGTCTGCGCTTCGGGCTCATGCGCATCGCCCCCACGGGCACGGATGTCAAGTTCGATGAAAAGCAAATCGAAGAAGGCAAAAACTTCGCCAACAAGCTCTACAATGCCGCGCGCTTCCGTATGATGCAGGGCGAGGCCGGCAGCGACCCCGCGCCGCGCTTTGCCCCCGTCCACCTCGACATCCTCGACAAGCTCCGCCAACTGCACCGCAGCGTGGCCGAGGCTCTGGGCAAGTACGAGTTCAACACCTACACACAGGCGCTCTATTCCTTCTTCTGGAATGAGTACTGCTCGCTCTTCCTCGAGGCGGTTAAGAACGACCTACGCGAGGGAGGCGACCCCGCCCTGCGCAACGCCACGCTGCTGACGATGGACACAGTGCTGCGCCACTATCTCGCCCTGCTCGCGCCCATCATGCCCCACATCTGCGAGGAGCTGTGGCAGAGCCTCGGCTTTGCCGCGCGCAACGGCGGGCAACCGCTGATGAGCACCCCCCTGCCCGCTGCCGATGCCCTGTTGGGCGGCACGGACGAGACGCGCATCTCGCAGGCGCGCATCCTGAGCGCCGCGCTGTACGAAACGGCCAACCGCGCCCGCAATCTCAAGGCCGAGTACAATCTGGCCACCAACAAGAATGTGCGCTTCATCCTCAAGCCCGCGCTGCCCTTCGATGCCGATGCCGCCGCGCGTCTCGCCCTGCTGGCGGGTGCTAAGGAAGCCGTGGCCGATGCCGACTATCAGGCGCCCAAGGGAACGCCCACGGCGCTGACGCCCTTCGGCGAGCTCTTCCTGCCGCTGGAAGGTCTGGTGGATGTGGAGGCCGAGCGCAGCCGCATCAGCAAGCAGCTGGAGAAAATCGACAAGGAAATTGCCAAGAGCCAAGCCAAGCTCGGCAACAGCAAGTTTGTGGATCACGCACCCGCCGCCGTCGTGGAGCAGGAACGCGCCCGCCTGGCTGATTGGCAAAGCAAGAAATCTCAGCTGGAGTCCATGCTGACGGCTTTGACCTAATCCCGCCATCTCTGTTCATGTCCACCTCATTTCTCGATACGCTTCCGAAAACTCAACGCGCTGATTTGGCGCTCTGCGGTATCGGCAATGATTCGCAACTCGCCCACAGCGATGCTCGGATTCTGAGCCGCGATATCGCCCGTGCAAGAGAGTTTTTTCCCGAGCTCACCCCGGGGCTGACGGAGGCGCAGCTGGCCGACCTGATTGCGGCAGCTCAGCGCGCTGTGAATCCGCACGATCCCCCTTCTGCGTCGTTTTCCGCAGCATCGCTTCCCCTCCCGAGAAGGGGGCGTCATCCCGAACCGGGGATGGAGCAGGCGAAGCATGTCGAATCGTCGGGGTCGGCCTCGAGGCACGTCCGAGCCATCCGCCACGCACACCCCGTCAGACTGTGGTTCGCTTCCCTCAGTGTCCTGCTCCTCATCCCGACAGGCATCCTCGCGCTCGGCCTCATCGTCATCGCCCTGATGACTCCGCCGGAGGAAATAAGCGAGCTTCTGTTGCCCTTGCTGCTCCTTCCGATACTGCTCGCCCCCTACTGCCTGTTCGGGCGATATCAGGAATGCTGTGTCTGCCATGTGCAGATGTTCCGTTTTCGCGGCTATCACCGTCACCGCAACACAGCCCGATATTTTCTGTTGGGCCCCACCCTCTCCACCGCCCTGCGCATTGTGTTCGTCCGTCCCTTCTACTGCCCGGGATGCGGCACCTTTCTGAAGCTCACCCGCCGTCACCACTCGCACTCGTGAAGACCTGCACCTCCACCACCCTCGCCGGGGTTTTCTGCGTGATCGCTGCCGCGCCTCTGCCTGCTGCCGACAGCCACACAGAGACCGCGCAGGCGCTCGTCGAGCTGCTCCGCGCCACGGAGGCATCCCTCGCCCGCTGCAGCGATGCCGACAGCGTTCAAACCGAGTTGCCGATTCTGCGCCAACTGGCGGAGCAGGCGCAGGAGCTTCGACAGCGGCAGCAGGCTCTGCCCGAGCCCACCGTACAGGATTTTATGGCGGTGCAGCACTTGGCGCCCGAGTTCTTGCAGCTCAGCGAGCGCCTCGGCGGGCACATGCAGCGGCTGGCGGAGCAGGGTCTCATGAGCCCTGAGCTGCGCGCCGTCCTCCAACCGCCCCGCAGCAAGCGAAGCTAACCCTGCTTTTCCCCATCTCCCCTGTCCTGCCATGTCATGTTTCGATGACGTGGCGCATCTTCTTTTTCTTCGGAAATAAACCAGCTGCCCGGATTGATTCCCGGGGAGTGCATGATTTGAGAGGAAGCCCCGACCTCATCCTCTGTCACGATTTGCCGCAATGCCTTATCAAGGACTAAGGCTCCGCTAGACTCCGATGCGCCAAACGCTCATGGTGCGCGTTTCCGACCCCTTTTCCCTGCGAAAATTCTTCTACCGTTTTGAACTTGACCGTGTGTAAGCCATAAGCTAAATTCGCCTTGTCGTCATCTCTTACGATCAACATGGGCGAAAACACGATTCAACTGAGGAACATACGTTCCTTGTCGGGAATGCAATTCTTTATTCCCGATTATCAACGAGGATACAGGTGGTCTGAGCACGAGGCCGAGCAGATGCTGAATGACTTTAAGGAGTTTTGTAGACGGGAGAAGGAAGAGGGCGAATTTTATTGCCTTCAACCCATAGTCGTCAAGGAAAAGAGCCTGAATCCGGAAGGCAATCCCCAAGCAAAGGCTTATGAGCTTATTGACGGTCAACAGCGTTTGACAACTCTTTACATCATGATGAAATGCCTGCGGGAATGTTTGCCGGAATGTTCTGAGCCGGAGTATTCGATCCGGTATGAGACCAGACTTGACTCCCGGCATTTTCTTGAAAATATAGGTCAGTCTGCCGAAAACGCCGATGATTTCATCGATTTCTTCTACATGAAAGAAGTATATGATTCCATGTACGATTGGATGCAGAGAGCGCCGAAAGAAAATCTGCTGCAAATTGTTGATGCCCTGTGGGGAGAAGAGATTGACGGCACGACCGGCATGGACAAAGCCGGGAACATCCGGGTGATCTGGTACGAAGTGGCCGAGGATGAGCAGACGTCAGCCATTGATATTTTCACACGATTGAATATCGGCAAAATACCTCTGACCAATGCAGAGCTGATCAAGGCTCTGCTTTTGCGTCGCGGTAATTTTTCCACCTCGGCTGCCTCCTTGAAACAGCTTCAAATTTCCACAGAATGGAACCGGATTGAGCAGAGACTGCAGGATGATGCCTTTTGGTATTTCCTCTATTCCGAGTCTTCATGCCCGTTCCGCTATGACAACCGCATCGAGTTTGTGTTCGATTTGATGAAAAAACGGAAAATCGATTCTGAATTCTATTTTACTTTCTACGAGTTTCATAAGGAGTTGGAGGAGATCCCCCCCGGCGACCAACAAGCGCGAACTGAAGCGATTGAATCGATTTGGCAGCATGTCAGGAACACCTTTCAGACCTTGGAGGAATGGTACGAGGACAGAAGCTTATATCACTACATAGGTTTTCTGATTGAGTGTGCTAAAGATGTGTACTCCCTGTTAAACGAGCTGATGGAGCAGTCTCAGAAAAAGGACAAAGAGGACTTCCTGAATCACTACATCAAGGGGACGAAAATCAAAGAGCAGATGGGCGGCATCGGGTTATCAGATCTCCGTTATGGAGATCCGAAGGTCAAAAAAGTATTATTGCTTTTCAACATTCTCACCGTTCTGAAATCCAATAAGTCCGATATGCGATTCCCTTTCAGCAACTATAAAAAGGAGAAATGGGACATCGAGCATGTCCGTTCTCGGACGGACAAACTCGTCGATAACAATGCCGAACGTCAGGAATGGATTCGCGATATGCTTGAGTTCTTTGTCGGCTCGACGGAAGAGAGGGAAATTTCCGCATATCGGGACGGGCTGCAAGCGGAAGTCCGAAAAATGGAGAACGAAAAAGGAGCTCAGAACATGGCACCATCCGGGCTTGACGGCAAGAAACAGGAATGGAAACTACTCGAGCAAATCATCGGGCTGCACAACAAATGCAGCCAAAAGGTTAAAATCAATGACGACGAGTTTGACACATGCTTCAAAGACGTCCAAAAATACTATGATGAAGATAAGTTGGATGATGAAGATAAGTCGGTAGATATCGACAGCATCGGGAATCTCACTCTACTGGATGCCCAAACCAACAGAGCATATAAAAATGCCTTCTTTCCTATTAAGAGAAAATGGATTATATCGAATGACAGCCAGGGCATATTTGTACCCATCGCGACAAAAAACCTTTTCCTGAAATACTATACAAGGAAAAGCAGCAACCTGATGCGTTGGGACAATACGGACGCCAAAGACTACTTATCAGCCATGGGACAAACTTTGGGCGAATACATCCAAGAAAATTAATCATGTCAGCTAACAACGAATATCGGGGGGAACGCCTTTCGTTCTTTAAACTTTTTTCTCAGAAGAACTACAAGTTGGTTGTGCCGATCATCCAAAGAGATTATGCTCAAGGGCGAACAAACAACGACACCGAAGAAATCAGAGAAGAGTTTTTGGATGCATTGTATCGCTATCTGGAAGAAAATCGTCCGAACAAAGACTTGGACTTTGTATACGGAACGCTTCTGGAAAACACGAACGAGGGTTGCTCCCACTTCATCCCTTTAGATGGGCAGCAACGCCTGACCACTCTGTTCCTGTTGCATTGGTTTCTCTCTCAAATTTCTCTTAACGAAGAAGCCAAGAAGAGCTTCAAAGCCAAAATGACGATAGGCGACAAGTCGCGATTCACGTATGAAACTCGTCAGAGCTCTACAGATTTTTGCGATGCGCTCATGCAGGCAAGCATCCCTATGGATCGCTTGCTGCCCATTCAAGGGACAGACACCCCCTCCTTGTCCGCGACACTTGCCAATGAACGTTGGTTTTTCCGTTGTTGGAAGAATGACCCAACCATACAGTCCATGCTGGTCATGTTGGATGCCATCTATCGCAAGTTTCAAGGACATGGGGAATTTTTTGAACGACTGTTAGATGAACAGAATCCTATTATCACCTTCATATTCCTGGACTTGAAGAGATACAAACTGACGGACGATCTGTACATCAAAATGAATTCGCGCGGGAAGCCTCTTTCCACGTTTGAGAACTTCAAAGCTAAATTCGAGCAATACCTCAAAAACCTCACGAAACCTGATGGGGCCCGAGGGTTCAGGCTGAAATTCAGGGAAGGAGAAAAGGACGTCAGCCTTGAGGAGTATTTCTCATTTAAAATTGACACAGAATGGCTTACGTTCTTGTGGCAATATTGCAGCAAGGATGACAAGAAACAGGACAAGCTCGACTCGTACATTCAAAATCTTTTCCGAGTCATCGTCACCAATCACTATGCATCCGTCGTCGACAGCTCAAGCAAAGGCGCATCCGACGAAACCGATCCTTTCAAGGTTCTGACTGGCAAGGAGAGTAGCTTGAGCTTTGCAAGATATGAGAAAACCGGTGTTCTCACCTATGATGCTATCATGGCGGTCATTGATTCGCTGGATGCCCTCTGTAACGGCAATCAAAAGATTGCTCATTACATTTCGGAGGATTACAAATACTATTATGATGAGGATGCGATCTTCATCAAAGCCATCAATAACGATCTCTCATTGGCAGAACGCATGCAATTCTTTGCATATGTCCAATATCTCATCAAACACAAGGATAAGAAGGACGGTTTGAATGAATGGATGAGAGTCATCCACAATCTGACGCATCCGAACAACACGATTACCGATAGCAACGATGACCTTGCCCGAGGAATCAAGTCGATCAGGAATCTCACTCAGCATGCGCCAAACATCATCGATCATCTCCGGAGAATATCCGACATAGAGGGATTCTCAAAGCACCAGTCGCGCGAAGAGTGCATCAAAGCCCATCTCGTCGCCAAAACAGAGGAGTGGAGAGAGCTTATCGAAAGCACGGAAAAACATCCCTACTTCAATGGGCAGATCGGATTTCTCTTAGAGTTTTCCGGAATTTGCGAATACTATCGTGCCAACAGACATTTAAACTGGAGTGAGAGCGACAATGAGACCTTCAACTTCAAAGGTTCGTTTCGCAGGTATTCAGAGATCGGGAGTTTCATTTTCGCTTTCGACACCAAGAAGAAAAAGCGAATCAACAATGAAGACTTTCGTTTTGAGCGAGCCGTCTTGGCTCATGGCGACTATTTGCTTAAAAAAAATACGAACTACCGAAACCTGCTGTCAACCGATACCGTTGCTGATAATATCCAACGTGACTTCAGTTGGCGGCGCTTGCTCCGCATGGGAGATGAGAGGATGGAAATCGTCAAGGAAACTTTCGGTAAAATCATCAAGGCGACTTCTGATACCACAGCCCCGAAGGACATCAAAGGCGCCCTGAAAGCACTCTGCATTCCGCAAACAGAGGACGCCTGGCGCAATACCCTGATTTCATCCCCTGAGATGTTCGAGCCGTGCGAACAAGGGTTCATCTATATGGACAATCCGGATGTGGACTATCCGGAAATTCTCTTGATTAAAAAGAAGTCTCTTGGTTCTTATCATTGGGAATTATTCACATATCACCTTTGGAAAAAGAAATTCGAGAATGCCTCGCTCGAAGAATTCTTTAAAGCCAAAGGATTCTGCGCGCAATATAAAGCGCAAGCAAATTTGTATGACAATCCCCATATATCCATCACGGACAAGGGGAAGATGTACATCGAAATACGAACCAAACTAAAAAAAGTAAAAAAAGGGGATTGTTATCAAGTGGATTTTCATCAGTTCCAAATTAAATTGTACAACAATGAAAACAATTTTGATGTTCCTGACGAAATGACTCAAATTCTTGAAAAATGGGATTTCCGAAAAAACGAAAAGGACGAAAGGCAATGGGATTGGTATTGTGATTCGGAGGATTCCGCCTTTAATCGAACAAAAGAGTTGGTAGGGGTATTATACAGCTTGAAGCTGAAGCAACAAGCGTCTCAGCATAGCCCCATTGAGTCCGTTGCGGAGTGAGCCCCCGCTAATCACGGTCCGCCCTTGTCTGTGAACCGCCCTGTTGGCATTCGCGGACCGTCCGGCGGAGGAATCGCATTCCGTTCCTTCCGCACGGCGGTGGCGCCCTGCGGGGGGCTTGCTGTGAAAAAATTGGCAACACTCATCTCCATATCAACATCTTGTATACTCTGCAAGGAAACACCCATTGATCTTCCGTTTCCCCCTTCACGATAGGTTCCGGACACGCTTTTGCCTATGAATTTTGTGCTTGCAAAATGTCAGCATTGCTTTAGTATCGACAAAAACGAAGCACTTTTGCCTCTATGAGCTCTCACCCCTCCGACAAACTGTCCCACACGGACGTGCAGAATCTGGCTGATTTCGTTCTCTTCTCCCAGCGCAGCTGCATTCTTCGGCTTTCGCCCGTGCTCACCCAAGGGCGTGTTTCCTACCCGCAGTTTTTCCTGCTGGCTTATCTGGCGGAGGAGGATTGCCTCTCCATGAGCAACATCGCCAAGATGATGGGGCACAGCACGGCGGCTGCCACCGGGATGATCGACAAGCTGGAGGAGCTGGGGCACCTGCGCCGCAACACCGCCGCCGCCGATCGCCGCAAAATCGTGGTGCGCATCACGGAACAGGGGCGCGCGCTCGTGCAGCAAATGCGCAACAACATCGCCCAGGATCTGGCGCGCATGATGGCTCACCCCAGCCCGGAAAGCGACAACCTGCTGGAGACGGGCAAACTGCTCCACCGCCGCAGCGTGCGCGAACACTGAACAACCCTTTTCCCTGATTTGCCATGAGCTCCTATTCCCCTGACTATCTCAAGCGTCTCAACGACTACCCCGAGAACTTTGCCCGCTTCATCACCCGCGTGCCCGAGGTGCCCGTCAGCACGGATCGCAGCGCCGTCATCGCCGCGCTGACCCCCACGCACGAGGCCGTGCTGCGCGAGGGCGGCATCGCCCCCAAGCTGCTGCGCCGCGCGCAGCAAATCCACGGCAACAAGGTGGCGCTCGTGGGCGATATCGGCTGCTCCTACCCCGTGGAGGGGGTCGACGCGCTCTTCTGCGGCGGGGTGGCTGACTGCTGCCTGGGCATCTATGTGGCCGACTGTGCCGCCGTGTGGATTTACGACCCCGTGACGGGATGCCGCGGGCTGGCGCACTCGGGCAAGCTGGGCACGCAGCAAAACATCGTCGGCGAACTGCTGGGCTCCATGCACAAAATCCTCGGCGTCAAGCCGCTGGACTGCATCGCCGTCATCTCGCCCTGCATTCGCCCCCCGCACTACGAGGTCGACATCCCCACCCGCATTCACGAGGAGCTGGAGGAAGCCGGGCTGCTGCGCGAGAACATCATCGACAGCGGGCTCGACACCGCCGCCGACCTCGACACCTTCTACTCCTACCGCATGGAGAAGGGGCGCACGGGGCGCATGTTGGCTCTCTTCGGGCGCCTGAGTCCCCATGACTGAGGCCGACGCCAAGAAGCAGCTGCGCCGCGCCATGCTCAGCCGCCTGAAGGCTGCCGCTGCCGCCGACCCGTGCGGCGAGCGTTCGGCGATGCTGCGAGAGCTGCTCCGCCCCATCCTTTCGTCCGACAAGCCGCTGCTGGTCGGTCTCTACTACCCCTTGGCGCACGAGGTGAATCTGCTGCCGCTGCTGCGCGACTACCCGCAGCACCGCTACGCTTTTCCGCGCTGTCTCGGGGCGCGCCGCATGGAGTTCCGCATTGTGCGCGACCTCGCGCGCGACGTAGCTCCCGCCGCCATGGGCATTCCCGCTCCGCTGGCGCACTGCCCCGCCGTTGAGCCGGCGGAGCTCGACCTGATTCTCGTCCCCGGTGTAGCGTTCACCCCGGCGGGCGAGCGGCTGGGCTACGGTGGAGGCTTTTACGACAACTACCTGCCACGCTGCACGCGCGCGCGGCGCCTCGCCCTCGCCTTTGCCGAACAGCTGGTAGACAGCCTGCCCACCGAGCCGCACGACTGCAGGGTGCCACTGATACATCTCTGAGCAAACGGGCTCAGAGCCGATGCCCGCTGCGTGCCTCGTAGTCCGCGCGCTGGTCGTCGCCCAGGGGACCCACGGCGAAGTAATGCGCCTGCGGGTGGTTGAACAGCAGGGCGCAGACCGAGGCCGTCGGGTTCATCATGTAGGACTCCGTGAGGGTCGCCCCCGTCCACTCCGTCGCGTTCAGCAGGCGGAACACCGTCTCCTTCTCGGCGTGGTCGGGCTGGCTGGGATAGCCGCAGGCGGGGCGAATCGACGACTCCCCCGGCCAGAACTGCCGCACCTGCTCGTGCGCCAGCTCGGCCAGCGCCTCTGCCAGCATGCAGGCCAGCGCCCCCACCAGCAGCGCACTGTAGGTATCGTGCGCCGCCTCCAGCTCCGCCGCCCAGTCCTCGGCGCCCGTGACAGAGAGCTGCAGGGCGCCCACATAGCCGCCCTGCCCCTCCGGCGCCACGAAATCCGCCAGCGCCAAGCGCGGCTTGTCGCTCGGCTTCTGCTGGCGCAGGCTGTGCAGCACCGTGCCGCCCGCCACGACCATATCATCGCCCTGCCGATACGCCGGCCAAATGCCGACCACCGCCCGCGCGTGCAGGCGGCACTCGAGCCGCGCCTGCTCCAGCAGGCTGCGGGCATCGTCCAGCAGGCGGCGCGCCTCGGCCACCTTGTCGGCGGGCGCGCCGGGCTGTGGCTCGTTGCGCAGGGGGTGCCAGACATCCTGCATCTCGAAAAAGCGCAGCAGGATGCTCCAATCCGCCCGCTCGACCAGCTCCGCCCAGCGCACGGGCACATCGGGCTGACGGTGATGGCAGGCGCAGCCCTCGGGCACCCCGATGGTGATGAGCCCGGTGCGCTGCGGCACCGGCTGCGGCTGCGCCGCCCAATCGAAGCGCGGGGCGCGGGCGCGCGCCTCCTCCAGCGTCAGCAGGGGCTCCTGCTTCTGCTCATAGGCTTCGCGCTGCCGCTGCTGCTCGGCCTTGAACGCAGCGATCGCCGCCGCGCGTCCGCTGCCGATGAGCGAAGCCACCGCGGGAACAATCGTCGAGGCATCCGCCGTCTGCATCACCACCCCGCTCGGGTAGTGCGGCGCCAAGCGCAGCGCCGTGTGCAAGGGGCTCGTCGTCGCGCCGCCCACCAGCAGGGGCACCGTCATGCCCGCCGCCTCCAGAGCCGCCGCCACCTTAGCCATCTCGTCCAGCGAAGGCGTAATCAGCCCCGAGAGTGCCACCACATCCGCCCGCTCGCGCTGCGCCGCCGCCACCACATCCTCCGTGGGCACCATGACCCCCAGATCGACCACGCGGTAGCCGTTGCAAGCCAGCACCACGCCCACGATATTTTTGCCGATGTCGTGCACATCGCCCTTGACCGTGGCGAGCACCACCGTGCCGGCGGCGGAGGCGGCATCGCCCCGGCTCTGCTCCATCAGCGGCGTGAGCACCGCCACGCTCTGCTTCATCACGCGCGCGCTCTTCACCACCTGCGGCAGGAACATCTTGCCGCTGCCGAAGAGCTCGCCCACCTGCTTCATGCCCTCCATCAGCGGGCCCTCGATGACCGCCAGCGGCGAGCCGTACTGCTCGAGCGCCTCGCGCGTATCCGCCTCCACAAAGCTGCTGATGCCCTGCACCAGGGCATGCGCCAGGCGCTCCTGCACCGAGCCGCTGCGCCACGCATCGCCTGCCGGCTTGGGCGCCGCAGCCTTGGGAGCGCCCGCCCCCGCCGCCTTGAGTGCCGCCTTCGCCTCGCTCAGCTCCTGCGCATAGGCAATCAGGCATTCCGTCGCATCGGCCCAGCGGTTGAGCAGCACATCCTCCACCAGCTTGCGGCGGTGGGCGGGGATGCCCTCGTAGTCCACCATCAGAGCGGCGTTGACAATGCAGACATCCAGCCCCGCCGCCCCCGCATGGTGCAGGAAGGCGCTGTGCATCGCCTCGCGCACGGGATTCACGCCGCGGAAGGAGAAGGAGACGTTGGAAATACCGCCGCTGATGTGGCAGAGCGGGTGGCAGCGGTGAATCTCCTCCGCCGCCTGGAAGAAGTGTAGCGCGTGGTTGGCGTGCTCCGCAAAGCCCGTGCCCACCGTCAGCACGTTGGGATCGAAGATGATGTCCTCCTCGGGGAAACCCACCTGCTCCGTCAGCAGGCGGTGCGCCCGGTGTGCGATGGCGATGCGGTCGTCCTTGGCGTGCGCCTGCCCGCTCTCGTCGAAGCCCATGACCACCACCGCCGCGCCGTAGCGGCGGATGATCCGCGCCTCACGCAGGAACTCCGCCTCGCCGTTTTTCAGGGAGATGGAGTTGACGATACCCTTGCCTTGCAAGCACTGCAAGCCCGCCTCAATAATCTCCCACTTGGAGGAGTCCACCATCACAGGCACGCGCGCGATGTCCGGCTCCGCCGCGATGAGGTTCAGGAAGCGCCGCATGGCCGCCGGGCCGTCAATCATGCCGTCGTCGAAGCAGATATCCAGCACCCTCGCCCCCTTCTGCACCTGCGCGCGGGCAATCTCCAGCGCCTCCTCATACTTCTCCTCGCGGATGAGCTTGGCGAACTTCGGGGAGCCCGCCACGTTGCAGCGCTCGCCGATGAAGAGTAGCCCCTCGCGGCGATCGTGGATCAGCGGCTCCAGCCCCGCCAGGCGCAGCTTGCCGTCCGGCGCCTGCACGGGGATGCGGCGCGGCGCAAAGGGCGCCACCGCCTCGCGAATGGCGGCGATATACTCGGGCGTCGTGCCGCAGCAGCCGCCCACCAGGTTCAGCAGACCCTCCTCCGCATAGCCGCTCAGGATGGACGCCATGTGCGCCGCCGTGTGCTCGTAGCCGGCGGGGCTCAGGGGGTCGGGCAGACCCGCATTCGGGTAAAAACTCAGCGCGCAGTCGGCGATGGCGGACAGCTCGCGCGCGAACGGCAGCATCAGGTCGGCGCCCAGCGCGCAGTTGATGCCCACCGCCAGCGGGCGCGCATGGCGCACGGAATACCAGAACGCCTCCACCGTCTGCCCCGAGAGGGTGCGCCCCGCGCGGTCGGTCACGGTGAAGCTGATGAGCAGCGGGGGCAGCTCGAGCTCCTCGCGCAGCTCGGCGATGGCGTACAGGCAGGCCTTGGCGTTGAGCGTGTCAAAAATCGTCTCCAGCTGCAGCAGATCCACCCCGCCCTCGGCGAGCGCGCGCACCTGTTCGCGGTAGGCGCGGCGCAGCTGGTCGAAGGTAATGCTGCGGAAGCCCGGGTCGCTGACATCGGGGGAGATGGACGCCGTCACCGCCATCGGCCCGATGGAGCCCGCCACCAGACAGGGGCGGTCGTAGCGCGCCTCCGCCTCCTCCGCCGCGCGGCGAGCCACCTGCACCGCCGCCAGATTCATGCGCCGCACCAGCGCCGCCAGATCCGCATCCGCCAGCACGCCCTCGTAGTAGCGCTGATCGTGCCGCTGCCCGGGCTCCGCATGGTGGAAAAACTCGTGTTGCCCGACGGAGGTGGCCGAAAAGGTGCAGGTGGACACGATGTCCGACCCGGCGGCAAAGTAGGCGGCGTGGATGTCGTGCAGCACCTGAGGACGGCTGAGCACGAGCACATCGTTGTTGTTCTTCAGGTCGCAGGGGTACTGACGGCGGTCGGCAAAGAAGCTGCCGCGGTAATCGTCCTCGCCTAGGTGCAGCTTTTGGATCATGGTTCCCATCCCGCCATCGAGCATCACAATGCGTTCGCGGAGGGTGCGATGCAGGAAATCACGGCGTTCAGCAGCAGTCGTTTTCATGGTAGCGTTGCAATCAGAAAAAATCCCTGCCGAGCGAGACGTTCGGCAGGGTGCGGAAAATCATGACCGAGCGTTCAGGAACGGGGAGCCGGGTTCTTGTGCCACACGATGGCACCCTTGCCGACGGCATAGAGGTAGGCCACCATCAGCACGGCGATAAAGGCCGTCATCGAGCCGAATGCGGCGGCGTTGTCCAGCACGAAATCCTTGAAGCCCAGAGCCCAGGGATAGAGGAAAATCACCTCCAGATCAAAGACGAGGAAAAGAATACCCACCAGGTAGAACTTGACATTCCAGAACGCGGGACAGCCGTCGCCCTCGGGCACATTGCCGCATTCGTAGGGCACATCCATCGCCTTGCGCAGCGGGGCGCGACGGCCGAAAAGCACGCTCAGCACGATGATGAGACCGGCAAAGCCGAAGCCGGCCACGAGCTGGATGAGAGCTGAAAAATACTCCTGAAGCATAGCAGTGCCCCATCTATAGCACATTTGCCCGCCTGCGTCAATTCCAAAGCCCGCAGCGACAAAAAAAACGAGCTGCCCGCAGGCAGCCCGTCCGAAAGATGGGAACAGGGGAAGTTCCGAGGGCTCACATGCCCATGATTTCGTAGCCCCCGTCGACGTAGAGCACCTGCCCCGTGACGGCAGCAGCACCGTCGCTCGCCAGGTAGGTGGCGGTGGCGCCGAGCTCCTCCAGCGTGCAGGAGCGCTGCAGCGGGCTGCGCTCGCCGTAAACCTTGAACATGCCCGTGAAGCCGCTGACGCCGCGTGCCGCGAGCGTCTGCACCGGACCGGCGGAGATGCAGTTGACGCGGATGGGAGCCTCGCGGCGACCGAAATCGTAGGCCAGGTACTTGCAGCAGGTCTCGAGCGCCGCCTTGGAAACGGCCATGAGGTTGTAGTTCGGCACCACCTTCTGGCTGGCGTAGTAGGTCAGCGCGGTGATGCTGCCGCCGTTGACCATGAGCGGCGCCACGGCGCGGCTGAGCGCGATGAGCGAGTAGGCGGAGATTTGCAGCGAGGTGCTGAAGGCATCGCGGGGGATGTCGGAGAAGTGACCCTCCAGCGTGCCGGCAGCCTTGGGCGCGTAGGCGATGGCGTGCAGCAGCATGTCCACGTGGTCGGTGTGCTGCGCCACAAAGCTGAAGAAATCGGCGATGGACTGATCATCCGACACATCCAGCGAGCAAACGGGAGTGTCCTCACCGAAGTGCTCCTTCACGAGCTTGATCACGCCATCCTTGAGGCGCTCGCCCTGGTAGTTGAAGATGAGCTTGGCGCCGGCGGCATGCCAGGCCTTGGCAATGCCGAACGCGATGCTGCGGTGGTTCGCCACACCCGTGACGATACCGACTTTTCCTTCTAAGGGTTTTTCGATAGACATGATACTGAATGATTGGTGGTTAAAGCGTTATGCAGAGGGAAATTCGCGGGTGATGATGCGCGCATAGGTTTGCGCCATGCCCAAGCCGACCTTCTCCATGTAGCGCACGCGGTTGAGGATGTCGGTCTCGCTGACGGAGAAATCGTCCGGCACATACTTCAGGCGGTAGTAGACCAAGCCCGTCTCATTGTCGAGCAGCAGCTGACCCTCGGGCAGGTTCGCATTGAGCGTCAGCAGCAGCATGGCCACCTCGGCGCGATCCTCGGGGCGGATACGGTAGGCAAAGTTGGCATCAAACACCAGTGAACAGGGTTCTTTGAGCTCGGTGAACATGAAGTAGCAGGGCAACTCGCCGGCTGCGAGGGGAAGATAGGCCAAGCCGATCTTCTCGCTGCCGGGTCCCATCGTGATCCATTGGTAATCCTCACCGCTTTCGATGAGGTGCTTGCGCACCTGAGCAAGGAGATTGGGTTGTTCGGGCATGGTGTACGGAGTAACTTGTATTTGCATTCTATCGCAGGGGCGGAAGCGCTGTCAAGCGAAAGTGGGAGTAAGCTTCACTTTTGCTTGCCCAGAACCTCGGCCAGCACGGCAAGGCAGCGTGTGTTTTCCGCCTCCGTGCCGATGGTGATGCGGATGTACTCCGGCAAACCGTAGGCATCCATAGGACGCAGGATAACCCCACGCCGCAGGCAGGCGTCGAACACAGCTTTCCCCTGCCCCACCTGCACGAGGATGAAGTTGGTGTGGCTGGGGATGTAGGGAATACCCCAGGCGCGGAAAGCCTGCTCATACTGCTGTCTCCCTGCGTTGACCATGGCCACCGAGCGCGCCACATGCTCCGGATCGTCGAGGGCAGCCAGAGCGGCGGCCTGCCCCAAGAGATTGACATTGAAAGGTGAACGCGCCTTGTGCAGCAGCTCGGCAATCTCCGGCGTCGTCAGCGCCGCACCCACGCGCGCGCCGGCGAGCCCGTAGGCCTTGGAGAAGGTACGCAGCACGACCACCGGGCGCCCCTCGCGCACATAGCGCAGGGTGTCGGGCTGCTCCCCGGCAAAGTCGATGTAGGCTTCGTCGAACACGGTGATGACATGCTCGGGCACGGCAGCCATGTAGGCATCAATCTCCGCCTGCCCCACCATCGTCCCGATCGGGTTGGTGGGGTTGGTGATGAAGACGAGCCGCGTCTGCGGAGTAATAGCCGCCAGCATGCCCTGCAGGTCGTGGCTCCAGTCCGCCTTGTTGGGCACGGATTTGTAGGTGCCGTTGAGCAGGCGGGTGACGATGGAGTAGAGCGTGAAGCTGTAGTCCGCGGCGATGGTCTCGACCCCGGGGCGGACGAAGATGTGCGCCATGAGCTCGATGAGCTCGCTGCTGCCGTTGCCCACCGCCGTCTGCGCGACATCGAGCCCGTACGTCTCTGCGAGCTTGCAGCGCAGGGCGTAGGAGGCGCCGTCGGGGTAGATATGCACGCCGGAGGCCGCCTCCTGCATGGCGCGAACGGCGCGGGGCGAGGCTCCCAAGCTGTTCTCGTTGGAGGCGAGCTTCACGATGTCGGCCGGGTTCATGCCGATTTCTCGCGCCGTTTCCTCGATGGGTTTGCCGGGGCGATAGGCCACCAAATCGCTCACATAGGGATTCGCAAGGGAGAGGATGCTCATCATGGGGCTGAGCATATACCTGTCATGCAGGAGAATCAAGTCTTGATTCGGGCATGTCCGACCATTACAATGCTCTGCGTATGAAAAAAATTTTCCTGTTCGTGCTCCTGGTGGCCGCCGGGTTTGCCTGCATGCGTCCCGAAGCCTTTGTGCGCCGTGGTGCCAAGGTTGAGGCCGGAATCAGCACCGAGGATGGGGTGGATGCCGCCTCGAAGATGAAGGTGGAGTATACCGTCGACCTGCGCTCGCCCGTGACGCGCACGCTGGTGCTCGGCGATGCCGCGCTCTTTGAGGAGGAGGTGATGGGCGACGGTCGCTGGCTGGTGCAGCTGACGGCGGCGGACGGTTGTTTGGAGGCTGATGATTCGGCTCGACCCACCCTGGTGGGCAAGAGCGGCTCGGCCGATCTGCGATTGTCGATGAGTTGGCTGCCGAGCACCCTGCTGCACATGCCCGATGGTTCCGTGCACCCGCAACAGCACCTGCTCCTGCGCGCGGAGATGGACTACACGCCCCTGTGGCGCTGGCTGCCCCGGCGCCATGCGGAGCTGCGGCAGGAATTGGTCATCGACACGCGCGATGCCGCTGTGGATATGGTCGTCCCCGACCTGCCCGCCGACGACAAGGGATCATGGAAGGTGTTGATGGGCTCGGATGCGGCGCGCGCCGTGCTCCCGGCCCGGTTCTGCGGCAGCGCGGCCGAGCAGGCGTTGCAGCGCTTCCTCTTCCGCATGGCGGCCATGCACGACACGGCGAGTGCCGAGGCGGGCATCGCCGCTGCCCGGAGCAAGGCGCGCGAGCTCATCGAGCACCACGCCAAGGACGCGCTCCCCTGGCCGCAGTGCTGGGGGAAAGGCGCATCTGCCGCGCTGGAGGGGCACAAGCGCATCCTGCCCTACCTGCAGCGCGCTCAGGCGGAAAACTGCTTTGACTGCGCCGAGCTGGCCGACTTCATCAACAGCGAGGATTTTGCCCGCATTTTCGGGGATTCCTGGGGTGAGGATGCGCCTGCGCGAGCAACCGAGCCGCAGGACACGGAGGAAGCGCCCGCCCCGACCGAGTACGGGGATGATTTTCTCGCCCCCTGAGGCAGAGCAGCAAGCGCCCTAAACCCCGGCACCGACAAGCCCCTTACTCGAAGAGATTGGGGTAGCTGCGCAGCGCCAGCGCCTTGGAGAGGGCGCGGATGGTCTTGCTGTCCTCGGCCAGCAGCGCCTGCTCGGCCACCTCGCGACACTCGGCATAGTTGAGATGGCGGATGGCGAAGCGCACCAGCGGCAAACGATGCGTGCCGCAGGAGAGCTCCTTGGCTCCCAGCCCCACCAACAGAGGCAGCAGGGTGATATCCCCGCCCATCTCGCCGCAGATGGCCGTGGGCACCCCGGCCTGAATGGTGCGGTGCATGAGCCGCACCACCCCCGGATGCGTGGGGCGGAACATGCTCGCCACGCGGTAGTTGACGCGGTCCACCGCGATGGTGTACTGCGTCAGGTCATTGGTGCCGATGGAGAAGAAGTCCACATAGCGCGCGAGCACATCGGCCATCATCGCCGCGCTGGGCACCTCGATCATGATGCCGACGCGCATCTGCTCGTCGAAGAGCTGCCCGCGCTGCCGCAGCTCCTCGCGGCACTCGTCCAGCAGGGAAAGCGCCTCCTTCACCTCCGTCAGCCCCGACACCATCGGGAACATGACGCCCACCCGCCCATGCGCCGACGCGCGGAGCACGGCGCGCAGCTGCTCCTTGAAAATCTCGGCTCGGCTGAGCGACACACGGATACCGCGCCAGCCCAAAAAGGGGTTTTCCTCCTTTTCCGCGCTCTCCTCGAAAGGGAGCTTGTCGCCGCCGGAATCGAGCGTGCGGAAAATCACCTCGTGCGGAGCGCAGCTCTCCACCAAGGCCCTGTAGTGGCGGTACTGAGCCTCCTCATCGGGCAGCTCGCTGTCGCCCAGCAGGAAAAACTCCGTGCGGAACAGCCCGACCCCCTCGGCACCGCTGCGGCGAATAGCGCCGTACTCGTGGGCAAACTCCACGTTGGCCGCCAAACGGATGCGATGCCCGTCGCGCGTCTCCGCCGGCAGGTCGCGCATCTCAACCAGCGTCTCGTAGGCCTTTTGCTTCTCGGCCTGCAAGCGGCGGTAGTGTTCCAACGTCTCGCGGGTGGGGTTGAGGATGAGCTCGCCGCTGTAGCCGTCGAGAATGACATTTTGCCCCATGCGCGAATCCACCACCAGCCCGGGCACCGCCACCACGGCGGGCAAACCCAACGAGCGCGCCAAAATGGCCGTGTGCGAGACCGCCGACCCCGCCTCCGTCACAAAGCCCAGCACGGTGGAGGTGTCGAGGTCAGCCGTGTCACTCGGCGCCAAATCGTAGGCTGCCAGCACGCAGGGAGCCCCACCCTTCCCCAAACCGGACAGGGAGCCGCCGGAGGCGCCGTCCATGTTCTTGAGCACGCGCTGGAGGACATCGGCAATGTCCACCACGCGCGAGCGCAGGTAGGCATCGCCCACGCGGCGCAGCCCCTCCATAAAGTTCTGCACCACGGCATAGTAGACCGACTCGATGTTGTGCAGGCGCACGGGCATCTCCTTGCGCATGCGCGCCATCAGGCTGCGATCGCGCAGGAACAGGAGGTGGGCATCGAAAATTGCCGCCTCCTTCTCCCCCGAGAGTTTTTCGACGCGCGCCTTGAGGTCAATCAGCTCATTCTCCGTCCGCGAAAGCGCTGCCTCGAAGCGCTCCCACTCGCTCTGCAGCTCGGTGGGGGAGATCGAGCGCGTCACCGGAGCCAGACACCCGCGCGCTTCCACGCGCAGCGTTCCCATCGCAATTCCCGGGGAAACGGGCTGTCCGGTCAGGCGGCGTTCAAAGCTCTCGTCCATGGGCGGGATGCGCCGTAGCGCGGTTGCGGGGGAAGCTCAATCCTCCCCGAATTTATCCTGAATGAGTTTCTCCAAGGCAGCCAGACACTCGGCCTCGTCCGGACCGTCGACGCAGACCTGAATGGTCGCGCCCCAGCCCACCGCCAGCATCATGATACCCATGATACTCTTACCATCCACGCGATCCTCATCTTTTTCCACCGTCACATCGGATTCAAAACGGGAAGCAACCCGCACAAACTGCGCGGCGGGGCGAGCGTGAATTCCGAGCTTGTTGAGGATGGTAAGTTGTTTGCTGATCATGGC
The DNA here is from genome assembly GCA_051884295.1 of Akkermansia sp. Classification (GTDB taxonomy): domain Bacteria; phylum Verrucomicrobiota; class Verrucomicrobiia; order Verrucomicrobiales; family Akkermansiaceae; genus Akkermansia. The sequence continues at coordinate 21,854 of JBJEVK010000004.1, forward strand.
AATGGGTCTGTATGTTCCTACTTTCCCCGATTATAACCGCCCCCGTAGTGAATGCGAGCTTTTTTTTCCCTGAACCGGCATTTTTGAGAGCTGAGTCAGCTCTGCCGGGGCGAAGGGCTTCAGCTCTCGAGGCGGTCGATGGAGCGCAGCCCCCGGTAGTAGTAGAGGTGGCGCTCGCCGCGCTGCGGGCGGGAGGCGCCGTCCGGCGCCGTCAGCCCGACCTCGGCCACATAGCAGGGCGCGCAGGCGGCAGCCGCCGCAGCTTCGGCGGGATTCAGGGGGCAGTCGGGAGGCTCGGGCGACCAATGCGTGCGCACGATGACCGAGCCGAGCTGCCCCTCGGCATCGCGGAACCAAAGGTGGGGATAGACCTCCGGCGTGTTATGCGAGCTGAGCACATGCCCGCCCTGCCGGGCGATCGCCGCCGTCACCACCTGTTCGGCCTCCAAAAAGGCATCCCAATCGAACACCTTGTGCTCAGCGGGCGGCATCTGCTCGGGATCGACGGGCTCGCCCGTGCGGATATCCCACAGGTTGCAGCCGTCCTCCAGCCGCAGACCGGGCTGCACGGGGAAGACGCAGGGCACCAAATCATAGCGCGCCGCCGCCTGCAACAAAGGCTCGCGCAGCTCCGGCGGCAGCGCGGCGGCCAGCGCGTGCGGATCGCCGCCCACGCTCGGGTGCTGCTCCGTGCGCAGCGGCACAATAGCAAAGACGTGCGCCCCGTACTGGAACGCCATGTCGCAGAACGAGGGCTCATCGCGCAGCACCTGCACCCAGCGGGCGCGCCCGTCGCCATAGCGCTCGGACACCCCGAGGCGGCGGCGCAAATAGTGCTCCAAAAATTGCAGGGCAAAGCGTTGCAGGGGGGTCAGGGCCGCCGGATGCGGCTGCATAGGCGACGCGTAGGGCATGAACACCCCTTCCGGTCGCGGCGAGGGCGACGGCTCAAAACTCGCGTAGTCCTCCAAGGGCAGCGTCTCGGCGGAAGTGATGCGCTCCCCGTCCGTGCGCAGCACCAGCGCGCTGTCGCGGCGCCCGAAATAGCAGGTCATGCAGCAGGCGCGGCGGCGCCCTCGGTACGGCAGCGTCCCCGTCTCAAAAGTGATACCCTCCATCCCTGTCTGCCGCTCCCACTCGTCCTGGCGTTCGCGCATGTAACGCACAAAGGCATCCGCCCCGTGCAGCTCCACCCCGCGCAGAGCACTGCGATAGGCAAACTCCTCCGCCAGCAGCGGGCGCAGCCCCTCCCAATCGCGAGAAGCCAGCGCGCGCGCGACGCTCTGCACCGCCTCAGCCTCGCTCAACGCACCCGCGACCAAGGCATCGGGCGCCGCGTAGAGATAACCGCGCACCAGCACCCAATCTCCCGCCGCCGGGGTCGGATGCTCCGCGCTCAGCAGCACCACCAACTCATCGCCCCCCTGCGGCAAAGCCATCACCAGACGATGCAGCGGACAGGCCGCCGCGCGCACCGCCTCCACCGAGCGCACGCACCCGCCCAGCAAGGTGTAGGAATCGCCCTGCGGCTGGTACACCAGCTCCATCTGCCCCACATCCGCCGTCACCCAATCGGCTCCGGCGGGCTGCACTCCCATACTCTGCGGCAAGCGCTCCGCCCGCTCGGCCACCAGCGCCAGCGTCCAGCGGTAGCTCGCCCCCGCGCGCAGTGCCTCCGGGCAGAGCAGCGCCTCCAGGCAATCGGCCTCCAAAAGCTGCCCGCCGACATCGCGGAGCAGCACGGAAGCCCCCTCCGCCCGCCGCTCCGCCAACTCCGCCGTAAACACCGGGTGGGCATCCTCGTAAAACACCGGGCGAGACCACATCGTGCTGCCGTCTGCCGCCAACTTCTCCAAGAGCATGACAGAGGGTGTCGGGAACGCCTGCCGCACGCGGAATCCCGCGCGAGGGGGGCTCCCCTCCATGCCCCGGATGAGGAACTGCGCCTCACTCCCCTGCTCCGCCAAATAGGGCAGCAGCACCCGCTGCAACTTAAAATCCGCCGCCCCGCCCAACAGGGGGGCAAAACGCCCCCCACTCCGCCGCCACGTCGGCGGGAGCAGCGAAGCTGCCGTTGCGTCCTCCCGGAGCCAATCGCCCCCGTCCTCGCGCAGGCGCAGCGGCCCCAGCACCTCCGCCGTCCCCTCGCTGCGGCAAAGCAGCAGCGCCAGATACATCACCGCATGCCCGGGGAAACTGCGCGTGCAGGCCTCCGCATCGGCAGCGCGCAGCGCCTGCAGCTCCAGCCCCTGCTCCGCCGGCGGCGGGAAGAAGAACAGCACGGGCGCTCCCGCCTGTTCCGCCGTCAGCAGCAGCCCATCGCCGCGCCCCGTACCGCGCAGGCGCTCATAGCCCAGGGGTGCCAGCAGGCGCTCCAGCGGCTCCCGCAGCGCCTGCACCAGCTCGGGCAGAGACTCGGGCAGCTCCTCAGGCAGGTTTTCCAAGGGGTAGAGCGTCAACTCGGCAGGCATGGCCACTTCTTTCTCAGGATTCGCTGAACACCGGCTCGGGCAGCTCTGCGGGCTCCGCCCCCGAGGGCACCAAGTCGCCCACATCCTTGAGCGTGACAAAGGCAAAGAAGCCCAACAGCAACACCACAAAGCCATTCTGCACCCACTCCAGCACCCTGCCCTCCACCGGGCGGCGCAGCAGCAGCTCCGCCGTCCCCAGCACCACATGACCGCCGTCGACCACGGGCAAAGGCAGGATATTCAGCACAGCCAAGTTCACATTGAGCACCACGGCGAACCAAAGAATAAGCTTCCAGCCCTCCGGCGCCTGAAGCATGCGGTACAGGTAGTGACCGATGCCCACGGGACCGGAGAGATGCTCCATGCCCACGCTGCTGCCCGGTGCGGCGACCTTGGCCAGCGTATCACCCATCCATTTGAGGCTTTGGTTGACCTGCTGCTGCGGGGTGGGATGCTCCAAGTGCAGCGGCACCTGCCCGGCATCCCAGCGGAAGCCCAGCACGGCGCGCGCGCCCTCGCGACCGCGCCAGTTGGCGGGCAACTCGGGCATCACCTCGACCGTGGTGCGCGAGGCGTCCGCATTCTCCAGCTCCAGCAGCAGGGGCTCGCCGGCCTCCGCCATCGAGGCAACCGCTGCGGGAGAATACACGGGCACACCGTTGACACGCACCAAGCGCTGCCCCGGCACCAGTCCCGCCCGCTCCGCAGGAGAATGCGGCAGCAGCGCCCCCACCACCGTGGGAGCCTCGGGGCTGATACCCACCTGCCGCAACCCACCGCGCTGCCACCACTGCTTCTCCGGCAGCACAAAACCGCAGAGCACGCGCTGCGCCTGCACCCCGCCCTCGGGCAGCGGGCGCTCGATATCGAAGGCAATGCGCTCGCCCTCACTCATCGCCACCAGCTCGCGCACACCCTCCATGTTACCCATCCACTTGTGCACGGGCACACCGTCCACCGCCACAATGCGGTCGCCCGGCAGCAGCCCGGCCTCCGCCGCCGGAGAGGCGGGAGCCACAAAACCAATGGTGGTGGTCGCCAGCTCGCCCGAAGGCTTGCCCACGCCCCACACCACCACGGCAAACACATAGGCCAGCAACAGGGAGAACAGGGGGCCCGCCGCCGCGATAATCACCTTGTCCAGCGGCTTGAGCGGCTTGAGATCGGCGGGGACATCAGCCTCGCCCTCCACGCTCTGCATGTCGGCCATCTGCGGCAGCGAGACAAAGCCGCCCGCAGGAATCCAGCCCAGCCCCCACTGCACCCCGCGCCACTTCTTCTGCCAAATAGGCTTGCCGAACCAGATCTGGAAGCGGTCGATGTAGGCTCCGCGCCACTTTCCGGCGAGAAAGTGCCCCAGCTCGTGCACAAAAATCATGATGTTGAAGAACAACACCACCAGGACAATCAACCACAGCGTGTTGAGGTAGGAAAGAAGGGTATCCGTCATTTGCATCCAGCATACAACAGGCGAGCCCCCCACCGCAAGAGCGGGCTCTGACATATCCGCGCGCGCCGAGCGCGAAATTTCACAACACCAACTCCAACAGGAGCCGCAGCAGGAGCGAATGGAAACACCCGACCTCCTGCAAGCGCACACGCTGCACGCCGCAGGCGGCATAGCCCTGCTCCACCGCGCCCAAAAGTTCCCCCGGCACCGCCGGTGCAGCCCCCTGCGCCAGCCATGCCCGCGTGCGCCCCGTCGTCAGTAGCAGTTGCAGCACGGGCAGCAGCTCCTGCGCCGCCGCATCGGCCTGCTCGCGCGCATCCACCGCCGCCAATCGCTGCGCCAGCACAGCGTAGGACGCCGCCATCAACCGCAAATCCGCCTCCATGGCGCGCGGGTCGGCCTCCTGCGGCGGCAGCGCCTGCGCCATGTCCGCCAGCGGCAGCCACTCAACCGCGGTGCGCAGCTCCTCCGGCGTCAGCCGCAGGGATTCCACCAGCAGCCGCAGCGCCAGCGGGTCAACACCGTAGGCAGAGCACCACTGAGCCAGCGCCAGCTGCAAGGCGTGGAGCTGCCCGCCGCTCAGCCGCTGCTCCGCCGCCCGCTGCAACAAATCCGTCAGCGCCGGGGGTGCCGATGCGCTGCGCGCCGCCCCGGCGGCCGCCGCGAAGCAGTCGGGCGAAAAGCGGTTGCCATCCTCGCGCGAATAGGCATAGAGAATCAGCAGCGCCTCCTTCAGCGCCGCCGCCTCGCGGGCGCGTTGCAGCGGCGGCAGCTCGGCCACCATCGACGCCGTGGGCGGCAAGGGGATCCCCTGCTCCGCAATGGTCGCCTCGGGCTCCCTGCCCGAGACCGCCTGCAGCTCCGGCGTGAGCAGCAACAACTCCGGCGAAGCCACAGCGAGTCCCGCCGGCACCACCCACGCCGCTGTCCCGATGAGCCTCATCGCCGCCGCTCAGGCAAAAACGCCCATGTAGTACTTCTTCTTGCCGCGGCGAATCACCACCACCTCACCGCCCAGCGCCAGCTCGGGGCTCACATGCAAGGCAGCATCGCGCACCGGCTCGCCGTTGAGCGAAATCGCACCGTTGCCGATGAATTCGCGCGCCTCGCGCTTGCTCGAGCACACCCCGGCCGCCACCAGCACCTCGGCCAGCGGACCGGGCGTCAGGCGCACCTGAGGCACGCTGCGGAGCCCCGCCCGAATGTCGCGCAGGCTCAGGCTGCGCAGATCGCCGGAGAAGAGCTTGCGGCTGATGTCCACCGCGCGCAGATACTCCTCCTCGCCGTGCAAATCCGTCACAATCGCCTTGGCCAGCTCCTGCTGCGCCAAGCGCTGCTCGGGATGCTCGCGGTGGCGCGCCTCGATGTCCGTAATCTGCTCGGGCGTCAGGAAGGTCAGGCGCTTGAGGTAGGAAATCACGCAGGCGTCGTCCGCGTTGATGAGGAACTGGTAGAGCTCGTAGGGGCTGGTCTTTTCCTTGTCCAGCCACAGGGCGTTGCCCTCGCTCTTGCCGAACTTGTTGCCCTGCGCATCGAGCACCAGCGGCATCGTCAGCGCATAGACCTCATCGCCCGTCGTCTTGCGGATAAGCTCAATCCCCGTGGTGATGTTGCCCCATTGGTCGCTGCCGGCCACCTGCAAATCCACCCCGCGCGTCTCGTGCAGGTGCTTGAAGTCGATAGCCTGAATCAGCATGTAGGAAAACTCGGCGTAGGAGATACCGCTCTCCATCTGGCGGCGCACATGATCCTTGGTGAGCATGTAGCCCACGTTGATGTACTTGCCGTAGTCGCGGAAAAAGTCGATGACATTCATCCCGCTCACCCAGTCGTAGTTGTTGACCACCTCAAAGCCGAAGAGCCGCTCCACCTGCGCCTTGAGCGCCTCGTAATTGCGGAAAACCTCCTCCTTCTGCTTGAGCTCGCGCTCCACCGTGCCGCGCGGGTCACCGATCAGCCCGGTCGCCAAGCCCACCAACAGGATGGGGTAGTGCCCCGCCGCCTTGAGACGGCGCGTGATGAGGAAGCTGGAATAATGCCCCAGGTGCAGGCTGTCCGCCGTCGGATCCGTGCCGATGTAGAAAGTCAGCCCGCCCTTGTTGAGCTTCTCGATGAGATCGGGGCTGGAAATCTGATTGACCAGCCCGCGCCATTCCAGTTCTTCGTAAAAAGTCATACGCGATTGATGAGCGGTTGCGGCGCCATCATAGCATGCGGGCGGGGGGCTGTCAACGCCGCGAACGCGTCACCCCGGCGGGAAAAAGGGAGCAGAATTCACGCGCTTTGCGCTTCACAAGGCGCGGGCGATGTGCTACATTGGGCTCATGAAACCCGTTGTTCTGATTATTCGCGATGGTTGGGGTCGCAACCCCAAAGGTCCCGAGGCTGCCCACGAAACCGGCGACGCCACGGTGCTGGCCAAGACCCCCTTCACCGATCACCTGCTGGCCACCTGCCCGCACAGCATGCTGGGCGCCTCCGGTCAGGATGTCGGTCTGCCCGACGGACAGATGGGCAACTCCGAGGTGGGGCACCTCAATCTGGGCGCCGGGCGCGTGGTCTTCCAAGACCTCTGCCGCATCACCAACGCCATTCAGGACGGCTCGCTGGCCAAAAACCCCGTCATCACCGAGGCCTTTGCCAAAGCCGCGCACAGCCGGCTGCACCTCATGGGGCTCATGAGCGACGGCGGCGTGCACAGCCACATTGACCACCTCATCGGCATCGTCCGCATTGCCGCCGAAGCCGGGGTGAAGGAGATCTACATCCACTGCATCATGGACGGCCGCGACACCGACCCCAAGAGCGGCGCCGGCTTCCTGCAGCGCATTCAGGACGAGTGCTGCGCCCCCTACGGCGCCAAGATTGCCACGGTCGTGGGGCGCTTCTACGCCATGGATCGCGACAAGCGCTGGGATCGCGTCAAGAAGGGCTGGGACGCCATCGTGCTGGGCAAGGGCGAGGTTTGCAGCTGCACGCCCGCCGAGTACGCCGAGAAGAGCTACGCCGCCGGGGTGACGGATGAGTTCATGGAGCCCGCCGTCTTTACGGATGCCGACACGCAGCGCGTGCGCGACAACGACGTGGTGTTCTTCATCAACTTCCGCGCCGACCGCGCCCGCGAGTTCTCCCGCGCCCTCATCTACGAAGATTTCGACGGCTTTGACCGCACGGTGCAGCCCAAGGTGCACTACATCACCATGAGCGAGTACGAAGCCTGCTACCCCACCCCCGTGGTCTTTGAGCAGGAGCAGCTCAACAACATCCTCGGCCAGGTGATTGCCGCCGCCGGGCTCAAGCAGCTCCGCATCGCCGAGACGGAGAAATACGCCCACGTCACCTTCTTCTTCAACGGCGGGGTGGAGACGCAGTTCGAGGGCGAGGATCGCATCCTGGTGCCCTCCCCCCGCGAAGTCAAGACCTACGACGAGAAGCCGCAGATGAGCGTGGCCGAGGTGGCCGACAAGTTCACCGAGGCGATTGACAAGTACGACATCGCCATCATGAACTTTGCCAACCCGGACATGGTGGGGCACACGGGCTTCCTGAACGCGGGCATCGCCGCCTGCGAGGCCGTGGATGCCGCGCTGGAGAAGTGCGTGACGAAGATTCGCGAGCTGGGCGGCTGCTGCCTCATCTGCGCCGACCACGGCAACTGCGAGAACATGCTCAACCCCGACGGCAGCCCCAACACGGCCCACACCACCAACCTGGTCGACCTCATCTACTGCGGGCCCGATCAGGACAAGGTGACGATGACGGACGGCATTCTGGCCGACATCTCGCCCACGCTGCTGCACCTGCTGGGCATCCCCCAACCGGCGGAGATGACGGGGCACACGCTGGTCAAGTAAGGAACAAGCTGCTATACTCGCACCGCTTTCCCCGCCCGAGCGGAGGGGGAGGCGGTGTTTTTCTTTCCGTCACCATGTCCGACCAACAATCCATCACCCGCGCCGGCAACCCCGCCAAGCCCCACGGCGAGGCAGGAGCCGAGATGCTGGCGCGCATGAACGAAAGCCACGCGCCCGTGACAGCCTGGGCGCTGAGCCATGCCCACCCTGCCCCCGATGCCGCCGTGCTGGACATCGGCTGCGGCGGCGGAGCCACCCTGCGGCGACTGGCCGAGCTGGTGCCGCAGGGCACGCTGGTCGGGCTGGACTACTCGCCCCTCTCCGTAGCGGAAACGCGCTACTACAACCGCGACCTCGTCACCGCCGGTGTGCTGCAGGTCATGGAGAGCTCGGTGGAGGACATTCCCTTTGCGCCCGCGAGCTTTGACCTCATCACCACCGTGGAGAGTTTTTATTTCTGGCCCGCGCCGCAGGACAACCTGCGCGAGGTGCGGCGCGTACTGCGCCCGGGCGGCACCTTCCTGCTGGTGGCCGATATTTACGACAAGCCGGGGCTGCCGGAGCAAGCGCTGAGCAACATCGAGGAGTACCGGCTCTTCAACCCCTCGCTGCTGCGACTGGCCGGCATGCTGCACCGCGCAGGGTTCCGCGGCATCGTGCTGCACACCCGGCCCGGCACGGACTGGGTCTGCGCCGAGGCGCACGCCTGAAGCGGCACCGCCGATGCCCCCGCCTCACCGCAGGCGCCTGAGCCGTCCCCCCCCCCCCTGCTCACAGCGCTATGCTGCGCCCGGGCTCGGGGACAATGACCTCGCTCTGCGGCAACGCGGCGCTCACGGCGCGGCGCATCTCCTCCAGCGCCTCGGCATCGCCATGCACCAGCAGCACCTTGCGCGGTGCCAGGCGTCGCGCGTAATCCACCAGCGCCCGGCGCGTGGCATGGCCGGAGAAGTCAAAACGCTCCACCCGGCAGTTGAGCGGGTATTTTTGCCCGCCCTTGGCGCTGAGCTGCACCGGTTCGCCCGGAGCCGCCGCACGGATGATACCGGCGGGGGACTCGGGGTCGCTGTAGCCCACCAGCAAGATGGCATCGCGGGGGTGGGTGATGATTTGCTCGGCCAGCTTGTGCGAGACAGTGTGCTCGCTCATCATGCCGCTGGAGACCAGATAAATGTTCCCGGGCGAGGCGACCAAGGGCTCCCGCCCCTGCTTGGGCAGCCCGTGGGTCTCCACCTGTTCCGCCAGACGGTAGCCGGGCATGAGCCGCGGCGTACTGTCGGCGAGCTTGTCGTAGATGGCGGTGATTTTGCTGCTCAGCCCGCCGAAGTAGATGGGCACATCGGGAATGAGCCCGCGTTTCTTGAAGCGCCCCAACTCGCAAAGCAGGCACTGGCTCTTGCCCAGCGCAAAGACGGGGATGAGCACGGCGCCGCCGCCCTCCAGCACCTCGCGGATGCTGTCGGCAAAGCGGCGCATCTCCTTAGCACGCGTGTAGTCCGCCGCGCGCTCCGTCGCGCCGTGGGTGCATTCCATGATGAGCACATCGACCCCGCGCTCGGGAAAATCCGCCCCCTCGATGAGGGTCTGGTTGTCGAACTGCACATCGCCCGTGTAGAACACCGTCGCACCGGAGGGAGCCTCGAGCATGACGCCGCAAGAGCCGAGGATGTGCCCGGCATCGTAGAGGGTGGCGAGCAGCTGCCCCCCCCGCCCCGTGCGGAAGGGGCTGTTGTAGGGGCGCGGCACCCAGTTGCGCACGGCGCGCTGCAGCTCGCCGTGGGTGAAGAGCGGGTATTCGACAATGCCCTCCTGCGTGCGCTTGGCGGTCATGACGTTGACGGAGTTGTGCAGCATGGCATCGCCGATGGCAGCGGTTCCCTCCGTCATGAGCACCTCGGCGGCGGGGTAGCGATCCTGCAAGAGCGGCAGCGTGCCGATGTGGTCAAGATGCGCGTGGGTGATGAAGATGGCATCGGGATCGGCGGCACCGATGAGCGCGTGCTCGGGGCAGGCCTCACTTCCCTCCTTCTTGGGGTGCATCCCCGAATCGAGAATCACGCGGGATCCCTCCATGTCGAGCAGGTAGCAGTTGGAGCCGATTTCGAGGGAACGGGAAAGATTGGTGAAGTGTATCATCGGGAGGCGGTATTGTGCGCTCAACGCGCCCGTTTGTCAATGCCGAGCCGCGGCATGCGGGGTTCAGAGTCCGCGCGCACCGCAAACAAAAGCCCCACAGGTCAAGCACCCGTGGGGCGAAAGGCGACCGAACGGAACGGCGAGCCTCAGCGGCGCCGACGACGCCCTGCCAGCCCCGCCAGCGCCAGCAGGCTCAGCGTCGCCGTCGCCGGTTCGGGCACGGAAATACCCGAAGTCGACGTGACACTCCACTCTGTCAAGACCGCATTGGTATACGTTGTACCTGCCGCCTGTACAGGATTAACCCCGGCGACGCGGAAAATAGAGTAATATTGAGCATCGTCCTTAATGCTTACGGTGGGTAGTGTTAAGGTTGATGAGATAGAGCCTGTGGACGACGTGGAGTTCAATGAAGTGGACTCAGAAGTGTTCGCCCCTAAAAGGCGAACAGAGTTGTCTGACGAAACCTCGATAATACCACATTGAACAAAATAGCTGCCTTGCGAGGCATCCACCAGACTTAAATCAAAGGATACGGTTGATGTAATGCTGGTCACATCACTGCCCAGATCCAGCTGGGTAAAGGAGCCGTACCATATGCCATTTTTAGCTGAGCGTTGATATATGCGCAGCGTTTGACTAGCCTGATCGAATGCATCCGTTGATAGCTCGTATGAACTCGAATTAGTCGGCAGCGAGGTGTCATTATTAGCGCCGACATAAACCGCCCCTTGGGTGCTGCCCTTGACTTTACCATAAAAATCCAGCAGAGTACTCCCCCAGGATCCGTCGTTATTACCGCCCTTGAGTGCCACTGCTTCGGGAACATCGTCAATAAGCGTGTAGTCCGCCGCCAGCGACGCTCCCGCCAGCGCCAAAAGCGCAATCAATGTTTTCTTCATAAGCATTTGAAATTGTAGGTTTACAGGCGACACTTCCCCGCCGCCTCTGAGGCGCATTGTACAGCATTGAGAATGCTGTAGCAAGGGAAAAAATGAATTTTTTTC
>JBJEVK010000005.1:0-4125 GCA_051884295.1 Akkermansia sp.
ACAAGGTGTTCTGCAACGGCTTTTCGGTGTCGCATTTGATTTTGCAACTTACAGGCAAATGGCAGCAGCACGAAAAATCCCAGCAGCGCAGCCACCCACAGGAGACCGCCCAGCGCGCGCAGCCATCCGGCAGCCGTGGGGTGCTCAGATTCAAATACCAACCAATCACAGAGGGAGAACATGGCGCGGGGGTGGGTCAATGGGTGATTTTCTCGCGCCAATTCATTGGACGAAGCGGTAAATCCATCAGAGCCTGCTCGATTTTTTTGCTCCGGCGTTCCCCCAAAAGAATCAAGCGGACATGGTTATGGCTACGTCCAACACGGCGGGCAGCGGCTGCAACCGTGTAACCTTTGGCCCTTAGCATGGTTATTGAAAGCGTTTGCTCTTGCGGAATGGAATCGTTCATGATAGAATGCACGTGTTAATCATTAACGCGTGCAGATAATCTACAACGTACGTTTTAGAAATGCAAGTACAAAGTAAAGAAAATGACAGCTTTCGTAGTAGATTGCAAGATTTACTTGACGAGAGAGGATGGTCGCAGTCAGCGCTTGCACGCGCCACAGGTTTATCGCAAGCCGTTATATCTAAATACTTATTAGGGAAAAGTGAGCCAGGGGCACGCGAGCTGGGACAAATTGCGGAAGCATTCGGTGTTACAATGGATGTTTTATGGCGTGGGGTAAAGGCTGGTACTCAGAGCGCCAATGATACAGCCATTGAGCTGGCAGAGCTAAAACATTCATTGAGGGTGGTATTCCGGGCGATGTCTGAGCCTGACCCCTCTTCCTCTGTTTCAAAATAAATTAACGCGTGCAGAAAGTGAACACTGTTCACCATCTGCACACGTGCAGAAAACAAACACGTTCCGTTAGTGAACGATGTCCAACATTTACACCATCACAATGAAAAGCAAAAAAGAAAAGTACCATTTACCTGCAAGTGTAAGCTTCAGCTATATGAGGCAACAGTACGGCGTCACCCGCGCAGAATTAGCCAATTTTCTGCACGTGGATGAAGCAGAAATTCAGGAGCTTGAGGACTCAGAATTTGCAACGGATGAGCTACGTGAGAGGATAGAAAACGTGTTTGAGGGCGAAACCCCAACGCAAGAGCTTTTACAATTCTGGAGAGATAAAAGTCGGCGACTCCGTTTATTGGTAATATATATTCTTTATCACATACAGAAAGCGGAATCCGTAGCCCGGTTGAATATCTATTCCATAGAAGACGGAGTTCGTTGCTATAAGCTAGATATGGAGGAAGCGCAAAGAAGTCTTGAAATTGACGAATTCATAAGATCGCAGGAGCGATTTGAAAAAGAAGCCAAAAAAGGATATTCCGAAAATCCAGCAAAATGTGGCAAGAAACCATGAAAGAACAGTCCGCGAAATACTCCCCTAAACAACGGAGATAAAGAGGTGCGGTAAAAATTCCGCATTCACCCGTAGCGCGCCACGTTAGTGAACAGTGTTCACCGACCAACTATTACGACCATGAAGAGACTGACCCCTCTTCCTCTGTTTCAAAATAAATTAACGCGTGCAGAAAGTGAACACTGTTCACCATCTGCACACGTGCAGAAAACAAACGCGTTCCGTTAGTGAAGCAAGAGCCGTGTTCGTTCACTAATGGAGCGTGTTCCGATATTTTCAACCTTTTCCCCTTGCAACGGATGGCTCGCCATGCTAAATTCAGCAGGCTATGGATACAAATGGACAAACGGAAGCTAGCTCAGAATGGCTGGCCGCACTCTATGAGCAGCAGCAAAGTATCATCGCTGAGTTGAAACATGCGAACAAAATCGCGGAAATCTCCGCTCAGCAGGCCGTGCTCACGGCCAGGCACACCAAAACCATCGCGCTGGTGGCGGGCGCCTTCTCTCTGCTTATGGCTTTGGGACTCATCGGCAGCATCTGCGCCGCCATGATGCACTGAAACAACCGCCACATCCGCAACGCGCAAGAAACCCGCTGCCCATAAGCAGCGGGATTTTTGTATACAGGTGCGCTAAACGGTTCCGGGGAACAATAGTGAACGCTGTTCACCAAACGTGTCGCGCTACAAAAAAAAGTGCCCCACTCTCATCGCCCCGTCTAGCCGCGCGAAGCGATGAGGGCGCGGAGGCGCTGCACGTTGGCCATGGCGGCATCGTGGGCGTGCTTTTGAGCGGCGCGGGCGTAGGCAAACACCTCCGGCGCGTAGAGGAGGCATTTTCTCCCGCCCAGACAGGGGCGGAAGGCGTGGAGCTGCCCGCGCGCGATCAGGTTGCGCACGGAGCGGTCGGACAGGCAGAGCACGCGGGCGGCATCCGCGGTGCTCAGGAAGAGCTCGCCCGCCATCGGCTGAGCGGTCGGTAGGATGGGTGCAAGGGTGGAGGCGGTGGAAGTCATGGGAGCGGTGGCAACCATCTCATGATAGCACGCGACAGCGCAACCGTGCCGCCTCGGGAGCGGTGCATGACACACTCCGCGGAAAAAACGGAAAAAACGGAAAAAGCGGAAAAAGCGGAAAGAGCGGAAAGAGCGGAAAGAGCGGAAAAAGCGGAAAGCGACCCGTCAGGAATCGGCCATCGGGTGTTAAGCTGTGGGCAAACAAAGCGCACAGCACATGAGCAAACACATCATTATTGACATTGGACACGCCCGCGGCACCGGTGCGCGGGGGAACGGCATGGAAGAGCACGCCCGCTGCGAGTTGATTGCCGCGCACCTGTCCGACAAATTGCGCGCCGCCGGATATGCCGTCACGGTGCTGGATTACCCCGACCGCACCAACAGCGCCGATCTGGTGGCCACCGTCAAGGCAGCCAACGGCATCAGCAACGCCGCATTCGGCATCTCCCTGCACATGGATGCGGCATCTCGCCCGGTGGAGGAGAGCGGCCACGGGGAAACATCTACTCAGGTTTGGAATGAGCCGGATCCGGAACCGCACGGAGCGCACATCTGCTATGTGAGCGCCACCGGCAAACGGATGGCTGAGTGCATTGCCTTGTTTCTCTGCTCCCTGCTGCCCGGGCGAGCCCATCAAACGGTGAAGCGGAGCGACCTGTACATCCTGAAGAATACGCGCGCCCCCTGGGTGCTCTGCGAGTGCGGATTCATCACGCACCGGGGAGACGCGGCAACGGATCCGGAACGTGTCGCCGCGAGCATCGCGGCGGGGGTGCGGATCTACTTTGAAAAGTCCGCTGCGTGATGAAAACGATTTTTCCGGTAATTGCGTGCGTCATGCTCTGCATCGGCTCCGCGTGGGCCGATGCAGACACAGGCAGCCTGTCAACCCGAGGCGATGGCACCGCCCTGTGGGCACCGCCGCAGCAGGATGAGGACAGCGGGTTGACCTGGAAACAGGTGATGGGCATCGTTTTGTTGTGCGGCGGCGCTTGCGGCGGCGGCGTGCTCTGGCAGCGCGCGCGGCAGGTGCATATTGAGCCGCAGCCGCTGGAGGTGCAACTCCGCAAGGACTATGTGACCCGATGCGAATTTGACGATTACCGCAAGCAGGTGGGTGACGATTTTGAACGCGTGCACAATCGACTCGATATGGTGATGCCTGCTGTAGCAGAGATTAAGGGCGAAATTAAGCATATTGCCCAGACACAGACCCAGATTCTGAATTTGTTACTTAACGGAAAGGCTAGCGAATGATTGACCAAAAGAAGAGAGAGCGCACGGTGCGCCGCACCTTGCTGGAAGACCTGAGCAACACGCCGAGCGGCTACATGCAGCCGCAGGAATCGCTGGAAGGCAGCGCCCGCCTGTCGGTGTGCCCGCCGCCCACCCATGCCGAGCTGCTCGCCGCTTTCGGGCGGCTGGAAGCAGACGCGCTCATCCATTGCGAGGTCGACGCGCTGGGCACCAAGCGCTGGTGCATCACCGCCGCCGGCCGCGCCGCGCTGGCCGACAGCTGAAACGACCGATGAAGAAGCTCCGCAAAGACAGCAAATTTGCCGCGCTGAGCGAGGATCAGCGCGCCGAGCTCGCCGTGTATCTGGAGACACACAGCCTTGCGGAGACGCAGCAGTGGCTGTCCGCGCGCGGCGTGAGCGTGTCCCTGCAAAGTATCAGCGAGCACTACCGGCTGCATGTGTTGCCCGGCAAATGGAAGCGCATGGCC
>JBJEVK010000005.1:4225-7872 GCA_051884295.1 Akkermansia sp.
CCCTCCGGTCGCCAGAGCGCGGAATCGCTTGACAAGGTGAAGGAGTGGCTGCGCGCGTTTTCGGTGGCGTGGTCGGATGACCTGGAGGACCTGCGCGACATCGACAGCGATTTGTTCGCCAAGAGCATCAAGCTCAAAAACGGCAGCCGCTGCATTGCGGTGCCGGGCAAACCCAGCACGGTGCGCGGTTTTTCCGGTGACATTTGGCTGGATGAATTCGCCTTTTTCGAGCAGCCGAACGAAACGTGGAAAGCCATCTTGCCCACCATCACCAACAGCATGCGCGGCGGCAAAAAATCGGTGATGATTACCAGCACCCCCAACGGGCGCGGCGTGCGCGGGATCCGATTTTACCGCATCATGCAGGGCGAGACCAAAGGCACCTGGAGCCGTCATCGGGTCCCGCTGAAAAGTGCCATCGCCGAAGGGCTGCCCACAGATTACCAAGAGCTTGCCGACCTGATGGACGATGCCGTTGCTCAGGCGCAGGAGCTGGACTGTGAATTCCTGGATGACACCAGCGAGCTGCTGAGCTATGAGCTCATCGCCGCCGCCACCAGCCCGGACGCCACCGGCGTGGCCTCGCCTGAGTTTTTGTCTTCCGCCCCCGGCAGCGGGCGGGACATCCGCCTGGGTATTGACTTTGGGCGAACGAATGACCCCACCGTTTGCTGGATGCTGGAGCGCGTGGGCGATGTGTGCACCACCCGCGAAGTGCTGGTGCTCAAAAACTGCCCCACCCCCGAACAGGAGGAGATCCTGCGCAGCCGCATCCGCGTGGCGCGGCGTGTGTGCTTTGACTACACCGGCCCCGGCATCGGCATGGGCGACCATCTGGTGCAGGAGTTCGGGCAATGGAACCCGGGCAAGCATGAGTTCGGCAAGATTGAGCTCTGCACCTTCACGGTGGCATTCAAGCGCGATATTTTCCCGAAGCTGCGCCGCGCCTTTGAGGCACCGGTGCGGGTGCGCATCCCCGCCGGTGACGACATCCGCGAAGACCTGCACAGCATGCAGCAGCTCGTTAAAAACGGGGAATACACCTACAGCGCCCCCCACACCGCCGAGGGGCACAGCGACCGCTGCACCGCCTTGGCTTTGGCGTGGCGCGCGGCAGCCGATGCCGTTTGCACCGATCTGCCCATCCCGGTAGATCGCGCGAGCGCCTGGGAGATGCCGCAGCCCGCGCGTGAAATACTGAACCGCCCCTTTTAAGACATGAGTAGGAACAAGAGGAAAGCAAGCGACAGCCACCCATGGAATTTTTCCACGGTTGACTTGCAGGATGTTGCCCGCGACCGCGACCGATGGCTGGACCACACCAACCCGCTGGATTTTCTCAGCGTGGATGTCGTGCGCCGAGCGCAGAATGAAGCCACGCGCGGAGCCTACGCACAGATCCAGTGGCTGTGGGAACAATTGGAGCCGGCGGACTCGATTTTGGCCACCTGTGTGGAGCGCCGGCTGGGCGCGCTGAAGCGCATTCCCTGGGACATCCGCAAGAAAGACGGCTTGTCAGATGCCGAGGATCTGCTGGCCGAGGCGCAGCTCCGAACCGTGCAGGATTTTGCCAACGCCGTAGAAAATCTGGACGAAGGCATCGAAGCACTGGCGCAAGCGAGTTTTAGGCATTACCGCCACCTCCAGCTGTTGGAGACGGAGGACGGCGCGCTGCGCCTGAACGTGACGGACAATTGGAATTGGGCGCGAGATGGCTATGCAGGCGCGTGGCAGTGGAATCCCGCCGCTACCTACGGACTGACCCGCGGCGTGCCGCTGCCGGTCGACCCGTCCAGCATCATCACCCGCGTGTGCCCCCGACCGATTGACCAACCCGCGATGATGCTCTGCCTCGACCGCAAGAATGCCAAGGCGCAGTGGCTTGTCTACAACGGGCGCTACGGCACGCCGCCGGTGTTCGCCATCATGCCCAACGGGGTAGACGATGCCATGCGGCAAGAGTACATCAAGTTCGCGATGCAGTGCGTGAGCAACGCCGCAGGCGTGCTGCCCGCCGGATCGGATGTCAAGACCGTGACCCCCGGCACCGGCGGACCGGACACATTTTCCCGGCTGATCGACCTGAGCACGCAAGAGCTGGTGCTCCGCGCGACAGGCGGGCTGATGACCATGCTCACCGCCCCCGGTGCCGGCACCAACACCGCCACCGGCAGCGCGCATCAAGACGCGTTCGACGACCTCGCTGCCGCCGAAGCGGATCAGATAGCAAACCTGCTGCAAGATCGGCTCTTCGCGCCGGTGCTTGACCAATGGCACCCGGGGCAGCCGCATCTGGTGGAGATCGTCATGCGCCGCCCGGACAGTGACAACACCGCCGGCAGCGTGGCCAACATCACCCAGTTGGCTGCTGCCGGGTATCGCACAGCCGATGCCCAGGTGTCAGATATGACGGGGCTGCAAGTGAGCAGTACCGACACGCCGCACCTGCCGCAGATCGGCACGGCGCTGAACAGCCTGCGCGTGCGCTACGCGCCGACCATGCTCTACCCCCCCGCCCGTGCCGCCTTCGAGCGCGCCGTCAACGCGCGGGCGGCGGCAGAGCAGCCGCTGAGCGGCGGCGAGCTTGCGGCACTAGCGCCGCTGCAATCGGGACAACTGAGTGCCGACGGCATCAGCCACCGCGCTGCCACCGCCTACACCCTGCTGCGCCAAGCCGTGCAGCCGTGCGCCTCCGCAGAAGTGACCCAAGGCGGCGAGGAAGAGGAGGAGACGGCCGAAAACTGGAACGATAAGCGAGACAGCCGAGGGCGATTTGCTGCGCAAGGCTTCCACCGCAAGGGAGGAAGCGGTAGCAAGGGGAATCCCAAGAATCCCACCACGAAGAGCAACACCCCGCTGAAAGCGGCACCGGGAGCCAAGGCACAGGCGCAGGTGGATGCCACGGAGCACGCGCTGAAAGCAAAAGAGGGAGGCGGTGGCGTTGTTCAAGGTGCGGCGTGGGTCAAGGGCAAGCGCTTAGATGTGCCCGGTGGCAGCCCTGACACTGGCGGAGCCGCACACATGACGAAGCATTACAAGCCCGGCGATACATCACGCAGGGAGGCGGCGAAGGATGCCAACTTGGGACGCAAAAAGCAAGACCGCACAGAGTTAGCATCCTTGGGAAAGCGCAACAAGGTAATTCTTGCGGATAAGGGGGACCATTTGGAAATTGTTACCACTCGAAGGAAAACCGATCATGAATGAAGCCTGCAAAAAAGCCCCGGACATGATCCGGAGCCTACTGACAGATAACACGGCGTTCGTGCCCAGTTTACTCGCTGCGGCTTTTTGGCCACACCGCAGCAAGGTGCCGTCAGGAATTTCAAGGTAGCGTAGCCAGGCCAAAAAGTCAACCCCATCAATCAAAAAAATGCAGCATTTGCCCACCATCGCACAAAACGCCGTACAAGCCTCGAGAACGCCGCGCAGGGCTCCCAAGGGTGCGGAGTACCCCAAAGCCGCCTGCGAGGGCGGCAGAGTGGCGGCAGAGAGCCGCAGAAGGCACTATTGACACCAAGGAACACCGTAGACATGAGCATACCGGCATTTACAGACAAAACCGCCCCGCGCGCGCCGTTTAAGCCCGGCCGCGTGCCGATGGCGGCTTGGTACAACATCGAGACGGTCTTTTGCCACGCCTGCCC
>JBJEVK010000006.1:0-32083 GCA_051884295.1 Akkermansia sp.
GCCTAAAATGAAGTTGTTTTCGCTTTGTCGCATTTAGTCTTGCAATTCAGCCTGCATCCCGCGCATGACAATGTAATAGTTATGCGGTTAGATTGCGGCAGGTCGGGCATCGGGGTAAAGATGCAGGTGTATGAAACGCATCTCACTTCTATGGGCTCTGCCGGGCATGTTCGCAACAGCATGGGCGGGTTGGTCGGGCAGCAACTACTACTGGAACGGCGATGAGGCCGGCGGCGAACAGCTTGCCCTCGTCAGCACGGCTGATTCCTCGGGCAGCAGTCCCTACACGATGCAGGCGGGCGATCTGCGCTTCGGCACCCTCAGTCTGCTGAGCCTGAGCGACGGCAGCACGCTGCGGGTGATTGAGAACACGAGCAATCTGCGCGATTTGGCCATGCTGCACATCGAAGAGCTGAGCATTGAGTCCGCCGGCAATGCCGCGCTGGAGGTGGGCGTGCGGCAGGGGGTGCGGCTGGATGCCGTCGGCAGCGGAACGCTCAGCATTCAGGTGGCGGGCGAACTGGTAGCCGGCATCGGGGTGGTCACGGGGACACAGATCAGCGGCAACGGCGGGGTGCTGCAGCTCGTGGGCAGCTACGATGCCTCGGCCTACACGGCTCCGGGTCGCTACAGCATCGCCGCGCTTTCGGGAGACTGGGCGGCCATCACCACCGAGGGGCTGACGCTGACGCCCGCCGCAGGCTGCCTGGTCGGGGCTGATGTGACCGAGGGGGCGCTGCAACTCACGGTGTTTGATGCCGCTGCCTACCGGCATCTGCAAGGGGGCGTGGTGCAGGGAAGCGCCACGGCAGCGAGCGCCGATGTGGCCTACGGCGCTTCTCTGGGCTCGGCCGTCCCCGATGCCTCGCAGGCGTGGACGCTGCAGGTGCAGGGCACGCTCACGGGTCCCACCACGGCGGGCGGCGCGGCGCAGTCGGTGCTCGTCTCGTCCTTCGACCCGGGCAACGGGCAGGTATACGGCAACGGCAAGGTGTACGGCGGGGGCGATTTTGCCCTCTATCTGACGACGGACGGCAATGTGTACCTCATGGGTGGCTCCGGCACCGGCAGCTTCAGCGAGCTGCTGTACACGGGGCAGAATTGGGAAGCGGCTGAGTATCAGCTTGTGCTGCAGGGAGATGGCAGCCATGTGCAGCTGCTCAGCGGCAGTGTGGTGCTGGACGGCACGAGCTACGCGCTGCAAACGGGCTCCGCGGCCTTGGATGCCATGCCGTCCGATGGGCTGCAGGAGCTGTACATGCGCGGCGCCACGGGCAGCAGCGCGACCTTTACCGCCGTGGCGGGTCAGGGCTCCGCGCCGACCGTGCAGCAGGAGTGGGTGCTGTCGGGCACGGCCGATTTGGCCTCGCTGCGCGCGGGGGACTATGCTGCGGTGGAGGGCGGCGGAGCCATCGCCGCTGCGTTGGACGACACAACACCGCTGCTCTTCGACGGCGGCACCCTGCACAGCGCGTCCGATGCGTACCTGCTCAACAGCCTCTCGGCCTCGGCGGGGCAGGCTATTCGCTTCGATCTGGCGAACGGCAGCACGCTCCGCGTCGCAAACGGTCAGGAGGCGCTCAACAGCGCGGGCAGCGGCATGGTGCTGACGGGTGGGGGCACCCTGCGCTTGGAAAGCCTTGCGGGCGGCGAGCTGCGGCAGCTCACGGTGGGGGCGGGCAGCCGTTTGGAGCTGCAAGCTCCCGCAGGCGTGCAGCTCGACACCTCGGCCAATACCCTCGCGACTACGGCCTCGATCGCAGAGCTCTCCGGGGGTGGCATGAGCCTGAGCGGCGGCGGCACGATGCAGGAACTGGCTGCCGAGGAGGGCGGGCGGCTCAGCCTGTCGGGCAACTACACCCTCAGCTCGCTCCGTGCGGGCACGCTGGATGTGAGTAACGGCAGCGCCGTCGTCGGGAGCTCGAGCTACACGGGCGGCACGCTCTCCGGCGTGCAACTGGATGCGAGTGGTGCCACTCTGCAATCAGCCGAGGGCACCACCATCGTGCTGGCGGACGGAGCGACCCTCACCGGCGGGCAGCTGCACGACAGCGCGCTGCAAGCATCGGGCAGCGCCACGCTGAGCGGGCTCACGCTGACCGGCAGCAGCTCGCTGCAAGCGGCGCACACGCTGCACCTGCAAGGGCTCACCCTACCCGACGGGTTGACGCTGCACGCGGGAGGCTCGGCACTCACCCTCACCCTGCCCGATGGGACGGAGACGGTCACCCTCAGCGGCCAAGCCACGCCGCAGGGGCTGATGCTGACAGCCTGGGGCATGGATGCACGCGGCCTGCCCCGCATCAGCTCCCGCTATCAACTGACCGAGGGGCTGCCTGTGCAGCTGGCCGCGGACACCGAGACATCGCTGCTGCTCGCGCCCGGGATGCAGGGGCAGTTGTCGACCGATGCGGCGGGGGTGCTCTACCTACAAATGCGCCGCGATGAGCAGGCGATTCTGGATTCGCTCTCGGCGCTCACGCTGCCCGCTATGTCGCAGTGGCGCGGGGTGGTGACCATGCAGCGCCTCCTGCGGCGGCGGCTCGGGGATAGTTCGGACTGCGCGGGCGATCCCTGCACCGTGTGGCCGGGGCCGGAGACGCGGCTTTGGATGCAGGCCGATGCCGCCGGAATACGTACGCATCAGGCGGGGCGCACCGGGTTGCGCGATGATGCGGTCGGCGGCTCGCTGGGGCTGGAGCGCGATTTCAGCCGCGCGTGGATGCTGGGGGTAGCCGGCTCGGCTTGGGCGGGTCAACTGCGAGCCGACGGGCCTACCGTGGCTCGGGGGCGCGATGACCGCTATGCCGCCCATCTCTACGCGCGTTGGGAGCACGGCCCGCACACGCATCTTTTCCTTCTGACGGGGGCGCGTAACCGCATGGTGCTCAAGCGCTCGCTTGAGGATTACCGCGCGCGCTGCGCCCCGCGCGGCAGCAGTTTTTCCGCGCTCTATGAATACAGCTACCGCCGGGTGCTCGCCGAGGAGGGCGACCAAGAGCTGCGCCCCTATCTCGCGCTCTCGATCACGCGCGGTCACATCAGCGCGGCCGGGGAGAGCGGCGACATGCAGGATGAGCTGGCGCAGCTGCTCGCGCGCAACTACACCCGAGGCACCATCGAACCGGGGCTGCGCTACCGCGCGGTCATCGGTCGCCTGACGGACACGGATGAGCCCGTGCATGCCGAGCTGCGCCTCGCGCCGGTGGCGGAGTTCGGCAGCGCGGTACACCGTGCGCGCGCCGTCACGGCGGGCGAACCCATGCGCATCCGCACCCTGTGCGGTGCCGATCCGGGCAGCTTCGGCTTTCTCCTCGGTGCCGGGTTGCGGGTTCCCGTCGGGTACGACCTGACTCTGCACGCCGATGCCCACGCCGAATGGCAGCAGCACCACAGCACCGTGAGCGGCTCGATGGGTTTTACCTACCGTTTCTGAATCTCCGAAGCGAAAAAACACCGTGCGCGGGGAAATTTGTATTGACTCTCTCCCATGATTTTGCTTGAATAGTCAACGAAAGCAGACCAACCATTCTCTCGCTATGAAATTCACCACTCTTCTCCTTTCCGTTGCCTGCGCGGTCGGCTTCAGCTCCTGCTGCTGCCAATCCCAGCCCATGCCCAAGCTCCGCCCCTTCCCGAAGGACTGCAAGGAGGTCATGACCCCCGCCGCTCAGGCTCCCATCGCGCCCGAGGCTCCCGTCAAGGTCTTCGAGGGCAAGGGCAAGTAAGGCGTATCTCTTCCTTTCTTCACCAAGCCGCTGCTCTCCCGGGCAGCGGCTTTTTCGCCTGCTCCCCTGCGGAGCTCCATCCGCGCGAAATCCCCGGCGCTGCCGTTTTACGGTTGACTTTCGCGCCATCGGGTATTAACTTGGGAGCAGACCCATCGCTGCATTCATCATGAAAGCAACCCTTCTCCTTCCCCTTGCCGGCGCGGCGGCTCTGCTGAGCTCCTGTGTGTACTACACGCCTGCGGTGGCCGACATGCCCTACCGCCCCACCACGGCAAAACGCAGCACCTACCCTGACACTTGGGTAACGCAGGCGCCCGCGACGCATCTCCAAGCGGCACTGCCGCCCGGAACGGCGGTCGGCACGCCGGCGACCCGGGCTCTGCAACCGGCGCCGACCCCGACACCGACCCCCGCCCTGCCCCCGGCTCCCGTCGCCACCAAGGCGCCGAGCGCCCCCGCTGCCGCGACCAAGCCGCTGGATCTGACCAAGACCGCAACACCCGCTCCGGCGCCCAAACCCGTAGCTGCCGCACCCAAGCCCCCCACGCCGGCGGCAACGGCTCCCGTAGCAACGCCCAAGCCTCCTGTCAGCGCAGCTCCCGCGCCTGTCAGTGTCGCGCAGGCGCCGACAACGCCCGCACCAAGCACCCCGGCACCCAAAGCTGCCGGTGCTCCGGCGGCGCCCGCAGCGGCCTACGCTGCCGGCACCGACCTGAAGAGCATCACCAACCAGGGTCCCATCCCCGTGGCGACCCGCGTGGAGGGCGATCCCACCCGTGTGTACAACCCGCTTGACCCCAGCAAGACCATCCGCGTGACCGACAAGAACGGTCAACCCTACCCCAGCGGCAAGGAGCTGAAGGTGCGCGGCACGAATTTCCACTTCCGAGTTCCCTGATGCCTGTGAGCACCCCTCCTTTTTCCTCGGTCGCTGTTTTCGGTCCCGGTCTGCTGGGCGGTTCGGTGGCGATGGCGGTGCACAAGTACCTGCCGCAGGCGGAGCTGCGCCTGTGGGCACGGCGTGAGCAGCCGCTGCAGTTCGCCCGTGAGCACGGGCTGACCGAGCAGCTCTTCACCGATCCTGTGGCCGCAGCGCGCGGGGTCGATCTCATTATCCTCGCCACCCCCATCGGCGTGTTCGAGGATCTCTGCCACCGCATGCTCCCCGGCATCGGTCGCCGCACCCTTGTCACCGATGTCGGCTCCGTCAAGGCCTATGTGCACCGCACCACGGGTGCGTTCCTCACCGAGCGCCGTCGCTGCTTCATCGGCTCGCACCCGATGGCGGGGGCGGAAACCACCGGCATCGAACATGCGGATCCCGACCTGCTGCGCGGTGCCACCGTGGCGCTGACCAATGCGCACGCTGCGTCGAGCGCCGATGTGGAGCGGCTGGCCGCTTTCTGGCAGGCGTTGGGTTGCAGCACCTACGAGATGGATCCGGTCAACCACGACCGCACCGTCGCGCGCATCTCGCACATGCCGCACATCATGGCGGCGCTCGCCGCCCGCAACGCAGCTCAGGGCGATGTGCCCCTCGGGGATTTGCAGCGGCTCGCCTCCGGCGGTTTCCGCGACACGACCCGCGTAGCCTCCGGACCGGCTCCCATGTGGGCCGATATTCTCTGGGAAAACGATGTGGCCATCCGCGAGGTGCTGGGGCACTGTGTCTCTGATCTGCACGCGCTCATCGACCTGCTGGAGGAGCAGGATCGAGAGGGTGTGCGCCTCTGGCTGGAGGAGGGGCGCCGCTCCCGAGCCGCCATCCGACACTAACCGCACCGAAAAACCATGATTTCCGAGGAACTTTTTGCACGCGCCTGCGCCGTCATTCCCGGCGGCGTCAACTCCCCCGTGCGCGCCTTTCGCCGCTTGGAACGCGCGCCGTTCTTTGTCACCCACGCCGAGGGCTGCCACCTGCACGATGAGGACGGGCGCGAGTACATCGACTATGTGGGCACCTGGGGACCCGCCATTTTGGGGCATGCTCCCCGCTGCGTCATAGAGGCGGTGCAAAGCGCCGTTCCGCTGGGGCTGGGCTACGGCATCCCCACCCGCGTGGAGGTGGAGATGGCCGAGACGGTCTGCCGGCTCATCCCGAGCATCGACAAGGTGCGCATGACCAACAGCGGCACGGAGGCGACCATGAGCGCCGTGCGCTTGGCGCGCGGTTACACGGGGCGCCCCTACATCATCAAGTTCACCGGCTGCTACCACGGGCATGCGGACAGCCTGCTCGTGGCGGCGGGCAGCGGCGCGCTCACCCACGGCGAGCCCGACAGTGCCGGGGTGCCGCGCGAATTGGCTGCGCTGACCATTGCCCTGCCCTACAACGACCCGCAGGCGGTGCGCCGCGCGTTTGAGCAGCATCCGGGGCAAATCGCGGGCATCATTGTGGAGCCCTACCCCGGCAATGCGGGCTTCTACCTGCCCAAGCCGGGCTATTTGGAATTCCTGCGCGACATCACGGCCGCCAACGGCGCGCTGCTCATCTTTGACGAGGTGATGACGGGCTTCCGCATCTCCCCCGCCGGGGTGCAGGGCAAGCTGGGCATCACCCCCGATCTGACAACGCTGGGCAAAATCATCGGCGGAGGGCTGCCCGTGGGCGCGTTCGGCGGGCGGCGCGACATCATGGACTGCATCTCCCCGCTCGGCGGTGTCTACCAGGCCGGCACCCTCAGCGGCAACCCCATTGCCATGGCGGCGGGGCTGGCGCAGCTCCGCGCGCTGGCGGCAGAGGATTTTGCCGCCTATGCCCGCTTGGAAGCTCTGGGTGCGCGGCTCGAGGAGGGGGTGCGCCGCCTGCTGCGCGAGGAGGGGCTGCCGCTTTGCTTCAAGCGCAGCGGCT
Source organism: Akkermansia sp. (assembly GCA_051884295.1). GTDB lineage: Bacteria > Verrucomicrobiota > Verrucomicrobiia > Verrucomicrobiales > Akkermansiaceae > Akkermansia. Next base: position 6,583 of record JBJEVK010000006.1, read on the forward strand.
CCATGTGGTGCCTCTTCTTCACATCGGCAGATGTCTGCGACCTCGCCACCGCCACCACGGGCGACTTCGCCATGTTCCGCGCCTACTTCCTCAGCATGCTGGAACAGGGGATTTACGTGGCGCCCTCGCCCTACGAGACGGGCTTCATCTCCACCGCGCACAGCGAGGCCGACATCGATGCCACGCTGGCGGCCATGCGCCGCGCGCTGCGCGCCGCCAAGGCTGTCTGAGCAGGCTGCCGCCTTTGCGCTTGATTTCGCCCCCGCGGGCGGGTATCATAACGGGCATGAAGCATCTTCTCTGCGCTGTCCTGCTGCTGTCGGCTCTGCTGCCGACGGTACGCGCCCAGAGTGCCGATCTGGCCGGCGATTCGAGCAACATGGTGCGCGTCATGCGCAACCCGGACGGCACGCGCTCCATCTACCAGCGCCAGGCGGGCTGGCGGGGCATGCGCTGCTCCACCTACACCGCGAGCGGCAAGCTGGCGGCAGTCAACGACTACACCGAGGGCAAGTACGGGCAGCTCGTCTCCTGCATCATCTACGACCACACCAAGAAGAACATCATCTACAAGGTCGCCTATGGCTACGACAGCCGCGCCCGCCTGGTGGAGGAGCGCATGTTCTCCCACCCCGAGGGCAAGCTCGTGCAGCGCGTCATCTACAAGTACGACAACAACGGCAACCGCAGCAAGCCCATCATCGTCACGCTCAACACGGGCAAGGGATTGCCGAGCTCGGAGATTGCGCCCACCATGCAGGTGGATGTCAACAACATCAATGCCGAGATGAAGCGCGGCCGCGGTCGTTGATGGATCTCTCATCGCTTTGACGGATATGGAAGCATTTTCTTGGCAAGACCGCGATGCGGACGGCAACAAGGTGATTTACGAGGCGCGCTATTTCGGCGGCTGGTGGCAGCTGAGCGTCAGCCCCAAGGTCGGGCGCTCGCAGCGCGGGGAGGTGGAGCCCGAGCCCGCCGAGTTCACCACCGAGATTTGGGAAGCGCTGCGCGACCATCTGTGGCGCAAGTACCAGCGCCGCCGTGTGTCGTGGGATCTCGTGCAGCACATCGATGATATTCTCGCCGGCAAGGCGGACAATGAGCGCCGCGACAGGAGGGGCAAGTCATGCGGGAGCTGAACGAGGACGAGATGCTGCACGGGCGCGCCCCCGAGTTGCAGATGGCGCGCGCCGCCGCGCTCATGCGCCGGCTGCGGCAACCCGACGGCTGCCCCTGGGATCGCGAGCAGACGCACGACTCCATCATCAGCAATTTGGTGGAGGAGTGCTACGAGGCGATTGATGCCATCCGCAGCCGCGACTGGCCCCACCTGCGCGAGGAGCTGGGCGATGTGCTTCTCCAAGTGCTCTTCCACGCCCAGATGGCGTCTGAAAACCCCGAGGAGGGTTTTGACATTGACGATGTGGCGCGCGAGCTGGCCGACAAGCTGGTGCGCCGCCACCCGCACGTGTTCGGTGATGCTGCCGCGGGCGATGCTGCCGAGGTGCTCTCCGTCTGGGATGCGGTCAAGCGCCGCGAACACGCCATCGAGGACAAGCCCTACCTGCACGATGTGGGCAAGGGTCTGCCGGCGCTGCTGCGCGCGTTCAAGCTGACCAAGAAGGTGGCCAAGGTCGGCTTCGACTGGCCCGACCATGCCGGGGTGCTCGACAAGATTCGCGAGGAGACGGGCGAGGTGGAGGAGACGCTGCCCCTGCCCGATGCGGATCCCCGCGTGGCTGAGGAGTTGGGCGACCTGCTCTTCACCGTGGTCAATCTCTGCCGCCGCCGCAGGGTCGACCCCGAGCTGGCGCTCGATGCCGCCAATCGCAAGTTTGAACGCCGCTTCAATGCCTTGGAGCGCCTGCTGCTGGAGCAGGGCTGCCGCTTGGAGCAGGCGAGTCCCGAGCAACTGGAGAGCGCATGGCAGAGCGTGAAAACCGCCGAGCACCGCGCATGAGGCGCGTGCCCGGGATCGCGCTGCTCGTGGCGCTGCTGGCCGCCGGCTGCTCGCAGACGGCAGCACCCGCCCCTCCCAAGGAACGTCCGAACCCCATGGCGGCCATGAACATGGGCGGGGACAGCACCATGGGTAATCCGCTGCTGCCCAACCAGACGGATCCCACCGCCACCAATTACCATGTCAACACCAGCGAGGAGCTGGCGAAGATTGACAATGGTGCCGAGGGGGAGGTTTATTTCACCGACCCCGACAACCCCGACAAGGAGATTGAGGGCATCACCGCCGCGTTTGAAAGCACCCGCAGCGGCAATGCGTGGATGACGGACTATGGGCGGGCTCTGCGTTTTGCCCGCCGCGAGGGGCGCCCCCTGCTCATTTGGTTCCACGACTCGGTGATCAGCCCCAAGAGCGGGATGCTGGGCGAGCACCTGCTGCGTACGGCCAAGTTCAACGCATGGTGCAAGGATCGCGTGGTGCGCGTCATGCTGGATACGGGTGCGGGGCTGGATGAGAGCAAGCCAGGCACGGCTCGCTACAGCCGAGGTGCCATCAACTCTCTGGCGCTCAAATACGGTCTCAAGCGCCGCCCGGCGCTCGCCATCGTCTCCCCCCGCGGCAAGTTCATCATCGGCATGGACGGTTTCAGCGGTGCCCCGCAGGAGGCCGAGAGCATCATCCGCGAGGGTGTCAAACTGGCTGAGGAGGATATGCGCGCCTACCGCGCCAAGCTCGAACCCAAGGGCTACCGCACCTGGCACTCCGCCACCGGCAGCATGAGCCTCTTTGCCAAGCTGCAACGCTTCGATGAGGCGCACCAGATGGTCTACCTCAAGGAGTACGGCGGGCGCATCAGCCGCACCAAGATCAAGCGCTTCTGCGATGCCGATGTCGAGTTCATCCGCAAGCAACAGGAGAAGAAAAACGCCCGTCGTCCATGACCAAATCCGACACCACCAAGGCGCAGATGATGCGCGCTGCCGTGCAACAGTTCACGCGCCTGGGCTTCGAGGGCGCCGCGCTGCGCGACATTGCCCGCGCCGCCGGGGTCAATATCGGGCTCATCCGCTACCACTTCGGCAGCAAGGCCGATGTCTACCGCGACACGCTCGCCTATCTCGCCGCTCCCTACAACAACACCTGTCTGGCGGCTCTGCACCGCGCGCAAGCTACGGGCGATGCCGAGCAAATCCTCGCCTCCTGGCTCTTGGCGCCCATCACGGACTGGGAGGACGACACCGTGGCCAACGGGGTGGAAACGCTGTGCTTCCTCAACAAAATGGGCTACGAGGCTCCCGAGCTGACGCGCGATGTCTACGAGAGCCACTATGCCTACGCACTGCAGGAGTGGCAAGAGGCGCTGCGAGGCTTTTTTCCGCACATGGCCGAGGCTGACTGGCTGTGGTGCCTGACCTGCCTGCGCGGCATGTATTTCAACATTGTGGCGCACAACGAGTTCACCCTGTGGGAACTGCCCGCCATCCACGGGCGCGAGACCGCTATCCGCCGCCTCGCGCATGACACCCTGGCTCTGCTGCGCACCTACGAAGCCTGAGCCCCGACCGCGCCCCTTCCCCCCGCCCGCAGGCACCAAAAGGACCGGGGGAGAACGTTTCCCCCGGTTCGCCGCGCTTTTGCATCAGAAGGCATGGCGCACCCCCACGGTCCGCTCACATGGGTGCGATCGCTACCGAACTCGACGCCGGCACCCACTTGGCCACTCCATTGCGTGGCAAAGGGGATGTTCAGCCCGTGCCTCGGCTTTGAAGCGCAGGCTGATGGTGACATCGCCGGGCTCACCGACCGCAAGCAGTTGATATTTCCGAGCCATTTCATTGGTGTACGCCTCGTTCGCCATGACATTGGTCACCTCCGCCCCATTCACCCTGAGGGCATCGGCGCTGGTGAAGAGTGTGAAAATCGCCTTCTTGGCTTCCATGGCAGTAGCGCCATCGCCACCAAACATCCTGAAACGATACAAGGAGGTGAACCCCATGAAGCTGTCCTATCGCTCCATGAAGTTCAAGGCAGCCCTGCAGGAAGACTTTGCTCCGGACGTCCTTAAGACGGTCTTTTCATGACTCACTTTGCATGACACGGCTCCAATGCGTTTGCCCTGGGGATGCCGGGGTGCGACCTTGACGCACGAAGCGCTTTTGATATAATGACCGGTGATGATGTTGGTGCTCTTCTTAGTGTCTGCGATGGTTGCTGCAGTACTCATCGGCAGCGGCTGCGGTTCTCTGGTCTGTTTTGTGGCCGGAGTGCTGCGCGAGGGCGCGACAGCCGGGATGCTGTTCGGGGGTCTTGCTACGGCGCTTATGCCTGTGGCAGCGGGGCTGGTCTTGTTGCTGCTGAGCGCGTTTGTGCGGGTGTATTCGGAGCAACACGCCGGGCAGGAGCAGGACGAGCCGGAGAGCGAGCACCGCATGTCCCCCGCTTCCCCCAAGGCAGCTCCTCACGCACCTTCCCGGGAACGGGGGAGCAATGGCGGGCTGGTGTATTTCCCCGTGCGCGAGTCTGCACCCGAAACGCAGAAAAACGAAGAAAGTCCCGAGCCCGCTGCCGAGACTCCCTGCGAGCAGCAGCCCCAAACCCGCTTTTTTAAGCTCGATTGATGCCGGAGCCTGCCCCAGAGATGGTGAAGTTGCTCTTGGCGCGCATGGTGCAGGAGCACACCGGTTGCCCGACCACGGCAGCGCAGTTGCAGCCCGTGGCTTCGGGCGCAAGCGGTCGTTTTTTTGCTCGGGCGCGGGGGGTGTTGGCGCTGTACTGGACGGCAGCGCGGGCGGATAACAACAGTTTTTTGCCGGCGGCGCGCGGACTGGCGGCGGCGGGTATTCGCGTGCCGGCGGTGCTGGCGGCGCAGGAGCTGCCCGATGGTTGCGGCGCTTGCTTGTTGCAGGATTTGGGCAACACCGATTTACTCAGCTTGCGCGGGTGTCCCTGGCCCGAGCGCCGCGCGGCTTATGAGGCCGCGCTCTCGACGCTGCGCCCGCTCTACGGGCTGCAACCCGATTGGGCGCTGCAACCGCCCTTTGACGAGGCGCTCTACCGCTGGGAGCAGGAGTATTTTGCCGAGCATTTTGTGGGGCGCCACCTCGGCGCGGATGCGGCGGCGTTCGCAGCGCAACCCGCGCTACGGGAGATGGCGGCGTGGCTGGGCGCGCTACCGCGAGTGCCGATTCACCGCGACTGCCAGAGCCAGAATATCATGCTGGCGGGCGGGCAGGCATGGCTGATTGATTTTCAGGGCATGCGCGCGGGACGCGAGGAGTATGATGTGGCCAGCCTGCTGCTGGATCCCTATGCGGAGCTCACCCGCTCCGAGCGCGCGGAGCTGCTGCAGATGCGCGAGCGTTTGGGCGCGCCGCCGCTTGACCCCACGATTTATGCGGCCTGCGCCCTGCAGCGCCTGATGCAGGCGCTCGGCGCTTTTGCCAACATCGGCTACAACCAAGGGCGCCCTTGGTATTTGCAGAAGATCGCCCCGGCTCTCGCGGCGATGCGCGAGTTGCTGGCGGAGTTGCCCGCCGATTCACCCCTTAACCCCGTTGCGGCATGTCTCCGACCACTCACAGTCATGTAAGATTCGGCGCCCTGCTTTTCTGGTGGCTGTTGCTGGCGGCGGCGATGCCGGTGGGGCAATGGCTGCTGCACGGGCAGACGGTGCGGCTCTACACAGAGCTGCTCACCCGCGCGAGTATCCCCATTGAGGGGGGACAACCGCAGCTGCTGCGCGCGGGGGAAACTCCGCTCATGCACGAGGTGCAACAGCGCGAGACGGTCTACGACCCGCCGACGGTGGGAGTGCTGCACTTGGATGAGTCGACCTGCGCCGCGCAATTTGCGGCGCTGCCGCTGGGGGCGCAGGATTTGGCGGTGCTGCTGCACAAGCTGCAGGGGATGGGGGTCGGGAATTTGGCGCTGTCCTCGCCGCTGGTGTGGCAGCAGCAGCCGGGCGACATGGCGCGCGAGATGCTTTGCCGCGTGATGGCGGGGTTTAAGTATTCGGCCGTGGGGCTGCGCGGGCGCACGGCGGCACAGGCCGATTTTACCCCGCTGATGCTGCGCGAGGCGGCGATTCCCGCTGAGCAGGTGGAGGGCGACACCTCGGGGCTGCCCGCGGCAAACAGCCCGCTGCCGAACAGCTTGGCAGAGGTGCCCGATGCGCTCGACCTCTGTTGGGCGCCAGATTGGTTGCAGGGGGAGCCGCTGACGCAAAAGCCCTCGGGCGTGGAGGATCTGAGTGTTCCTTTGTTGATGCGTTGGAACGGCGAGACGATTCCCACGCTGCCGTTCCGCTTGGCGCTGGCGATGCGCGGGCTGAGCCCGTCCGATGTGCGGGTGCGCCCGGGACAGGAGATTTCGTTCGGCGGGCGTACGCTGCCGCTGGATGAGCATGCGCGCGTGCGGCTGGTTGCGCCGCAGATACGGGCGCTCAGCCCGGCTGAGGTGCTGGGGGGCAGCTCCGCGAGCGCGTTGCCTTGCCTGCTGCTGGAGCAGCCCGCCGCCGGGCAGGAGGCGCCGCAGCGTGCGGAGCGTTTGGCGGCCACGCTGTCCATGCTGGCGGCAGCGCCGCGCGAGGTGCTGACGCAGCGCGAGGAGCCGCTGGGGCTCCCCATTCTGCATGAGCTTCCCGCCCTGCGCGAGACGAAGACCTGGGTCGGCGCGGCACTGGGGCTCTTCCTGCTGCTGCTGGTGCTGCCGCTGCTACCACTGTGGCTGCGGCTGCCGGCGCTGGCAGCGCTCCCTGCCCTGCTGCTGTGGCAGGCTTGGGAGCTTCTCCCGCAGGCTGTTTGGCTGCCGCTGGCGCCGCTGCTGTTGCTGTGGCTGCTGCTGCTGCCGGCGCTCTTGGCGCTGCGCCCCGTGGAGAAGGGTCTGTTCGGCCGGCGGCGCTGAGGCGGCCGGCGCAAGCGGGTCACAAGCCGGCGGCGCACGGCGGGATGGTTCGCAGACAACCGGCGCCATGCGGGCTGTTCACTGATCCATCGCGTTTTGCTCGTCGAGGATGCCCGACTTCTCGAGGTAGTAGTCGTAGCCGCCGGCGTAGGGGGTCAGGATGCCCTGGTTGATGTGCAGGGTCTTTTCGGCCAGGGCGCGGATGAAGTGTACATCGTGGGAGATAAAGACGAGCGTGCCTTCGTAGCGTTTCAGCGCCTGCGAGAGCGCCTCCACACTCATCAGGTCGAGGTGCGTGGTCGGTTCGTCCATCAGCAGCAGATTGGGCGGGTTGACGAGGAACTTAACCAGGCTCAGGCGCGATTTTTCGCCGCCGGAGAGCACTTCGACCCGTTTGTCGACATCGAGGCGGCGGAAGAGGAAGGAACCGAGGATGCCGCGGGCTTCCTCCTCGCGCAGTTCGGGGTCGGCGGCCATGATTTCCTCCAGCACGGTGTAGTGCGGGGTGAGGTTCTCGGAGCGCATCTGCGAGAAGTAGCCGATGCGGGTGGTGGTGCCGACAATGCGCCGCCCCTCATCAATGGGCAGCACTCCTGCCAGAATCTTGAGCAGGGTGGATTTGCCCGCACCGTTGGGCCCCACGAGCACAATGCGGTCGCCGCGCTCAATGAGTAGGTCGAGGTTGCGATAGATGCGCTTGGTGCCGTAGCTCTGCCCCACTTTTTCCAGCTCGAGTACGCGCTGCATGCTGCGCGGGGGTTGGGGGAAGATGAATTTGAAGAGTTTGCGCCCGGCTTTGGGTTTTTCGATACGCTCCATTTTCTCCAGCTGCTTGATGCGGCTTTGCACTTGGGCGGCCTTGGAAGCGACGGAGCGGAAGCGGTCGACAAAGGCTTCGATGCGGGCGATCTCGCGCTGCTGGTTTTGCCACGCCGCAAGCAGCAGGTGGTAGCGCTGCTCTTTTTGCTCGAGGAAGTTGCTGTAGTTGCCCGTGTAGCGCACGAGCTTGGTGTCCTCGATGTCGTAAACGGTTTCCACAAGGGCGTCCATGAAGTCGCGGTCATGCGAAATCATGAAAATGGCGCCGGGATAGTTGCTCAGGTAGCGCTGGAACCACAGCAGGCTGAGGAGGTCAAGGTGGTTGGTGGGCTCGTCGAGCATGAGCAGGTCAGGCTCGGCGGTGAGCAGCTGCGCCATGTGGGCGCGCATGACCCAGCCGCCGCTCATCTCGCGCGCGGGTCGGTGGAAGTCCTCGTCGCGAAAAGCCAGACCCTTGAGGATGCGCTTGGCCTTGGGCTCCAACTGGTAGCCGTTGTTGGCGATGAAGGTGTCCATGGCATGCGCATAGCGGTCGCTGCTGTTGTCGTGCACAGCCTCACACTCCCGCAGGGTGCGGATGGCTTCGCCCATTTCGGGGGTGATGCTCATGGCAATTTCCAGCACGGTGCGATCGCTGGGGTCGCCGGCCTCCTGCGGCAAATAGCCGACTACGGCATATTCATCCATCTGCACCTGCCCGCCATCGGGGCTGTCCTCCCCCAAGATCATGCGGAAGAGGGTGGATTTGCCCGCTCCGTTGGGCCCCACCAAGGCCACGCGCTCGCCCCAGTTGATGACCAGCTCGGTATCTTCAAACAGGGTGCGCCCCGAGTGGGATTTGCTCAGCTTTTTGATGGTCAGCATACGCATGTAAGCATACGACATTGCAGCAGCCGCGCCAAGCCTGCTCCGCGACAGTACGCCAAAGTTGCCCACCCGTGAAAGCCCCGAGCTGATCTGTGGGTGCTCCTTGCTCATCTTCAGCCCATATGTCAAGATGCCTCCGCATGAAATCCTATACCACACTCCCCAACTACACCTATTGCGTGAGCACGGTTGCGGGCACCACGATCACCACCATTCGGGACGGTAAAACCTACACTCTGCTGGAACTTCCCGGCGCATGTCAGGGCTATTTCACGGCCATCAATGATTCTGTCATGGTGAGTGATGACGATGCTGTCCTGATCCGCCTCCCTAAGGATGCCCCCATCGGAGTCGCCGGTGGGGGCAGGACAATCCCCATCTCGCTTCCTGCTGCGGATACACATGTACCCCTGCTTCACCAGCATATCTACACGGCGCAGCAGGGCGAGGTCGAGTCGCTGGACTGGAGCGCGCTGGCGCTCGATGCCAAAATCGGCACCACCGCCGAGATTTGGCTCATGACTTCGGAAAATCCGCCCGAGATTGTCTGGCCGCAGGATTGGGTGTGGCGCGGTACTTGTGCCGATGATACACCGCCGGTGATTCCTTGCGCAAAGCTTTGTGTCTTTCTTTTGCGGCGTGATGCGGTCGGCGTGACCGCGAGGCTCGCTGATGTGCGCGGCGAGGAGCGTTCCTATGTGCAGCCGGTTATGACGGGGGCTGATTCATGGAGCAATTCTCCGAGCTTCGGCATGAAGGTGAGCGCCTTCACCCCTACAGGGGTCGATGTGTCCGCCTCGAAGGACGCAAATGGCAACCCCATGTATGTTTGGAATTTTTTTGCGGCATCAGGACGGTATACGCTGTTTTTCCCCTGGAACACATTTAATAATGGGTACGACGCGCGCGAGATGGTCATGGAGTTTGAGCGCCCGCTGAAGATTACGATGTTCAGATGGGGGAATTATTGGACAGGCTCAACGGGGTTTTTCTCTTACGAGATTTTGGCAGACGATGTTATCATTATCAATAATAGGCTGCATTGGCACTCCGGGTCTTCTGACTTGGTCGATATTCCTGTGCCGAGGCTGAATCAACGTTATGCCAGGAAGTATACTTTTCGCCTGCTGCCCGTCAATTCCGGATGGTCATCAGGACGGTTTAATGATGGCGGAAGATTTAAGATTGTAGGAGTTTATTGATTGATGCCGTTTCTTGTTATGAATGCTTTTTTTAAGTTGATTGATGGTCGCTTGCAGCGTTTGGATAGAATCCCGCATGTGAGTAATGCCGGGCAGCAGGCGCTCGCTGCGTATGCTCAACAGCATGGGTTCTTGCCTTATGTGCCCTCGCCGAAACCTTCCGACGGGGCGCGTTATCACCATGAGTTCCGGCAGGATGCGGACGCTATCCGCGATGTGTGGTCGCCCGCCCCGCAGACCGCGCAGGAGCGCGTCGCTGAGTTGAAGCAGGCTCTTGCTGATTCCGATTATGTCGCCGCGAAGTTGGCGGAGGTCGACGGTGAGCAGCGCGCCGCGTTGCTCGCGGAATATGCCGAGGTGCTGGAGAAGCGGCAGGATTGGCGCTCGGAGATTGGGGAGTTGGAACAGGATGTATGATGATGAATTTGCAACAGGATGCACCAAACACAAACCCATGACGCTCACTCCGCCTCCCGCAGCATCAGGGGGACATAATGAGAACGGATAAGAAGCGGCTGGATCATTCCCTTATCACGCAAGGCGCAATAAACAGTTTTTATCAAACCCAGTGAATAGAAATATTTGAAAAGTCCTGTATAGGTGAAGGTTCCCCAGGGGATAGCGGCAATAATGCCGACCATGGGCAACAATACCATCATCATGGGTGGGTAATCACGCGAATATCTCAGCGCCTGAGAAATCCTCACTAACATCAACAGATAGGTCAAGGAAATCAGGGCAACAAGCCCCAACCCCACATAGCCCGTGCGATGGACACAAGTTAGAGCCATGTTATGCAAGCTACCGCTCTTGGCCAAAGACATAGACCACCGCTGAGCGGACAACTCTCCACCGGCACTCCGCAGCCGCAGGTCGCCAATCCCGACTCGAAGAAATTCAGCCGTTTCTGTCTGAAAACCATCCCCCCAGCAATAATCCTTAATCACACCTGTGCGAGGATCCAAAGCAAAGCGCCAAATCTCCAGGCGGGTTTGAATGGTACCTTGGCTTCCTCTCCTCCACTTCATCTCGATCTTTGCCCATGGGACAAGGCCAACCACGCGCTGCATCGAGCCGGGCAACATTCGCAACATTCCTGTCTCGCTCATTAGCGTAATGCAGCACAATACTGCCGCAAAGCACACCAAAGCGCTCATCAGCTCCTTCTTGAGAAAACACAAGAAAACACATGCCAATCCCAAATGCCCGAGATACTCCCGAGTCCCGGAAATCAGCACAATCCCTATTCCCAACAGGAAAAGAAAGATATTCTTGGGGTATCTCCACATACAAGCCAGAGGAACCGAGGCATAGGCGTAAAAGACCAGCAAATAGCCCAAGCCCAAAAAGCAGGTGTTTCGACGATCGAAAAAGCCGACTCCACTGTGGAGAAGCTTAAACGTTGCATAAAGCCCCCATGCAATCTGCGCCGCCACGGCAATATACGCGCAGCGTCGTACCACGCTGAGCACCTCATCGGGAGAACCTCTCCATGAGCTGATGGCCAGATAATAGACAAGAAACGCGAGATAAATCACATTCTCCTTGCCACCGATATACTGTGCATCCAACCCGAAAACGCACAGCGATGCCGGATGCTGCACATACAGACGCACCAAGCAGCAGGTAAACAGCAGCAAAAGTGCATCTAATGCAAAAAACGAGGTCCACTTCAGCTGAATGTGCCGGAACAGAGCCAGAACAAGCCCCCATACCCCAACAACACCCGCCAAGGCATACGCCCCCAGAGTATTCTCAAAAGGGCATAAGAACGGTGCGATGATGATCAATTTCCATGCCTGACGCCCCATGACCATCAATCCCACAATGCCCGCAATGGCGGCAATGACACCGAAAGCCACCATCTGCCCCTCCTGATCTGCCAGAAATGAGCCTAGGCTAAGGGACATCACGATCAGGATAATCGCGATGCACGCGGTGCGTACAAAATGATTTTGCATTGCTGCAAACGCTTAAAGCGCGCTTGGTATTTCTTTTCCCAAGTCAGAGGCCTTACGCCCCTTACCATCACCGGCGATACGCTCCAAAACCACATCGCGATACCCCATGCCGCCGGGAATCATCGGCAACACATGGACATCATGCGGCACCATAATATCGAGCACATAGGCTGTCTTGCTGGCCAGCATACGCCCGATGGCCGCCGGTAAATCAGCGGGCTCGACCACACGCTCGCAGGGAATGCCGAAACCCGCACACAGCGTGGGGAAATCCGGGTAAAGCACGCCGGGTGTGTGATGCGTGGGATCGTAGGTATCGGCCGGATCCGCCAAGAAGGTGTTAGCGCGGTGCGAATCGTACTTGAGATCTTCCCACTGCACCACCATACCCAAATGTTGGTTATCCATGATGATGCATTTGATGGGCATCTTCTCAATATGAATGGTGGCCAGCTCCTGAAGATTCATGAGGACGGAGCCATCACCATCGATGTTGATGACCGGCTTATCGGGGAAAGCAACCTGCGCCCCCATCGCAGCAGGCAGACCATAGCCCATGCTACCGAGCCCTCCACTGGTGCTCAGGCGGCGGGGATGTTCAAATCGGAAAAACTGAGCAGCGAACATCTGGTGCTGCCCCACGCCCGTGCAGATGATGGGATCCTGCCCCTCCAACTGTCGATAGAGCTCCTCCATAATGGCTTGCGGGGCAATCTCATGCTCGCGCTTCTCATAGCACAGCGGGTAATCGCGCTTCCACTGCTCGATGATGCCGAACCACCCCGGACGATTTGCCACGGCATAACTGCGGCGCTCCATACCCTGTGCGGCAAGCTTCGCGTTGAGGTAGGAAAGTGCTTGCTTGGCATCGGAGCGGATGGCGAGCTGCACGCGCTTATTCTTGTTGAGCTCAGCGGCATCGAGGTCAATGTGAATAATGGTCGCATGCTCGCAGAATGTTTTGACGGCTCCCGTCACGCGATCATCAAAGCGCGCGCCGATTGCCAGCACGACATCGGCTTCATTGACGGTATTGTTGGCATACACCGCACCATGCATACCCAGCCAGCGCACGGAAAGCGGGTGGGTCTCGGGCATCGCCCCGATACCCATAAGCGTGGTCGCCACGGGAATCTGCATCCGCTCGGCGAGTTCCAACAGTTCGGCAGAAGCATCGGCACTCACGACACCGCCGCCGGCATAAATAGCGGGGCGTTCAGCCGACTGCAACAGAGGAAGCACCTTGTCCAAAGCCTCCGTGTTGAGCGGAACCTCGGGCGTGTAACCGGGCAAATCCATGGGTTGATCAAAGTCCGGCACGAACTTGCCCTCCTGAAAGTTCTTGGGAATATCAATCACGACGGGACCGGGGCGTCCCGTGCGCGCGATGTAAAAGGCCTCCCTCACAATGCGAGGGATGCTTTCCAGGGAGGTCACCAAATAGCTGTGCTTAACGATAGGAGCCGTCATCCCGAACACATCGGTCTCCTGGAACGCCGAGGTGCCGATCAGCCCGCTGCCGACCTGGGCGGTGATCGCCACCATCGGCACGGAATCAAGAAAAGCATCCGCGATACCCGTAATCAGGTTGGTAGCGCCGGGCCCCGAGGTAGACATGCAGACCCCCACCTTGCCCGTCACACGTCCGTAGCCCTCGGCGGCAAACGCCCCCCCCTGCTCATGGCGCGGCAAGATCGTTCGGATGGCGGGCTCGTGGCTCAACGCCTGATGCATCGGCATACTGGCACCACCGGGATAGGCAAATACGACCTCCACCCCCTCACGCACCAGACTTTGCACCAGAGCCTCAGCACCGGTCATCACTTGCTTTTCGTTCAGAGAATGGGTATCTGCTTTCATATCAGTTCAGTACGGGTTACGGCGCAGTGATCCACTCCCTGCGCCTAGGGGTAGGCTATCAGACGTAGGCGCCCTTGTAAAGTTTTTTCTCTGCTCTCTGCGGGGACATTTGTATCCTAAAGCTAAACCGGCGCCGGGCAAGTCATCTGGTACATCGAAATACAAAAAAGAGAACGCAGACAAGAAAGGTCAGCTCTTGCTCACGGCTCGATCTCGACCATATCCCTGAAAGCCTCATGAGCGACCGGAACGCCCCCGCTTCTCCACCCGTGCCGTCAGAATCCCTCCGCCCCCTCGGCACAGGACGATTCCGACGCATTACTTGAGCTCTCCGCTATCAGCTCAGCGACGCATGCGGGCAGCACCCGAAGCGGATAGCATCCTCCACCCGGGGCGGACACCGAAGTCGTTCGCGCGGCCTCCTCACCCATCACGCCCACAGCATCTCCTCCGGCAGAGCGTCCTTCAACACGGCATCATAAATGCGCATGAGCTGTTCATACATGGTCTGTGAGCTGAGTTGTCGGCGACATTCATCCCGCCCGAAAGCGCCCATCTCCAGAGAGCGCTCTCGGCTCTGGGTCATGGCACATACGGCCTTCACCAGCCCCTGCACATCATCCGGCGCGATAATATACCCTGATTTGCCCGACTCAATGTATTGCATACCGCCACATTCGGTCGTCGTCACCACCGGCAGCCCCATCACGCGCGCTTCCTTGACAATATTGGGGCTGGTATCCGCTTTGCTGGGATGCACCAACCCCCAGGCATGTGCCAGCAGCTCGGCAATCTGCTCATGGCTCACTCCCCCCAAGGCCTTCACGTTCGCAGGTAAATCCGGATGTCCTTCCGCCACCAACCCGGCTCCCTTCAACTCTACCCCCGCCAACGAAGGGTGGCGAAAAGCCTCGATGGCAACGCCCATATTTTTCCTCGGATCATCCGTACCGGCCATGAGGACATAAGGAGTCTCAGAGGGCTCTCTTTCCCGCCCGAAAAAAAGAGGGTTGGCTGCGTATTCCCATCGGACAAGGCGCACCCCGGGCGCAATCTCCCGACAACGCTCACAGCCCCAGATGGACTCACAGGTGACCAGATCATAGCTCTCCATGAGCATTTTTTCGCTGCGCAGCGGTAAACGCCAATAATAACCCGTCATGGGAGAACGCTCATGGAACGCGCGCAACACCCCCTGCATGGAAAGAATCTTTTTACCCGCATATCGCAGGCCGCACCACGCATAGCGGCTCTCAGTACCCCATGCGTGCACAAGCTGGGGTTGCAGTTGATCGAGCAAACGCTGTGCACGCCAGCGATCCCATGCAAAATGCTGCACGCGAGCCACTGTCAATGACCCACACGGGAAGAGATGGAACGTCTGCCCCCCGGCTTCGACACAGCGATAGCTGCTGATTTCCCGACAGAAGGAAACCCAGTGAATATCGTACACATCCTGTGTCTTGAGTGCCTCGTAGAGCGAGACCAACCAGACACAGTAGTGCCAGCCACGCTGGTGGTCGATGCTTTCATCAACATACCAGGCGGGAAACTCGGCCAAAATCACAATTCGAGGTTGATGTCGCATCTCTTTCAGTTTTTCAATAATACTTCGGTACCGAGGGTAAGCAACAGCGAAAGCTCATTGAGCTCGCGCTGCTGCATGCGCAGGCAAGGCTCGGCAGCCCCCCCCTGCTCCGGCAAAATGTGCACGCCGTTCTCCAAGCGCAAGCGGCGATCGGATGAGGGGAACTGCACAGAATTTTCGGGGACACGCATCCCCTCCAATTCTCCCTCTATCGCGGCAAGTTTCGTCTCCGTCTCCTCCCCGGATTTCCCCCCCAGAGCCACTGCGATGAGCGAGTAATCCGCCACAAGCGTATCGCCGTCCCAAACACAAATCTCGCGATGCTTGAGGCGAATTTCAAGGCGGCAGGTCACGCGAGCCAGAAACAGTTTCTGCCCAATACGCAACCCGGCCGGCTCCGTCAGCCCGTTCAGCAGCATAATGAGCGCCGCAGGACAGCCCTGCTGCCGCGCAATCTTCTGCACGGTGTCACCTCGCTGAACCGTATAAACAAAAGCTCCCGGATGCTCGCGCGTCAGATATCGCGGCGTGTTGATCTGACCGACAATCTGGCGGGCTTCGCGCCCGGCAATGCCGCTATCCTTCAGAAAAGGCTGCAGAAGGTGCACCGCCTCGGCTCCTTTCTGCTCGGCCACCAACGCACGCGCCTGCTCCAACTCGGCCGGACGACGCGGCCAAAGCGAATAATTCACCACCGTAGCTGCCTCCGCAAAGACCAGTGCGCTATAAAAGCCCGCGGCGCTTAAAATCAAAGATATTGATTTCATGTGACTGCTGGATCATTTCCAAAGTAAAACGCAGCAGGGAGATTTCCCACGCATCATCCACACCGAGGATGACCGCCCGATAGCTGTCACCACTGTGCAGAGCCTCCTCGCGCACGCGATCAGCCACCGTCGGCAAATCATCGTGCACCAACTCGCTGCTGACCTCGGTTCGGGAAAAGCGAAACCCATAGCGAAACAAGGCCTGCAAGGATGCCCCATGGCGCTCCATCCACTCAAAAAAATGAGCGGCCTGCGCAGAAAAGCCTTCCGTCTCTACCCCCTGCAGATGCCGGGGACGCACGATTTTGGGCTTGGCCGCCTCGACCCAGCCGCTGCGCACGCGCACCGTCCCCACTTCATCCATCGGCTCTGAGAGGAGACGATAATTGAAGCGAGTCTCGCCGAAAGTGTCGATACGACGATCGGGCACGTAGAGAATACGCGTGTGTTGCAGAGCATAACTCACCGCAGCCTCATCCATGCCGCCCCCTCTCGCGCCGTTCGGAAAAAAAAGGCGGCTCCGACCCTGCAGGCAGGGGGAACCGCCATCGAAAAAGCGGTATTCAGCTTAGGCCTTGTGGCTGTTGATGTAGTCCACAACGTCCTTGACGGACTTAAGCTTCTCGGCATCCTCATCGGGCACCTCGATGGAGAACTTATCCTCAAAAGCCATGACGAGTTCAACGGTGTCAAGGGAGTCAGCACCGAGATCCTCGATGAACTTGGCCTCGGAGGTCACTTTTTCGGGTTCAACGCTGAGCTGTGCGGCGATGATTTCTTTAACCTGGGATTCGATATTGTCGGACATAAGATGTGACAGTTGTAGGTGGCTCTATACTAGCGAATGTCCCGCACGCTGGCAACAAAAAAAACAGAGGAGGCTATTTTTTTTGTCCGCTTGGCTCCTGGCTCGCGTAGCATGCCAGCCCTCGCAGCGTCAACAGCGGCTCCGCCACGACAGATCTTCCCAGCAACCGGGCCAGCAGCGCAGCATCTCCCCCCGTGAGCACAATCGCGGCCCGAACGCCCCCCACTTCCTGTTCCATCGCGCTGATCAACCCCCGAGCCAGTCCCTGATAACCGAGGACCACACCGCTTTGCAACGCCGCCGTCGTATCGCTGCCGATAGCGAACTTCGGCAGCTCGAGCTCCGGCATAGGTAAGGCAGCGGTGGCATGGTGCAGGCTTCGCGCCAGCAGCCCCAATCCCGGAGCAATCGCTCCCCCTACAAAACGAGGTGGCGAACCGGGCATCACCATGTCAAATGTTGTTGCCGTACCGGCATCAATCACAATGGTTGGGCGCTGCAGACCGCCGACTACCGCCGCCAGAGCGTTCACCATACGATCATCCCCCAATGTCGCCAACCCGGCATACGAGTCAAAAGAAACCAGCCCCTGTCCCTGTGCCGACACACGCCGGAGCTCCACGCCTCGTTTCCTGTAGAATGCGTCAAAAAAAGCGGCGGCGGCAGGCACCACCGAACTGAGCAGAGCAGAACCGCAGTGCCAATCTGCCGTCAGCTGCTCCCACGCCCCCTCCGACAGCTCCCCGGTCGGAATCACACGCGGAGCCGCCAGCAAGCCCCCCCCCTCGCAAGGGACACACTTGGTACGACCGTTCGAATTATCAATGAGCAGTGTTCTCATGGCAGCAAGTGTTGCAGAAGAACGTCCGCCGTGCGGCGGGCTCCATCCTGCCGCTCCTCCCGACGCATACGACAACGCATATCGTTCCACCATGCCCCCTGATGCTCCAGCAGTCGTCCCAGCTGATCGACCAACTCCGCAGCACTGTCAATCGAGACACCCGCACCATCCTCCGTCAGTAGCTCCAAATTCCCCTGCTCCTGCCCGGGAAGAGCAAAGCGAACAAACACGGGGACAAGAGCACTGTAGCATTCAAACAGCGTCGCCGCACCGGCCTTACCCACATAAACGTGCGCCTGCGACAACAGCGCTGCCATATCCGTGCAGGATTCCACGATACAAAGCAGCCCCCGAGAAGTAAATTCATGCAGCCGACGTTGCAGAGCCCGAGTCTGCCCCCCCGCCAAAACTGTCATCCTCGCCCGGGGATAAGCCTCCGCGATTGCGCGCACATCGGCCTCGGTGATCTCCGTAGAGCAAAATGCGCCATAAGCAATGCGCAAATTTTCTGCGGCCGGAGCTGCCTGCCGGGGGATAAAGCCACGCCGCACGGGAAACCCCGTCACGGCCAATCGGTCGGGGGGCAAGGCATAGCGCTCGGAAACCCGCTGAGCCGACTCCCGGTCGGTCAGACAGACGAGCGGAGCCCGCGACAACATCCAAGGTCGGCTGATCTCGCGAGCATCGGTCACCACGACCGCATAGCGACCATGAAACTGCCCCCGACTCCTCAACCAATCCAGCATATACGCATAAAGCGGGTAGGTACACACGACCAGATCCGGCCGAGTGCTCTGCAGAAGCTGCCCCACAAACGCCGTGACGGCGCGCAACGGCGGGCGAGCAATCACCCGACTCCAATCTGCCGTATCCGTCCGGGCATAAGTAATCCCCCAAAGCCACGGCGCGCGGCGCACGCACAGGCGGTAGAAAGCCTGTGTCGCGCGGAACAAGCTCCCACCGGCTTCGGCGCATGGATCCGCAAGCGTCACAGCCCACCCACGCGCGGAAAACTCCTGCGCCAGGCCCTCAGCGGCAGCGTGATGCCCCTGTCCGTACCCCACTGTCAGCACTAGAAGGTGCCGCCTCATCGCATTCCGACAAAATGACTCCGGCAGCAGACAGCATAGCCGCCGGAGTCTTCCAAAGATTCCCAACTCCATCAGGGACCGACCGAGCCGGGACGTCCCTCGAAAGCCGGGCGACGCGGCACATAGATCACATCCTTGGGGAGCAGCTTGATACCGCGATCCTTAGCACTGAAATAATCGTACGTTCGCGTCACGCCTCCGCGTGTAATCTGAATCTTGCGCGAGCCATAATCAGTAATGTCCCCGGCATCCAACAGAGCCTCAATCAGGGTAATACCTTCGCGATAAGGCAGATTCGATTTTCTGCCCACATATCCCGAAACCTGAATGAAACGAGTCTCCACCGGGATTTCGTTCTTGGCTCCCAGAATAATCTGCACGATGGGGTCTGCATAAATCTGCTGCGACAGGTAATTACTGCGCACCACCGATTCGATATCACGCGCCGTGAGTCCCTCCACATGAATACGCTTAGAGAGATACGGCAGAGAGATGGTTCCGTCACCGCGATTAACGCTGTATTCGCCGTTGACATTCACCGTATCTTCCGCCGGAATGTTCTTGACTATCACCTGAATACGACCTCCCTTGACGGCTCGCGGTTCCGTCGTATTATCCTGAGCCAAGGCGGGCATCAACAACAGTGCACAAAGCAGCAAAAACTGTGTGAGCTTATTTTTCATGTAAACAGCGAGTGGTATGTTTAGTAAAGATCCTCCTTATCAGTGGTTTCCGAGCTCTCAACTGCAGGCTTGGGGGGCGACGAGACGCGCTGTTGAGCCAGCTGCACCTTGCGCTCCGAGGCATCACGCTTCGCGTCATGAGAGTAATACGAGTAATATGTCGTGTAGTACTGATACTGCGTATCCCCGCTGATGTCTACGTTGTTCATCACAAGACCCATAATCTGGCCTCCGACGTTCTGGATCATGCTCTTGGCCCGCAACAGAGCCTTAAGCGGCATCTTCCGCGGCTGAAGCACCACAATGGAAGCATCTGTCTTGCTGACAATCAGCGATGCATCGCTTACTCCCAGCATCGGCGGCGAATCCACAAAGACCACATCAAATTTTTTAGCCACATCACTCAACAACTTCTCCATGCGGTAGCCGGCGAGCAATCCGCTCGGATCAGGAGGGATGGCACCGGCGGGCAGAACATACAGGTTCTCCTCCCCCGTCTGCAGAATCACATCATGAAGCTCCTTCGTTCCGCTTAAGTAATCCGAAAGACCGACCGTATTCTGCAATTCAGCATAGTGAGCCAAACGCGGTCGACGCATATCCGCATCAATCATCAGCACACTATTGCCGGCCTGAGCAAAGGTATAAGCCAAGTTCAGGAGGGTCGTTGTCTTACCCTCACCGGCGTTCGCCGACACAACGCTGTACACCGACGATTTGAACACCGCTTGCTTGAGACCGATGTTCGTGCGAACAATACGGTAAGCCTCGGCATCGGGACTCGTCCCGCCTTGCGCCATCAACAGACCCACATCCTGCGGAACAACACCCAAAACCGGCAAGCCCAAACTGCGCTCCGCCTCCTCCAAACTCTTGATGGAGGTATCAAAGGCATTGTAGATGAACGCAATCACAACGCCCAAGAAGATGCCGGCGACCGCCCCCAAAATCATATTCAGCTTGTAGTTAGGACTACTGGGAGCTTGGGCCACCAACGGACGGCTGTAGATCTCCATGCAAATACGGGGAGCCAGCATACGCATCTTGTCTGCAATGTAATCGTTTTCCAACCTGTCATAACGCGCTTTCTCCGCCGTGTACTCCTGCAAAGCGACCTGAACCTTCTGATCTTCGAGTGTCTTATCGCGCAAATTCTCCTTAGCTTCGGACAACCGCCGAGTCAAATCGCGGTACTCTGATTTCTTAACATCCAGCTGATCACTCATGGCATCGCGCATCCCCACCAGCTCCTCGTAAAGCTGATTGCGGGTCAGGCGGTGCTGCTCATCCACACGCAAAATATTCGGGTGTCGGGGGCCATATCCGCTGATGAGCATCTGCGCGCGTTGCTCCTCCTCCTTGGTGCACTGGGCATTGAGCTCGCGCACCTTCGCCGAGCAGTAGGACTCCGCCGTCAACAAGCCCGTACGCGTCACATAGCTCAGCAAGTCATCATCCTTGAGATTCTGTAACTTGTCTATGTGAACCGACATCTCCGCGATTTGTGCCTCCAGCTCCAACCGCTTGTTATTGAGCTGGGCCAAGGTCATCTCTTCCGAATTGGAAGATTGCAAATTCCCTGCCGCCCCTCCGCTCCACAATCCCTGAATGTATTTTCCGGAACGGATGTACTGCCGCACGACATCCGCCTTGCGCTCCAGCTCATCCTGTCGGGAACGCAACACCTCATAACGCTTGTTGATAGCCTCGGTAATTACCTCGCCCTCGCGAAGCTCACGCAGCTCCTTATAAACATCCGCAATTCCCTGGCAAATCTGCTGCGCCATACGCGGATCCGCATTCGCAACACGAATATCAACCAGATTCGTGAAGCTGCGCGGCATCACCCGAATCATTCCCCTCAACATCGAAGCGGCCGTTGTCGCATCCGTATGCCATTCGTTCGGGAGATCCAGCTTATTGGCCAAGGCTATCAGATTCTGCTGCGACACGAGAATTTCAAACTGTGTCTGCATGTAATTGGAACTCTCCCCCACCGCCGCCTGCTGAATCGGGTTAACATCCGACCCCGCCGCCACATTAATCAGATCACGAGGAGGTTTAATCTCTATCGTCATCTCGCTCGTATACTGCGGCGTCTGAAGCTTGGTGATAATCACACTGCTCACAAAAACCAATAAAAACACGAGCAAAGCCTCTTTCCATCTGTCGCGAACTACCTGAAGGTAGTCCTGCGCGTGGAGGCTGGCCTCCTGTTTCCAATGTTGATCTTCTCCTGTCATATCCTCTCTGTTAACAAATAAGACAAAGCACTGCGCATCTTAAAAATCATATGTCAAACCGCTGTACACACGCACGCGGGTATAAGAGCTTCGACGCTCACGATCGTAGCGATAATAGGTGTAGTCTGTGCCGATATTGCCGACCAAATGCGTAGAGAACCTATAATTCATGCCAACATTCGGCGTAATCGTGTACTTCGTTGCATCTCGCAAGCTGTGATTCGTTGCATCCGAATATTTCGTCAACATCGCCTGAAAGCCAAACGTAAACTGCACATCCGGCGAAAGGGTGTAACTCGCCGTCGCACCGGAACGCCACGAAGCACAATCGCGGTAACTCCCGGTGGAATAGCTGTCGTAGCTGTCAATATTCTCATTCGAGAAAGCAAGATACCAGTTCACACTGAATCCCTCCGTCACCACCCGGCGATAGCCGGCATGCAAAGTCGGACTGGTCTGAATGTCTCCGCCAATCATCTTCCCCTGCACACCCAAGGACAAGCTGCACGATGCCGTCGGATCCAGCGCTCGCTGGAACCCCACGGAGGCGAAAACGCTGCGCGAGTTCAGTCCATATTCGCGCATCTCCTCACGGTAGGAAACAGACGAGGTGTATGTCAGCAAGTCGGAGTCGCGATAATGCAACCCTCCGCCGCCGCTCAAATATTGACGATTATCATAGCGTCCGCTATCACCGGAATACTCGGTACCGGAATAGGAGCCCGACACATTCCAACTCCAGCGGCTGTCAATCGCCTGATGATAGACATTATCAACATTCCAGGACAGCGTGTCGCCCGAGCGACTCTGCCGAGACATAGCATCGTCATAGCTGGGTTCGGGCGTATACGTCACCCTCACTGATCCGATATAGCGGCTCATGGCACTGAAAGCGTGCGAAAGGGAAGCCACCAACGAGCAGTCCGCATAATAACGCTTTCCGTCCCCCGCACCCTGACTACCAAAATAACGGGTACCGCCCAAACGGGCGCTGTAGCTGAGGCGATCCACCGACTCATACTCCGCGTAACGGGTCGACACATTAGCCGATACATACATAGACTCCGACTGCCCGGACTTGTTCGTTGTCGCCTGCGGATTGGTATCATACCCCACACAAGACGAAAACGAATAATGCGCCGCACTTGACTGCGGGAGACCCACCATCGGAGCCGCGTCGTACAAAGAAAGCGCCGATGCAGCAAAAGGCAGTGCAACGCCAACGAAAAAGACACGCAGGAACAAACTTCTCATATTACACCTCAAAAAAGGGGAAGAGGGAGTAACCACGGCATCGCCCTGGGTCTCCTTAGTACAGAGAGCGCCCTTGGCAAATACCAAAGGCGCACCATTCACAATCAGTTATCCGACGAAACCGGGGGAGGCGTCGGCACAACGGGGGCAGGAGGCACATTCTCCACGGCAGAATTCGTCACGGGATTATTCACCTGGCGCCCGATCGCAAAACTTGCAGGAACTACCACAGCAGAACCCAACACACTGTCCACGACCGCATTGGCCACCGCAGGCGCCTGCTGATACAGGATTCCCAAAAGCTTAACACCCTCACTGGAATCCTCTTTAACACCTTCGGCATAGTACGCAGCTAAGTTCTCGGAGAGATCCGCAGACAGGCCGGAGGCCAACAGAACCGAGCGATAAATCAGCGCAACCTGATCGCCACTCCATGTCGAGCGAGCAGCCAGCACCGCAGCCAGCACCGCCGAGGGGGTAGCATCGTTCGCGGTAACAGCAGCCGCCGCTTTTTCCGCCACCTGATCGATGGTGGAATCCGTTTTCGCCAGCGCAACGGCATCGTCAGTCAGCACTCCAGCAAACGACACCGAAGCCGTCCCGAAAAGTAACAGGGCATTTCTCAAGGGCTTCATGTTCATGGTACGAGTTTATGTTGATAAGGGGGAAAGCGGGTAGCGGGAATCGAACCCGCATGATCAGCTTGGAAGGCTGGAGCTTTACCATTAAGCTATACCCGCGCTTTCGCGGAGGATGTTAGCAACGATGCGCATATTTGGCAAGAAAAATCGAACTCGGGGGATATTTTTTTACTTTAGCCTTGACATGCGCGCCCCTTTCCCTAAAATGGGCGCGTCCTCTGCGGGTGTCGTTCAATGGTAGGACGCGTGCTTCCCAAGCATGAGACACGGGTTCGATTCCCGTCACCCGTATTACCCCTCTTGCAGCAACTTCGTGCTGCAAGAGGGTTTTTCTTTCTCCTCACCGTGCTCTTTTATGTAAGCAAAGTTGATTTTCAAGATAACTTAGACATATTCTCTTGACAAGGCTCACCAAACCCGATAATGTTCATCTCGGAGTAATGCGCGCATGAGACAGGAGCTTCCCTATCGTCAAATGGAGCTGGGCGATGCCTCGCCCGGCGCGCCGCCCTTGTCCCCGGACCAGGTGCGCGAGCAGGCGGAGCAGGCACGGTTACGCATGGAGTACTACGAGGCGCAACGTGCTCAGTACGAGGCACAACAGCGCGCCATTGAAGAAAACGATGCTCAGAAAAACCTGTTCAACGCAGGTCTCAACGAGCTGGGCATGAAACTGCACAACGCCGTCAGTCGGCTGGAGCGCGAGCTGGAGTCCATCAATCGCGAGCAGCTCGAACTCACCCGAATCACCGAATGCCTCCGTCGCCACCTGCAAATCCTCTCCGCGCTGCAGCCGCAGACCTGGAAGCCGGCGGAATACCAGGAGCGCATTGCCGACGCGCTGCCCAAATTGGAGCGTGCCGAGAACGATTTTAATGAGGCTTATGTCGGGGGACATCACTACCGCCACACGGATGTCATGCGGCACAAGCCGGGTTCCGATGAGGAGCGCCGCTTCAGTCCCGCAGTCCTCGGTCGACAGTTTCTCAAAGGGCTTGCCTTCCATTTGCCGCTGTTCCTGCTGCTGCTCATCAGCTGGCTGATTTACCTGCTCATCATCAACTTCTGACGCTCTCCGCACCATGTCCCGTTCCTCCTCGCTGCAACGCCTGCTTGAGCAAAATCGGACGCAGGCTCCCTCCTACCGCGGGTCATCCCCACGCGGCATGCGTCCTCCGCTGGGCCCCAACACCCTCGCCCCGATGGAGGAGCTCATGGAACGCCGCAGGCATCCGGTAGCCGTCTCGCGCGGTGCTACGAACAGCGGCGCCTCCCTGTCCGAGAATCTCCTGTTGCTCGCCCTGCTGGCGGGTTCCATCTACGGGCTCTACCGTCTCGCGCTCTATCTGCTCACCCAATCCTAACCCCCATCCGTATGGCACCGCAAATTGATGTCGCCTATATTGCCGAGCTGGCCAAGCTCGAGCTCAGTCCCGAAGAAACGGAACGCTTCTCCCAAGACCTCAATCAGGTACTCGAGCATGTGCGCAATCTCGACCAATGGGACACCGAGGGGGTAGAACCCATGTACCACCCCCTGCCCGTCTTCGATGCCCTGCGCTCCGATGTGCCGGGTGAAAGCCTGCCGAACGCCGCTGCCCTCGCCAACGCCCCAGCTGCGCAGGAGGGGCAATTCCGCGTGCCCAAGGTTGTCGAATCTGCCCACTAAGCCCTCCCTCTCTCCCCATGCTTTTCGGAACCATCACCCACTGGCGCGCGCAGCTGCAGAGCGGCGCCATCTCCCCCGCCGAGCTCGTTGAGGAGCTGGACAAAGCCATCGCCGCGCACGATCCGCAGATTCACGCCTACCTCTCGCGCGACAAGGAAACTGCCCTGCAAGCCGCTGCCCGCGCCGACCTGAGCCTGCCGCTGGGCGGCATCCCCCTCGCCATCAAAGACAACATCTGCGTGCTGGGCGAGCCCGCGCGCTGCGCCAGCAAGATGCTGGAGAACTTTGTCTCGCCCTACGATGCCACCGCCGTCGTGCGCCTGCGCGCAGCGGGTGCCATCC
>JBJEVK010000007.1:0-27756 GCA_051884295.1 Akkermansia sp.
ACAAGGTGTTCTGCAACGGCTTTTCGGTGTCGCATTTGATTTTGCAACTTACACACCCGAGCGTCCGCCGTCATTTTTCTTGACAAAGCGGGCGCTTCGTTGTACTCTGGCGCGGTTCTGAAGCGTGCTTCATATTAATTTTCAACAGCATTTCTCTCTTCCCCGACCATGGACACGGATCAACCGCTGGGCTACATCATGAAAATGATTGTCGATCGCTCGGAGACGATGTTTGCGCAGCGAGCCGGGCATGTGGAATGCACGGCTCCCCAAGGGCGGGTGCTGATGTATTTGGAAAGCCGCGACGGCGGCGAGCCCGTATCACAGCGCGAGCTGGAGCAGTATTTGGGCGTGAGCCACACCACGGTCAAGGGTCTGCTGCAACGCCTGGAGGAAAAGGGCTTCGTGCGCACGGCGTTTGACTGCGCGGCCGACGGGCGCATCAAGCACGCTTACCTGACCGATTATGCCCGGCGGCGCCACGCGGAGCTGCGTCTCGTTCTTCACGACATGGAGGAGGAGATGTTCCGCGGCTTTTCCGGCGAAGAGCGCGCGCAGCTGCGCGCTACCTTGCGCCGTGTCTACGGCAACATGCTCCCCCCTTCACAAGCAAAATCCTGAATGATGTACCTGCGTTCCATCACGACTCTGAGCACTCTCATACTCGCCGCGAGCCTCTCCTGCTGTCAGAAGGCCGACACGGCGGGACAGGAGCAGCAGATGCCCCCCCTCAACGTTTCCGTCATGAACATGCGGCAGCAGGATGTCGACCTCGTGTCCACCTGGTTCGGACACCTGCGCGGCGTGGAGCAGGCGGATATCCGTCCCGAGGTCAGCGGCAAGCTGCTGCGCCGCGTCTACGCCGACGGCAGCCTGGTGCAAAAAGGCGATGTGCTCTTTGAAATCGATCCGTCCTCCTACCAAGCCACCGTTGACCAATGCGCCGCCGCGCTGGCCGCTGCGGAAGCGTCCGTCCTCCAGGCACGCGCCGCCGACGACCGCGCCGGACAGGACAGCGAGCGCTACGGCAAGCTGGTCTCCAGCGGATCCGTCTCCGAGAAGAACTACACCGATGCCCTGCAAACCAAGAAAGAGACCGAGGCCGCCCTCGCCGCCGCTCAGGCGCAGGTGAAACAAGCGCAGGCCGCACTCTCCAACGCCCGCATCAACCTCGACCGCTGCACCATCCGCGCTCCCTTCACGGGTCTGGCCTCCAAATCGACGGTTTCGGTCGGTGACCTCATTGCGCTGGCCAATCCCACGGCACTCTGCACCATGTCGTCCGTCGACCCCATCCGCGTCGACTTCTCCGTTCCGGGCAAACAGCTGCTCGGCAAGGTGTTCCGCCCCGATTTCAACACGCTCACCCAAACCAGCCTCATTGATGAGTTCGACATCATTCTGGCCGACGGTCAGGTCTACGAGCACCGCGGGCATGTCGCCGCCGTGGACAGCGAGGTGAGCCGCAGCACCGGCACCATCAACTTCATCGGCCATGTGCCCAACCCGCAACTCAAGCTGCGCAGCGGCTCCGCCGTGCGCGTGCGCGCCAAGACCGACACCGTGAAGGATGCCATTCTCGTGCCCGCGCGAGCGTTGATTTCCGCCATGAACCACCGCTATGTGCTCGTGGTCAACCCCGCGGACAACACGCCCATATGCCTCGATGTGCAACTGGGCGAGGAGCTGACGCTGCCCATGCCCAACGGCGACGGCAACACCGTCCCCATGCTCATGCAGGTCATCACCGGCACGGTCAAGCCCCTGCCCGAGCTGCTGCGCGAGTACGGCATTGAACGCGTGAGCGATGCTCAGGTCATCGTTGAGGGCGGGCAGATGGCCGCGCGCTATGCCAAAATCAACGGCGGCATCATAGCCGCTGCGGCGCAGGCTCCCGAAGCTGCCCGCCCCGCCATCCTCGCCAAGCGCGGCACCGTGGTGCCCGAGCCCTTTGTCTACACGGCACCCGTGAGCACGACCCCGTCCGTGACGGCCAAGCAGAACTGACTCCTGCCATGAGCGCCTACTTCATCAAACACCCCGTGATTGCCACCGTTATCGCCGTGGTAACCACGCTGCTGGGCATCGTCTGTCTGGCGAATCTGCCCATCTCCCAGTACCCGGAAATCACCCCGCGCACCATCCAGCTCACGGCTCTCTTCCCGGGGGCAGATGCCAAGGCTGTGGCCGACTCGGTCGGCACCCCGCTGGAGCGCGAAATCTCCGGCGTGCAGGGCATGGACTACATGAACTCCGTCTCCTCGAACAACGGCGTGTACAACCTGCAGGTCGTGTTCAACCCCGAGACCGACCCCGACCTCGACCAGGTGTTCACCAACATGCGCTACGGCCAAGCGCAGTCGCAGGTGCCGACCGAGGTGCTCAATTCCGGCGTCACCATCCGCCAGCAGCCGGGGCTGCCGCTGCTGCTCTTCTCGCTGCGCTCCACCGACGGCAGCTACAACTCCGTCGATCTGGCCAACTACGCGCAGGTCAAGATGGTCGACGAGCTCAAGCGCGTCGAGGGCGTGGGCGAGGTCACCGTCTACGGCGCCGGGCGCTACGCCGTGCGCATCTGGCTCGACACCGTGATGATGGCGCACTACAACATCTCCGTCGCCGAGGTGCGCGCCGCCGTCGCCGCGCAGAACATGACCAACCCCGGCGGCAAAATCGGCGCCGATCCCGTGCCCGACGGCCAGGAAAAGACCATCGCCATCCGCACGCAGGGCCGCCTGAGCCACCCGCGCGAGTTCGCCGACATCATCGTGCGCCAGCAGGGCGACGAGATTGTCTACCTGCGCGACATCGCCAAGCTGGAGCTCGGCTCGCAGGACTACTCCACCACCGGGCGCATCAACGGCGAAACCGCCGCGTCCGTGGTCATTTTCCAAGCGCCGGGCTCCAACGCCATCGAAACGGTCGACCGATTGGAAAAGACGCTCGCCCACCAGAGCGACATCATGCCCAACGGCATCACGGGCGAAATTTCGCTCGATGTGACCAAGGCCGTGCGCTACTCCATCGCGGAAATCCGCCAAACTTTCCTCGAAGCCATTGTGCTGGTAGCGCTCGTGGTGCTGCTCTTCCTGCAAAACTGGCGCGCAGCGCTCATTCCGCTCATCGCCGTGCCCGTGTCGCTGCTCTCCACCTTCTGCGTCTTCCCGCTGCTGGGCTTTTCGCTCAACACCATCTCGCTGCTGGGCATGGTGCTGGCCATCGGTTTGGTGGTGGATGACGCCATCGTGGTGGTCGAGGCCGTGCAACACCACATCGACAAGGGGCTCAACCCCCGCATGGCCGCCTTTGCCGCCATGCAGGAGGTCTCCGGCCCCGTCATCGCCATTGCGCTGGTGCTCTCGGCCGTGTTCCTGCCCTCGCTCATGCTCAAAGGCATCACCGGCACGCTGTTCAAGCAGTTTGCCATCACGATCGCGGTGTCCATGCTCATCTCGGCCTTCAACGCGCTGACGCTCTCGCCCGCGCTCTGCGCCCTCCTGCTCAAGCCGACCGTCACCGACCCCACGCGCATGAATTGGCGCGACAAGCTGCGCTACTACAGCATCGGGTATCTCTTCCGCGCGTTCAACCTCCTCTACGAAGGCAGCGCCAACATCTATGTGCGCCTCTGCGGTGCGCTGGCGCGCAAGCTCGTGGTCTCCATGCCCCTGCTGCTGTTGCTTTGGGCGGCTATCTACCCGCTGAGCCAGCGTGTGCCGCAGGCCTTCCTGCCCGATGAGGATCAGGGCTTCCTGCTCTCCTGCCTCATCGGCAAGCCCGACTCCTCCCTGCAAGTGACCATGGAGCAGGCCAAGAAGTATGAGCGCGTCCTCTGGGGCGGCGAACCCGGCAGCGACCCCGCCATCAAGCACGTCACCACCGTTGCGGGCATCAACATCCTCAATATGGTGCAAAACCCGGGCTGCTTGGTCGCCTTCATCGAGCTGCAGGAGTGGAAGGACCGCCCCGAGACCGCCGCGCAGGTCTGCGCCCGCATTCAGGAACGCATCAACAAGGCCACGCTGGACGGTATGCCGCTGGTGCTCATGCCCCCGGCCATCCCCGGCGTTGGCACCGCCAACGGTGTCACCCTCGTCCTCAACGACTTGGAGGGTCAGGGCGTCCCCTTCCTGTACGAGAATGTGCAGCGCTTTGAGGAAGCCGCCCGCAAGCGCCCCGAGGTTGCCCTCTGCATGGACATGATGATGGCCGACACGCCGCAGAAGTTCGTGGCGCTGGACAAGGAGAAGTGCAAGTTCTATCAGGTCGACATCGCCGCCGCCAACGGCATCCTCGCGGCCTACAACGGCTCCTCCTTCATCAACTTCTTCAACGCCTTCGGGCAGCAATGGCAGGTCTACATGCAGGCTCAGGGTGCCGACCGCACCAATTTGGAAAAAATGGACGGCTTCTACGTGACCAACGCTGCAGGCGAGCGCGTGCCCCTTTCGGCGCTGGTCGACATCCGCGACATTGCCGACACCGAGTTCGTCATGCACCACAACATCCACAACTCGGCCAAGCTCTCCGTCATGCCCAAGCCCGGCTACTCCACCCGCCAGCTCATGGAGGTCATGGAGGAGGTGTATGCCGAAACCATGGATCCCGCCAAAATCGGGCTGGACTATCAGGATATGAGCTTCCAGGAGAACAAGGTGCGCCGCTCCGTCAGCCTGGGCGTCATCTTCGCCATGTCGGCCGTCTTCGCCTATCTCATTCTGGTGGCGCTGTATGAGAAGTGGTCGCTGCCGCTCTCCGTCTTCATGACGGTGCCCATCGCCGTGCTGGGCGCCTACGCAGGGCTGGCGCAGATGCAGCTCGAGCTCAATCTTTACGCGCAGGTGGGGCTGATCATGCTCGTGGGTCTGGCCGCGAAGAACGCCATCCTCATCGTCGAATTCGCCAACCTCGAGATGGAGCGCGGTCGCGATCTCATAACCGCCACGCTCACGGCTGCGCGCCTGCGCCTGCGCCCCATCCTCATGACCTCCATGGCCTTCATCCTCGGCTGTATCCCGCTCATGCTCTCCTCCGGCAGCGGCGCGCTGGCGCGCAACGCCATCGGCACCGTCGTTGTCATCGGCATGGGCGTAGCCACCTTCGTGGGCGTCTTCCTCATCCCCTGCTCCTACGTCTTCATCATGCGCCTCTTCCGCATCCGCTTCAAACTGAATGACCTGAAGGAGGATCCCGATGAGGTCGGCGCCAGGCAGTACCTCGCCGCCCATGAAAATGAAGGCCACTGAGAACTTTTTATTGACAAGGATAGTTTTCAAACATAAACTTTCTGACAACGATAAGCATATGAACCGCACCGCTCTTCTTTCCCTTGCCGCAGGAGCCGCGATGATCGCCGTGCCCTCCTGCTCGTTCGGTCCTGCGTGGCAACGCCCCGAGATGCCCGTTCCCGAGGCATTCCGCAATGCCGCCGCCTCGGTGGACAATATGTCCGACCTGCCGTGGCAGGAGGTGCTGCACGATGCCCAACTCCAAGCGCTGCTCAACGATGTGCTGGAGAACAACCGCAGTCTGGAGGCCATGCAGCACAATGTCAACGCGGCGCGCCACTACGTCACGATGGCCGCAGCGCCGCTCTTCCCCTGGTTCGGCTACGGCGCCGGCAGCACGAAGGGCATGAACAGCAGTGGCGGAGCCTCGGTCGTACACACCACCAGCACAACCACCAATCCCGGCAACATGCAGCTCTCGGCCTCTTGGGAGCTCGATGTGTGGGGCAAGACCCGCAAGGGTATCGAGGCCGCCATCGCTGATGCCGACGGCGCAGACGCCTCGCTGGCCGACCTGCGACTTTCGCTCATGAAGCAGGTCGCCTGCGGCTACTTGCAGCTCATCATGCTCGATGAGCAGCTCCGCATTGCTCACGAGTCCGTCGCCTCCTACCGCGAATCGCTCGAGCTCTTCCAAAACCAGCTGGAGGGCGGTGTCGCCGACAAGCTGCAAACCTCCTCGGCACAGGCCGCCCTCGCTGCCGCCGAGGCGCAGGTGCCCGCGCTGGAAAGCCAGATGATCGCTCTGGAGAACACCCTCTCGGCTTTGGCCGGGCGCGCTCCGGGCTCCATCCGCCGCAGCAACGACCTCATGGCCTTTGCCGAGGCGAGCGCCGTGGCTCCGGGCATCCCGGCCTCGGTGTTGGCGCGCCGTCCCGACATCCGCGCCAAGGAATATGCTCTGCGCGCGGCCAATGCGGACATCGGCGCGGCCATTGCCTCCTACTTCCCGAGCATCAGCCTGACGGGTGCGGCCGGCTACGCAACGGCTGACCTGCGCCACGCCCAGTTCGGCAAGCACAGCGGCTGGGGCATCGGCGCCAATCTCACCGGTCCCCTCTTCCAAGCCGGGCAGCTGCGCGCCAACGAGCTGATGAAGCGTGAGGCTTTCCTCACCGCCAAGGCCGACTACGAAAACAGCGTGTTCAATGCCCTGTCGGAAATCTCCACCACCCTGACGGAGCGTCAGAAGCTGCGCGCCATCATGCAGAAGCAGGAGGAAGCCGTCGCGGCCTACCAGGAGAGTGTCAAACTCTCCAAGGCGCGCTATCAGCAGGGGCTCGCCGGCTACTACGAGGTGCTGGATGCGCAGAAGAGCCTCTTCCCCGCCCAGACACAGCTCGCCGCCTACCGCTACCAATACGCCGCCTGCATCCCCACGCTCTACACGCAGCTGGGCGGCGGCTGGCAGCAGCTCTGATCCGCGCAACAGCGCCTGAACCCTGCAAAAAAGCTCCTGCGTGCCCCGTCGACGGGGCGGCTGGAGCTTTTTTTTGCGGGAGTTTGGCCTATCCGCGTGGTTTTTCTTGACCTGAGGCAAAAAAGTTGTATAATGCTGCACCGCTTAACTTCAAACGTTACCGAAAATCTTATGTCCAGAATCTGCAATATCACGTTTGCCATGCCGCATAAGGGCCGCCGCATTCATCGCTCCGGTCTTGCCAAGAAGAAGGGTGGTATCGGTCGTCACGTCACCAAAACCGTCAACCGCACCGTCTATCCCAACCTGCAGGAGAAGCGCATTTGGGTTCCCGAGCTCAACGGCGGACGCGGCGGCTACATTCGCATGAAGCTTTCCTGCAAGGCTCTGCGCACCATCTCCAAGAACGGCGCCTACAACACGCTCAAGAAAGCCGGCATCCTCGGCTGATTTCCTTTTTTTGAACGGTCGGGCTGCCTCCCCTGTCTATGAATGCAACAGGATGGGTGTGTGCAGCCGAAGGGTTTATGGCGAACGCGGATGCACCGGCAGGATTACTGTCCTGCTCAGATTCCCAAGCATTTATACAACAAAAATGACACCGCAACAGACCAAAATCGCGCTTCGTATCAATGACGACAACCTCAACCACCACCTCTGGAACAACCGAGGGGTGTGGTGGTGCCATGTGACGGTTCACAAACCCGATGCCACCGCCGAGCGCCTGCGCTTCTCGCTCAAGACGCGCAATATCGAGAAGGCGCGTCGCCTGCGTGACCGCATCTTCGAGGATATCCAACGCCACTTCGGCATTGCCGCCTGACAAGCGCCCCGCACGTTCAATCACTGTTTCCACGCGCCGAACCCGCACGGTTCGGCGCGTGTTTTTGTTGCAGAGAACGACGACAGGGAAGCACAGGACGCGTTTTTTCCGCAACAAAACCCTCTTTCGTTACATTTCAGTCACTTGCAGTCTTTGCTCTTGACGCCGGCATGCCGAAAGCTGTAGACTCGGGAGCAAATCTATGCACCTGCTCTCCGTCATTGTTCCCTGCTACAACGAGGAAGCCACGCTGCGATCGTTCACAGCGGCGCTCGAGGGGCTGCGCTCGCAGCTGCCCGAGCTTGAACTGATACTCATCAATGACGGCAGCTGCGACGGCACGGAGGCTCTGATGCGCGCATTGGCAGCCGAACACCCCTGGATTCACTACTACTCGTTCTCGCGCAATTTCGGCAAGGAGAGTGCCATTCTCGCCGGGCTGGCGCAAGCACGCGGGGACTATGCGGTGGTGATGGATGCCGATTTGCAAGATCCGCCCGCGCTGCTGCCCGAGATGGTACGGCTGGTGACGGAGGAGGGTTACGACTGCGTGGGCACCCGCCGCGTCAACCGCAAGGGGGAGCCGCCCATCCGTTCGTTCTTCGCGCGCTTGTTCTACCGTCTGATTAACCGCATGTCTGACATTCGGCTGGTGGATGGCGCGCGCGACTATAAGTTGCTTTGCCGCGGCGCTGTCGATGCTCTGCTGGCCATGCCCGAGTACAACCGCTTTTCCAAGGGGCTGTACGAGTGGGTCGGCTTCCGCACCAAGTGGTTGGATTTTGAGAATGTCGAACGTGTGGCGGGGGAAACCAAGTGGTCTTTTTGGAAGCTGTTCAAATACTCGCTGGAGGGCATCTGCGCGTTCAGCACGACACCGCTGATTTGGTCCGCCCTCATGGGAATGCTGATGATGATCGCCGCGTTGGGCGGCATTGCGGCGCTCATCATCCGCGAGTACCTGTACCATGTGTCGGCCTACGGCTGGACCTCCATGGTCTGTTTGGTGCTGCTCATCGGCGGCATGCAGCTTTTCTGCATGGGTATCATGGGGCAGTACTTGGCCAAGACCTACTTGGAGACCAAGCGCCGCCCGCACTACATCATCGCCCACAGCAGCGAGGAAACCCTTGCCAAAAAGGGTTCTGAGTGCTAAAGTGGCGGGGCTATGATGAACCTGCCTATTCGCCCGCGCCGCAACCGCAAGAGCGCGGCAGTGCGCGGCATGATGCGCGAGACGAGCCTGAGCGCAGCTCACCTGATTTACCCGATGTTTGTGCAGGAGGGCGGCGAGAACACGCCCATCGATTCCCTGCCGGGCTGCACACGCTGGTGCGTGCGGGATATTGCCGCCGAATGCGCTCGGCTCTACGCGCTGGATATTCCCTGCGTCGACCTCTTTGCCGTGGTGCCCGAGGAGAAGAAGGATGCGCAAGGCAGCGAGGCTTGGAACCCCGAGGGGGTGGTGCCGCGCGCCATCCGCGCCATCAAGGCGGCGGTGCCCGAGCTCATGGTGATGACGGATGTCGCCCTCGACCCCTTCAACACCTACGGGCAGGACGGCCTTGTGCGCGAGTATGCGGACGGTCGCTATGAGATTCTCAACGATGAGACGGTGGAGGCTCTGGTGCGCCAGGCGCTCTGCCACGCCCGCGCCGGGGCGGACATTATCTCGCCCAGTGACATGATGGACGGTCGCATCGCGGCGCTGCGCGCGGCGCTGGATGCCGAGGGCTTTGCGCAGGTCTCGCTCATGAGCTACACGGCCAAGTATGCCTCGGCCTACTACGGCCCCTTCCGCGGGGCACTGGGGAGCGCTCCCAAGTTCGGCGACAAGAAGAGTTACCAGATGGATCCGGGCAACCGGCGCGAGGCGCTGCGCGAGGCGGCGCTGGATGCCGCCGAGGGGGCGGATTTTCTCATGGTCAAGCCGGCGACGCTGTATCTGGATGTCATCGCCGCCATGCGCCGCGAAACGGCCCTGCCCATCGCTGCGTACCATGTGAGCGGCGAGTACCTGATGATTAAGGCGGCGGCGGCTTCCGGCTGGCTGGATGAGCGCGCCGCGATGCTGGAGGCGCTGCTGTCCATCCGCCGCGCGGGGGCGGACATGATTCTGACCTATGCGGCGCCGCAGGTGGCGCAGTGGCTGCGCGAGGAGGCCTGAGCTTCCCCTCCCTCGGGGGCAACGTCCCTCACGCTTCGGGCTGTCCCCGCGCTCAGAGCTCTGCCCCGCCCTCGGTCGGGGGATCTTCGGGAGGAAGTCCCAAATTCAGCGTTCCCTGCTCGCCCGTCAGCTCGGGGCTCGCGGGGGCGGGTTCGCCGCCCTCGACCGGGGGCGGCAGCACGACCAGAGTTTCCTCGGCGGGTTCTTCCGGCGGCACGGCAGCGGGCATGATGCGCGCGATGCGTTCCACCGGGTTCTTGGTGACGATGTTGCCGAGCACGGCGCGCCCCTTGATGCGCAGATTGCCGAAGGGGTAGCGCAGCGGGCGGTTGAGGCGCTTGAGCTGGTTTTTCAGATAGACATTGACGGCAATCGCCGCGCTGTCCTCCTCGGTCGCGTGGACGGAGAGGAAGAAGATGCGGCTGTTGGGGGTGCCCTGCGTCAGGCAGTACTCTTTCTCGCGCGTGAAGCCGCCGAGGCGGAAGCGCTTGGCGTAGGTGATGCCGTCGCGCCCGTCGCGGTAGATCATGTTGAACACCCAGTCATCGCCCGGACGCAGCACGCGCAGGTCGAGCAGTTTTTTGCCCACGTAGAATTTTTCCTGCACGCGGCGCACCATGAGGATGCCCTCGCGGTCGATGGTGAGGATGTCGCTCATGGTGGAGCACTTGTCCACGGCCTCGCCCTTACGGACGCCATAGCCGGCAAAGCCGTCCTCATCCAGATAGAGCGTCTCGTTCTCCACGGCGGCCACGGCGCGGCTCACGGTGTCGAAGGTGGTGAGCTCGGTGCGGCGGGGCCAGGCTTCGCCGTACTTCTTGCGCAGCCCCTCGAACCAGCGGATGGTGTAGCGCGTCAGCTGCGCGAGGTTGCGCTGCGTCTGCGCGATGTCGCTCTCCAGCCCCGCGATGCGCTCCTCGGCCTTGTGAATCTCGTACTTGGCGATTTTTTTGATGCGGATTTCCGTCAGGCGCACAATGTCGTCCTGCGTGACGGGGCGCAGGAAGTCGCGCACGAAGGGCTCCAGTCGCTCGGCGATGTCGCGCAGGGACTGCTCCCAGCTCTCGCTGGTTTCCAGCACTTTGTAGATGCGCTCTTCGATGAAGATTTTTTCCAGACTCGCCTGCATCCACGCTTCCTGCAGCTCGGCCAGCTGCACTTCGAGCTCGCGGCGCAGGGTTTCCTTGGTGTCCGCCACGTTGCGCCGCAGGATCTCCGACACGCCCATGAACACGGGCTTGCGGTCGACAATCACCACCGCCTTGGGCGAGATGCTCACTTGGCATTCGGTGAAGGCGTAAAGGGCGTTGCAGGTCTTTTCCACGTCCTGCCCGGGGTTGAGGTGGATGAGGATGTCAGCGTTGGCGGCGGTGTTGTCTTCGATTTTGGCGATTTTAATCTTGCCCTTTTCGATGGCGCCTTCGATGCTGGCGATGAGGGATTCCGTGGTGGTGCCGAAGGGGATTTCGGTGATGCGGATGAGTTTCTTGCCGCTGCAATCGAGCCGCGCGCGGCAGCGCAGGCGGCTGTTGCCCGTGCCGTCGTTGTAGGCGCTCACATCCAGCAGCCCGCCCGTGGGGAAGTCGGGGTACAGCTCGAAGGGCTCGCCGCGCAGGCAGTGGATGGCCGCGTCGATGAGCTCGTTGAAGTTGTGGGGCAGAATCAGGCAGTTCATGCCCACGGCGATGCCGAGCGCGCCCTGCGCCAAGAGCAGGGGGAACTTGACCGGCAGGGAGACGGGTTCGCGGTTGCGCCCGTCGTAGCTCAGTTTCCACTCGGTCACTTTGGGGCTGTAGACCACTTCGCGCGCAAAGGGCGAGAGGCGCGC
Source organism: Akkermansia sp. (assembly GCA_051884295.1). Classification (GTDB taxonomy): domain Bacteria; phylum Verrucomicrobiota; class Verrucomicrobiia; order Verrucomicrobiales; family Akkermansiaceae; genus Akkermansia. The sequence goes on from JBJEVK010000007.1 coordinate 11,527, forward strand.
TTCGATATATCGGGGGGCGGCAGCGGCATCGCCGGTCAGGATGTTACCCCAGTTGCCCTGGGTGTCGATGAGCAGCCCCTTTTGCCCCAGCGTCACCAGAGCGCTGCCGATGGAAGCATCGCCGTGCGGGTGGTACTTCATGGTGTCGCCCACGATGTTGGCCACTTTGTTGTAGCGTCCGTCGTCCATCTGTTGCATGGCGTGCAGGATGCGGCGCTGCACGGGCTTGAGTCCGTCGCCGATGTGGGGCACGGCGCGCTCGAGAATCACATAGGAGGCGTATTCCAGATAATAATTGCCGAACATGCGATGCAGGGGGCTCGCGTCGGTCTGCTTATAGATGGGAATCTCGGGTTCCTCGCTCATGGGCGGTCTGATTCTAGCACATTCCGCGCGCTGTTTCAAGCACCGCCCGCCAAAGTTTTTGCGCTTCTGCGCGCTTGACGCCGGTGCGGCTGCGGCGTATCATGGGGGATATGCAACCGCTTCTTGTGCTCATGGCTCCCGGGTTCGAGGAAATCGAGCTCACCGCCCCTATCGATATTCTGCGTCGGCTCGACATTCCCGTCACCACCGCCGGGCTGAACAGCCGCTCGGTCGAGGGCGCGCACGGGTTGGTCATTCAGGCCGATATGCTGCTGATTGATGTGGTTCCGGGGCATTTTGACGGCATCATTTTGCCGGGCGGTCCGGCCAGTTGGCTGCTGCGCGACACGCCCGGGGTGCTCTCCCTCCTGCGGGCGTTCCACGGCGCGGGCAAGCTTGTGGCGGCGATCTGCGCGGCGCCGATTGCGCTCCAGGCTGCCGGGATTCTTCGCGGGCAGCGCATCACCTGTTATCCCGGGGTGGCGGCGGAGCTCAAGGCCGATGCCGAGCTGCTCGAGTGCCCCGCTTGCACGGATGACAAGTTGGTGACGGGGCGCGGGCCGGGGGCGGCGCTGGAGTTCGGTTTTGCTCTCGCCGCAGCAATGGGCAAGGGCGAAGCGGTGGCGCAGCTGCGCCGCGATATGTGTGTCTGAGTTTTTTCCTCACCCCTTCCCCGCTATGCATACGAAACCCATCCTCTACCGCAACCGCTACACGGGGCAGACGGAGCAGGAGAAGGTCATGGGCGAGCGCGCCCTGCGCTGGATTTACGGCACGACCTCGGGGCAGCTGGCGCTCCGGCTGCTGCTCAAGCGCGCTTGCATCTCGCAGCTCATGGGTTGGCTCAAGAATCGCCCCGGCAGTGTGCGGGGACTGGCGGACTTCGTGCGCGAGTATGACATCGACATGAGTGAGGCGGAGCGCCCCCTCGGGGACTACCGCAGCTTTAACGACTGGTTCACCCGCACGCTCAAGCCCGGGGCTCGCCCGGTGTGCAGCGGGGCGACGGTGGCGCTCCCCGCCGACGGACGCCACAGCGCGTGGCAGGATGCCTCCACCATGAGCGGGGTGTTTGTCAAGGGGCAGCGCTTTGACCTGCCGGCGCTGCTGGGCAGTGCCGAGCTGGCGGAGCGCTATGCTCACGGGACGATTGTGCTCAGCCGGCTCTGCCCCGTGGATTACCACCGTTTTCACTTTCCCGCGGCGGGCACGCCCGAGGCGGCGCGCCGCATTCCGGGGCCGCTGGCCAGTGTGTCGCCCTACTGCCTGCGGCGGCAGCTCAGCTGGCTGTGGACGAACAAGCGCGAGCTGACGGTGCTGCACACGCCCGACTGCGGCGAGGTGCTTCTGCTGGCTGTCGGCGCGACGGGGGTGGGCTCTATTTTCCAGACCTACCGCGCCGGTGAGCCTGTTTGCAAGGGGGATGAACAGGGCTATTTTGCCTTCGGCGGCTCCACCGTCATGAGCTTCTTCGAGCCGGGACGCATCACCCTCGCGCCCGATCTCGTGGCCAACACGGCCGAGGGCTTCGAGACCTATGCGCGCCAGGGGGATCTGCTCGGTCACATCGCGGGCTGAGTCGGCGACCTCATCGGGGTCTGTTGCGGCAAGCGGTGTCGAAAAATTCCCCCCGTGGAGAATAAAATAGAATTTTCTTGCAAAAAATGCTTGCCTTGCAGCGCAGCTTTCGCTATAATTCGCCCGCAGCCGGTCGCAAGGCAGGCAGCAAGGCAAGGAGCGGTAGCTCAGTTTGGTTAGAGCGCAGCCCTGTCACGGCTGAGGTCGCGAGTTCAAGCCTCGTCCGCTTCGTTCCTGCAACAAGGGAATCACCCCACGGGTGGTTCCCTTGTTTGTGTTTCGGGGTCAGGGCGCGTGCCGAGCGCCTGCACACGCGATTGTGCATTGACGCGAGCATGGCGGCGGCCTATGATGCGGGGTGATGAGTGAATTCCCTTTTTCGGAGGATGTGCCGGCGATTGCCTGGTCGCAGTTGACGCCCGAGCGGGCGCGTGTGGAGATTCCGCAGGCCATTGAGCGTGCCAAGGCGGCTATCGCGGCTATTTGCGCGGTGACGGAGCCGACCTACGACAATACCTTCGCGGCGCTGGAGGCGAGCGGGCGGGCGCTGGCGGCGGGCTGGCAGCGGCTGAATCACTTGCGCAGTGTGATGGATAGCCCTGAGCTGCGCGCGGCGGTCAATGATTTGCTGCCTGAGGTGGTGAGCTACAGCAGCAGTGTGGGGCTGAATCCCGAGCTTTATGCGGTACTGCGGCGGGCGGCGCAACAGCCTTGGGTGGCGCAGTTGTCGCCCGTGCAGCAGCGCTTTATCCGCGAGACGCTGGAGGATTTCCGCGAGAGTGGTGCCGAGCTCGCGCCCGAGGCGAAGCAGCGCTACGCCGAGCTGGCTACGGAGCTGGCGCAGCTGGGTCGCCGCTTCGGGGAGAATGTGCAGGATTCGACGAATGCGTGGGAGTATGTGACGGCGGATGCGTCGGAGCTGGCGGGGCTTCCCGAGTCGGCGCGTGCGCAGGCGTTGGAGGATGCCCGCGCTAAGGGCTATGGCAGTGAGGAGGCGCCGCAGTGGCGCTTCACGCTGCAATTCACGAGTGTGCAGCCGGTGCTGACTTATGCAGACAATGAGGCGCTGCGCGAGCGGGTGTGGCGCGCGGTGGGCACGAAAGGCACGGGGGAGTATGACAACGCGCCGCTGATTCATCGCTTGCTGAAGCTGCGCCGGGAGCAGGCGGCGCTTTTGGGTTATGAGCGTTATTCGGATTATGTGACGCGTCGCCGCATGGCGGGCAGCGGGCTGCATGCGCTGGCGTTCATCGACGATTTGCACGCGCGCGTCAAACCCGCTTTTCTGGCGGAGCAGGAGGAGTTGCGCCGCTTTGCGGAGCAGCAGTCGGGGCGCGCGATGCCCGTGATGAAGCCTTGGGATATTGCTTACTGGACGGAGAAGCGCCGCCGCGCGCTTTACGATGTGGACAGTGAGGCTCTGCGCCCTTATTTCCCCATGCCGTCGGTCATGGAGGGGATGTTCTCGATTTTTGCGGAGCTGTACGGGATTCGCTTCACGGAGAGACCGACCGTTTGCTTGCAGCCCGGGGAGGCACTGCCCGAGGGGGCGGTGGAGGTGTGGCACCCGGAGGTGCAGTTTTACGAGATTCACGATGGGGCAAGCGGGGAGCACCTGTGCTCGTTCTACACAGATTGGCACCCGCGCGAGTCGAAGCGCGCGGGTGCGTGGATGGATGCGCTGGTCACGGGGCTGCCGCCGATGAACGGAAGGCCGCGGGTGCCGCATCTGGCTCTGATGTGCGGCAATCTGAGCCGCCCGGTGGGTGACCGCCCCGCGCTGCTGACGCATGATGAGGTGGAAACGGTGTTCCACGAGTTCGGGCATTTGCTGCACCAGGCGCTCAGCGATGTGCCGGTGCGCGCGTTGGCGGGCACAAATGTGGCTTGGGATTTTGTGGAGCTGCCGAGCCAAATCAATGAGAATTGGACCTGGGAGCGCGGGGCGCTGCATCGCTTTGCGCGCCATTGGCAGACGGGCGAGCCGATTCCCGATGCGCTGCTGGACAAGCTGCTGGCAGCGCGCAACGATGGGGCGGCGAGTTTCTTCATGCGCCAGCTTTGCTTCGGCAAGCTGGATCTGGAGCTGCACACGCACACGGAGCGCTGGGAGGATGCGGATATCGAGCAGCTGGATCGCGAGCTGCTGGCGGATTACCGCGTGCCGACGACGGAGCAGAACAGCAGCATGCTGCGCGCGTTCCTGCACATTTTTGACGGCGGATATGCGGCGGGTTACTATTCCTACAAGTGGGCGGAGATGCTGGAGGCGGACGCCTTCTCGCGTTTCAAAGCCGAGGGCATTTTCAATCCCGAGACGGGGCGCGATTTCCGCCGCTGCATCCTGGCGCAGGGCAACAGCCGCCCCGCAGCCGAGCTTTTCCGCGCCTTCATGCACCGCGATCCCGACCCCACGGCCATGCTGCGCCGCTGCGGCATTCTGTGAGGCGCCCTGCCCTGCGGCAGGCAGAAGGGGCAGCCCTCCGCGCGGAGGGCTGCCCCTTGTGTTCAATCGGCTTCTGCGCGCGTGTTCAGCGCTTGCCCTGTTGCTGTTGGGCGGCGAGGGCGGCTTGCTGCGCATCCATCATTTTTTCAAAGAAGCTCTTTTTGCGCCCTTTTTTCGCGCTGACTTTTTCGAGCTTGGGCTCGGGGATGACGCGGCGAATCACGACGGTTTGGATGATAGAGATGATGTTCGTGGTCGTCCAGTAGAGGGCGAGAGCGCTGGGGTAAGTGTAGCAGAAGAGGAAGAACATCAGCGGCATCCAGCGCATGATGCGCACTTGCGTGGGGTCGCCCGTGGCGGGGGTCATGTGCATCTGCACAATCATGGACACGGCCATGAGGATGGGCAGCACGTTGATGGGGATGTCAAAGCCCAGCGCGGTGAAGCTCCACACGGTGTCGGTCTGCGACAGGTCGGTGACCCAGCCGATCCAGGGCGCGCCGCGGAACTCGGCCGCGGTTTGCAGCACGTAGAAGAAGGCGAAGAAGATGGGAATCTGCAACAGCATGGGCAGGCAGCCGCCCATGGGCGAGATGCCGTACTCGCGGTACAGCTTCATCATCTCCATGTTGACTTTCTGCGGGTCGTCGGGGTACTTGGTCTTGAGCTCGACCATCTTGGGCTGCAGCAGGCTCATGCGCTTCATGCTCATGTAGCTCTTGCGGTAGAGCGGCCAGATGAGCAGGCGCACAACGAAGGTCATGGCCACGATGGCCCAGCCCCAGTTGCCGAACCACTTGTGGAAGAGGGTGATGAGCCAATTCATCGGGTAGCTGATGACGGTGAGCACGCCGTAGTCCATCACGCGGTCGAGCATGCGGAACTCATCCGTCATGGCGTTGAGCATGATGTTGAGCTTGGGGCCGGTGAAGATGTCAAAGGCAAAGCTCTTTTGCCCGCCGGGCAGCTCGCCGCTCTTGGGCGACAGGGTGAAGGCGGGCAGCCCCAGCGCGGTTTCCACGCCCTCGACCTCCTTGCTCTTGCCCTGCAGGGGGTATTGGGTGGGGGCGGCATAGTAGCTGTTGTTGCCACTGCCCTGCTCGGGCTTGATGAGGGCGGCGTAGTACTGGTTCATGGCACCTACCCACTCCAACTGCTCGCAGTCGGTCTCCAGCACGCGGCTTTTCTTCTTGCCGAACCAGGGGCTGAAGTAGCCCGCTGTTTCTTTCTCGAAGCTGCCGTTCTCCAGCCGCACGAAGTAGGAGTAGCGGGGAAACTCTTCCTCGGAAATCTGCTGCATGCCGCCGGCGTAGAGTCCCCAGTGCTCGGCCTGCATGCTCTGCGCGGCGGTGTTTTGGATGTCGATGGCGAGCCGGATGACATAGGCGTTGCCGTCGAGGGTTTTGTCGCCCTGTTGCAGGGGTTTGAGGCTGTAGACCTTGCGGATGATGAGATCGCCGCTCTTGGCGATGAGGGTGACCTGCTGTTCATTGCTCTGCTCAGGCAGCAGGCTGTAGCAGGCTTGGTCGAAGGTGGGAGCGGCATCGTTGCTCAACCCGAAGAGGAGGGTGCCGATGCCCTGCGCGGGGTTGGCGTTGAGGCGCACATCGTCCTGCCCGTCGGGCTTGGTGCTGTTGACGGCCTGGCCGAGCATCTGCACGCTGCTGATGCTGCCGCCGATGTCGCGGAAGTGGTAGGTGGCCACGGGCTGCCCCTGCGCATCGCGCGAGGTGAGGGTGGCAATCTCGCGGGCTTGGGGAGCGGCAGGTGCCGCCGGGACAGGGGTCGCGGGGGCGGTCTCGGCACCGGCGACAGGAGCGGGAGCCGCCTCGCCCGGGGTCGCGGCGGGGCTCACCTGTTCCGTTTGCGGCGCGGCAGCGGCTGCGGCCGCCGCTGCGGCATCGGCATCCTGCTTGTTGAGGTACCACTGCAGGCCGAGAAGCGCCACGCAGAGGCTGACGACAAACCATGCTGTTCTGTCCATAACTGTTGGGGGTTTTGGGTTGGGGTATAGAAAGGTGGGGAGGGGAAAATCAGCGGCGCGGTCGCGCGGGGGGGACGGGGTCGTCGCCGCAGCCGCCCCAGGGGTTGCAGCGCAGGATGCGCCAAATGCCCAGTGCGCAGCCGCGCAGCGCGCCGTGAAGCTCCACCGCCTCGATGAAGTAGGCGCTGCAGCTGGGGGTGAAGCGGCAACCACTGTTCGGTCCGCTCAGCAGATGCAGAGGGCGGCTCAGATAGCGCCGGTAGAATCGCACGGGGAGGATGAGGAGCTGCTTGAGCATGGCGTTTGAGGGGGGACGAGGTGCGCGCGCCGCAGCAGGCGGCAGAAATCGCGCTCCAGGAGCTGATAGTCGGCATCGACGGCGGCAGCGCGGAGGATGATGACGGCGTAGTAGCCCTGCGCGAGCGGCTCGCCCTGCGCGCGCAGAATCTCGCGCACGCGGCGGCGCAGCCGGTTGCGGAGCACGGCATGCCCCAAGCGGCGCGTGGTGATGATGCCGAAGCGCGAGGGCAGCGCCGCATCGCCCTGACGGCGGGGCAGGAGGCTCAAAACAAGAAAACGCCCTGCTCGGGATGTGCCCCGGGTGCGTACCATGGCGAACTCGGAGGCCCGCTTCATGGTCTGACACCGCTTGAGCTGCATCGTGACAGGGCGTTGTGGCATGTGCCGCAGGTCACAGGAGGCTGCGACCCCGGCGGCAGCGCATCAACCGTGCTGGATGATGTGGCGCTTGTAGTGAATCTCGGCACCCTTGGGCAGCAGACGCTTGCGGCCTTTGGCGCGGCGACGGGCGAGGATGGCGCGACCGGATTTGCTGGCCATGCGGGCGCGGAAACCGAACTGGCGCTTGCGGCAGCGCTTGGAAGGCTGGTATGTTCTCTTGCTCATAATTGTTCTGCAGTGGTTGAAGTGGTGAGATGCGCCTCGCGACGCAGCGGCGGCCGTTTCACAACGGTCGGGAGGGCTATGATACCCCAAAAATGCCGCGTGTCAAGCCTGTTCTTGTAAAAAACAGGCGCCGGAGGGCAAAAAGAGCTCCCCGGCGCCGCATGATGGAAGGGCGGCTCAGCGGTCGACGACCATGAACTTCAGCTCGGCTTCGCAGGTGACTTCGCCGTTGACGGTGCAGCGGGCGGTGGCCATGCCGATGGCGCCGCGCATCTTCGTCAGCTCGGTCTCGATGATGAGCACATCACCCGGCACGACGGGCTTGCGCCATTTGACCTTGTCCGCGCTCATGAAGTAGCCGATCTTGCCCTGATTTTCGGGGCGGCGCAGCATGAGGATGGAGCCGACCTGCGCCATGGCCTCCAGCTGCAACACCCCGGGCATGACGGGCGCACCGGGGAAGTGCCCCTGGAAGAAGAGCTCGTTCATGGTGAGGTTCTTTTGGCCGATGCACTTGGTGTCGCCCTCGAAGCCGAGGATGCGATCCACCAGCATGAAGGGGTAGCGGTGCGGCAGCAGTTTGAGCACTTCTTCCGTGTTGAGCACCGTGGTGCCGGAGGGGAAGATGAAGGGCTTGGGGCGCATGGCTTCCATGCTCTCAAAGGTCTGCTGGAGCTTGGCAGCCATCTGCGTGTTGACTCCGTGACCGGGCATGATGGCGATGACGTGCCCGTGGATGCGGCGACCGTTGAGGATGAGATCGCCGATCATGTCCATGGCTTTGTGACGGGCGCATTCGTTGTGGAAACGCAGACCGCCCGCGCAGATGTATTCATCGCCCTTGATGACGATGGCGTTGTCGAGCGTGCCGCCCTGGATGAGCCCTTTCTCCAGCAGGGGCTGGATGTCCTCGTAGAAGCAGAAGGTGCGGGCGGTGGCCAGCTCTTTCTCAAAGGTTTCGGGGGTGATGACGCTGTGGAAGTATTGCGTGACGCGGCCCTCGGGTCCCACGGCGGTGACACTGACGCGGAAGTCCTTGGAGGGCAGGATGATGATTTGCGAGCCTCCCGCCGTTCCGACGGTGATGGGTTCGCGGATGTCCCACACCTGGCAGGGTGTTTCCTGCTCCACCAAGCCGGCCTGCTTGATGAGCTGCACATAGGGGTTGGCCGAACCGTCGCCGATGGGGGGCTCGCTGGCATCCATCTCGATGATGGCGTTGTCCACCCCCATGCCCGTGAGCGCGGAGAGGATGTGCTCCACTGTATGCACACGCACCGAACCCACGGCCAGGGTCGTCGCTCGCTCCACCGTCTGCACATAGGCAGCACTGGCGGGGATGAAGGGTTTGTCCGGCAGATCAATGCGGCGGAAAGTCAGACCCGTGTCGGCATCAGCCGGTTTGATGGTCAGCTGGACGGGACGCCCCGTGTGCAGGGAAGTGCCGGCAATCGAGGCGCATTTGGCGAGTGTCTTTTGCTTACGGATAGCCATGATGATGCCTTTATTTTACATGTCTCCGAGCCGTTTGTGAAGAAGAAATCACCCGCCGGGGCGGTTTTTTCGGCTCCGAAGCTCCTGTGCGCCTCAAAAGTCGCGTCAGCAGGCTGCCGCAGGGGGCGTGTTTGCGGGCGCATTCGGGGCTTGCAGCTCGGGGGGGCTTTTGCTAGCATGGGGGCAATGCGCTGCTGTTCCCTCCTTGTGTCCCTGCTCCTGCTGGGTGGTTTTCCCCTGCCGGCAGAGGACGACACGGTTGTGGATGCGGGCGATGGCGGGCGGCCGACCTGGCTGACGGGGGAGCAGGAGGATGAGGATGCGGCCGCCATCCGCGCCACTCGGGATTTTGATTCCCGCCGCGATGAGGAGGTGCGCCGGGCTCAGGAGGAGGTGCGCCGCCGGGATGCCGCCCACCGAGCGGCTCAGGCAGAGACGCGCCGCCGTGCCGCCGCCGGGCAACCGCGCCCGAAGGCTCCCGCCCTGCCCCGCCCCGCCGCCGGGCAAACCCGCAGCGCTGCGGCTTCGGGAACACCTATCCTGCTGCCCGATGCGGACGAGCATGTGCTCTCGCAAAGCGGTTTTTTCTCGATCAGCGGGGCAGATTCCCTGCGCCTGGGGGCCATTGCGACCCATGCGGACGAGGTGCGCGGTCGTGTGCTCGCCCTGCTGGGGCTGGCGCCGGATGTGCGCTGCATGGTGTCCATCCGCTTGCTGGGTAAGTCGACGGACACGCCGCAGCCCCACCCCATCCGCACACGCATTCGCATTCTGGACGGACAGCCGAACTTTCAGATCCGCATTTACCCCGGCGGGGGGATTGATTTGCAGGCGCTCGACCGCGCGATTGTGGCGGTGGTGCTGTGCGAGCGGGCGCTGCGCGCGCTGGAGCCGGGGGCGATTCCCGATGCGGTGTCGCTGCCCGATTGGCTGGTGACGGGGCTGTATCAGGCGGTGGCTTGGCGCAGCAACAAGGCGGTTGACCGCGAGTTGTACCGCCACCTGTTCGACCGCGCCGAGATGCTGTCGCCGGAGGAAATCGTCTCACTGGAGCATCCGGAACAGCTGGATGCGGTGACACGGCAGGTGTACAACGCCTCGTGCGGGGTGCTGGTGATGGCGCTGTTGACGCGCGATGGCGGGGTCGAGCAGCTCCGCAGTCTGCTGGATGAGGCCGCCACGGCAGAGGGCAGCCCCCGCGAGCTGATTGCGGCGCATTTCCACGAGCTGGGGGTGGATCGGGAGCTGCTGAGCAAATGGTGGGCGTTGGAATTGGCGAATTTGGCGTTGCCGCAGGCGCAGGAGGTGCTGACGCCTTTGGAGTCGGAGCGCGAGCTGAGTGAGGCGCTGACGGCGATGTATTTCGACCCCGAGACGGAAACGCCGCGCCCGCTGTCGGTCGACAATGTGTATGAGCTGACCGCGCAGCCGCATTGGCAGAGCTTGCTGCGCCCCTGCTTGGATCGCCTGATGCAGCTGAGCCTGCGCTGCTTCCCCGGGTACCGCCCGATTGTGGCGGAATACTGCCGCGTGGTGACGGATGTGCTCAGCGGCGGTTCCCCGGACGAGGCGCAGAACAGTTTGGGGCCGCTGCGCGAGTTGCGCCAGGCTTATGTGGCGGCCTGCCTGCGAGGTCGCGACTACTTGGATTGGTACGAAATCACCCACCTGGGCAAGGAAAACCGCCGCTCGTTCGACAACTATGCGGAGGCGATGCGGCTGCTGCGTCGCGAAACGCCGAGCGCTCCCACGCCGATTTCGGATTATCTGGATGATATCGAGGCTCTTTACCTGCAGAAGGAGGGTGAACCGCTGCCCGATCGACTGCTCAACCAAGTTCCCATCCGTGCGCGCCGCTGAACAGGGGGCTTTGCCCGATGATGCCGAGGAGCGCGCTGCCCGGGCGGCGGGCTATGCCTGTGTGTGCGGCATTGATGAGGCGGGACGCGGGCCGCTGGCGGGGCCGGTGGTGGCGGCGGCGGTGGTGCTGCCGCCGGGTCTTGCGCTGCCGGGGCTCAATGATTCCAAAAAGCTGACGGCGCGCCGCCGCGAGGCTCTGTACACGCAGCTGCGGGAGGACGCGCGCGTGCACATCGGCGTGGGGATGGCGGAGGCGGCGGAGATTGACCGCCTGAATATCCTGCGCGCCACGCACGAGGCGATGGCGCGGGCGGTGGCCGCCCTGCCGGAGACGCCGGATTTTTGCCTGATCGACGGGTTGCCGGTGCCGCAGTTCCCGCTGCCGCACCGCGCGCTGGTCAAGGGCGATGCGCGCTGCCTGAGCATTGCGGCGGCCAGCATTGTGGCCAAGGTGACGCGCGACCGTCTCATGCTCGCTTTGGCGCAGCAGTACCCGGGCTACGGTTTCGAGAAGCATGCGGGCTACGGCACGGCGGCGCATTTGGCGGCGCTGCGGCGGCTGGGTCCCTGCCCCGAGCACCGCCGCAGCTTTGCCCCGGTGGCGCAGCTCCTGCTGCCCGGTCTGTTCGATGGAGCCCTCAACTCTCGCTGAGCGGAGGAGGCAGGTGCGCCAGCAGCTCGAGGTTGATGGCGGGGGCAGGCGGTGCGGCAGCAGTCGCAGCAGCGGCCTTGGCGGCATCCTCCAGCTCGGCCAGCTTGGTGTCCTCCACCATGGCTTTGAAGCGGTCGGCCTGCGAGTACTGCCCGCTCGCATCGCGAAAGACCTCGGCAAGCCAGTCGCGCTTTTCTTCGATGGTCAGGTGGCGTTTCTTACGCATGGCGGCTGAAATCGAGCAGGCGGCGCACGCGCTCCTTGCCGGAGGGGCCCAGCACATAGAAGCCGGCGCTGCGGTTGACGCAGTGCAGCTCGCGGCGCGTGGCCAGCGAGCGCAGGACATTGGTGCAGGTGCCGGGGGGCATGCCGGTCAGCCGCGCAATGTCGGTGCTGTTGTCGAGTCCGGCCGCCACGGCCAGCAGCACCTGACGCGCGGTAGGTGTCAGGTCGTCCTGTGCGGCGCGCACAAGGTAGCGGCAGATGAAGTCAATGGCTTTCACGGTATTTGTTCACAATTTGTTAATCGTTGATTTTAAGTAGCTTGAATAATAAACAAAACGACTTATTCACAACACTTATTCACCGTGCTGCGCCATCGTCTGCCGCCACAGGCGGTAGAGGGGGTGGCTGTCGTTGGAGTGCGACTGCACCCCGTTGAAATGAGCTGCCTGCGGCAGGGCGATGTGGCGGTATTCATCCAGCAGGGCTTGGCGGGCGGTGGTGCTGTTGATGAGCGGGATGCAGAGTTTGTAGGCGAGCCGCACGGCCAGCGCCTCGACAAAGAGGGGTTCAAAAAGCGAGACATCCTCGCAGTCGGTGATGTAGCTGACGCGGATGCTTGCCGCCGGGCAGTAGATGCAACGCCCGCGCAGGGTCCACGAGGGCGAGCTGACGCTGAGCACGCGCAGGCAATCCGCCGGCAGCACATGCGGCAGAGAGCCCTCGCCGCCCGACCGTTCCTCCGCGCTGAGGGTGCGTGTGGCGGTGGCAAAACTCCAGCGGTTGACGCAAAGCACCTCGCGCCGCACGGGATGGTAGTGCATGTAGCACATGCGCGAAGCGTGCGAACCATTGGGGTCAATGGCGCTCAGGGGTGATTCGCCCAGCTTGCTCAGGGCAATGTTGCAAATATCCAAGGCAGTGAGCGCTGTCTCGGGGATGGTTCCTTCACTCATAGCGGCCCCAGTATCGCGGATGCTGCACGCAGCGGCAACGCGGGATTTGCCGCGGGCAGGCGGATTCTGCCGGAGAAACGCATCGGCGCACCCCCGGCAGGGACTGGCGCTCGCCGTGCGTCTCCTCTATGCTCGGCTCCATGAACTGCGATGCCCGCGATGCTGCTGCGCGCTACTACGCCCTCGCCCGCCGCGATATGGCGGCGGATTTGGAGGCGCTGGCCGCCGCCCCGCGCGGTGTCGTGCTCTACATGCCCGAGCTGGTGGCGCTGCTCAAGCCCGCCCGCCGCGCCTGCCCCGAACGCTGGGAGCTGCTGGACGATGCACCGGCGGATGCCGATGCGTGGTACATTCACCTGCTGGTGGGCAATTTAGCGCTGGCGCGACGCATGGCGGCGGGGCTGTCGCCGCTGCCCTGGGTCTGTTTCCGCCGGGGGCTCCGCAACCGATGCCCGCACTGTCTGCCTTGGCGCTGTCTGCTCCCGCTCCCCACTCACCAACACTAACACCGCACCTGATACTATGGGATTCGCTGCCAAAACACCCTCCGTTCCGACCACCACCGAGATACCCGTTGTCACCGAAAACCTCTCCGAGGACAGCCGGAACAGTTACGCACAAAGCAACAAACGCAAGCGCGGGCTGCTCTCAACCATTCTCTCCGCCCGTCGACAAGCGGCTGCGAACTCAGATACTTACAACACTACCTTAGGCTGATGGATCCGACCCTGCTCCAAAGCTACCGTGCGCTCTGCGCCGCCCGCGCCCCTTGGGAGAGCTGGTGGGACACGCTGCGGGAGTATGTTCTGCCCTCGCGCTTGCAGGAGCCGACGGGTGATGCGGTGCCCGATGCCGCCTCCGCCCGCCGACTGGGCGACACCACCGCCGTGGAAGCCTGCCAAAAACTGGCGGGGGGACACATGAGCTACATCACCCCCGGGCATGAGCAGTGGTTCAAGTGGAGCGCCCCCGAACCCCTCGGCGGCGACGAGGTCGAGGCCTGGTACAACCAATGCTCCGAAATCGCCGCCCGCGAGCTGGCACTGAGCAATTTTTACACCGAGCTCCACGAGTGCTTTCTCGACCGCGTGGGTCTGGGCACGGGTAGCCTCTTTTGCACCCTGGCGCGCAGCGGGCGCCTGCTCTTCCGCCACATTCCCTGCGGTCAATTCGTCTGCGCCGAGAACGACGAAGGCACGGTGGACACCTACATGCGCGAGTTCCGCTTCACCCCGCACCAAGCCGAGAGCCAATTCGGGCTCCGAGCGCTGGGTCCCCACGCCCGCGCGCTGCTGGAGAACGGGCGCGACCCGCACAGCGGCAGCCTGAGCTTCCTGCATGTCGTGCGCCCGCGCCGCCGCCGCAACCGCCGCCGCGAGGACGCGCGCAACATGCCCTTTGAGAGCCTCTACTACAGCTTGGACGACAACTGTGTGGTCGAGGAGGGCGGCTACCGCGAAATGCCCTACATGGTCACGCGCTTTCTGCGCTGGGGTGAGGGGGTCTACGGGCTGGCACCCGCGCGGCTGGTCTACCCCGACATCCGGCAGGCGCAGTTCCTCAACCGCATTCTCGACATGCTGGGCGAGGTGGCCGCTTTCCCCCGCATTCTCGAACTGGCCAACCAAGTGGGCGAGGTCGACCTGCGCGCGGGCGGGCGCACCCTCATCAACCCCGAGAGCGCCAGCCTCGGCTACCCGCGCGAATGGGCCACCCAGGGGCGCTACGATGTGGGGATGGATCGCCTGCGGCAGAAACAGGATGCCATCAACCGCGCCTTCTTCATCCCCATGCTGGAGCTGTGGGAAAACCGCCGCCAGCAGATGAGCGCCAGCGAGGTCATCGCCCGCGAAAATGAACGCGTCATGCTCTTCTCTCCCTCCTTCACACTCTTCACCTGCGACTTCGCACCGATGATGGAGCGCGTCTTTGCCCTGCTCTTCCGCAGCGGGCGCCTGCCCCGCCCGCCGCAGACGGCGCTGCGAACCGACCGACGCGGAGAAGCCGTCATCGACGGCCCGCATGTGGTCTACCAGGGACGCATTGCCCAAGCGCTGCGCCGCCAGCGCGTCGAAGGTATTGACCGCACCCTGCAGCGCCTGCAGCAAATGGGGCAGATGGATGCCTCGCTGCTCGACCATGTCGATTTGGAGCGCACCTTCCGCTTGGCGGCGCGCCTCGACGGCGTGAGCGAGGAGATTCTGCGCCCCGATGCTGCCGTGCGCCGCCTGCGCCGCAAGCGCGAGACCGAAGCCGCCCGGCAAAACGCCGCCACACCCGCCCCCGGCACCCCTGAAGCATGATGCAGCCCGAATCTCCCCTTGATGCGGCACGCGCCCGCCGCCGTCGGCTGCTCGCCGTGCTGGGCAGTCCCGCCGGTCAGCAGGTGTTGCTCGATCTGGAAGCGCGCTTCGAGACCGATTTGCCTGTCTTCCAAGGCCATGCGGGCAGCTACGACCCGCTGGATGCCATGCGCCGCGATGCCCACCGAGAAATCTTCCTCGTCATTCGCCGCCAGCTGGAGCTGGCGCAACGAGAAGCAAACCAACCCGAACATGATGATGCAACCTGAAAACGAAGATCCGGCGGTCGTAGCCGCCGCCGAGCAACAATCCGCCTCCGACACCCCGTTGATGACGGCCACGGGCGAGTTCAGCCCCGATTGGTACCGCCGCTTTACGGAGCTGGAACCCTACGCCGCCTCGCTCGCCAAGTTCCGCCGCCCCGAAGCGCTCGCCAAGAGCTACGCGCATTTGGAGCGCCTGCGCGGCTACCCCGAGCAGGGCGATGAGCGCCGCATGGCTGCGTTCCGCATGGCCGTGGGGCTGCCCGATTCCGCCGAAGCCTACAGCCTGCCCCGCCCCGAGGCCGCTCCCGATGAGCTCTGGGATCCGACCCTGGCCAAGAGCATGGCTCAGGTGGCCTACGAATACGGCGTTCCCCCGCGCGCCATGGAGGCTCTCTGCACCCGCTATGCAGAGGAGGGGCGCCGCCACCTCGAACAGGCCGCGCAGGCCACGCAAGCAGCCATTGAGGCTGCCGATGCCGGGCTGCAGAACGAATGGGGCGAGGAATACGAGAGCAACATGAACCGCATCGGCGCCTTTTTGGAGCAAATGGGGCGGCAAAGCGGTGTCGATGTGGAGGCATTGGTGCAGAACCCCGCCCTGCGCGCCAACCCCGACTTTGCCAAGCTGATGCTGGCCGCCGCCTCCCTGACGGAGGAAGCGCCCCTGCGCGGGGAACCCCACGGCAACGACCGACGCCGAGAGGCACAGCGCATCGCCCGCGACCCCTCCCATCCCCTGCACGAGGCCTACATGCGCACCAACCATCCTCAACACCGCTACGCCAACGAGCAATATGACCGCCTGGCTTTCGGGCGCGAGCTCTGAACCCGGCTTCGCTCGGACCAAGCGCGCGGAACAGCCGAGCGACGAGCGTGGGCTCCGCCAGCGCCCCCCAAACAAAAAAACTTCCGACCAACAGGCGGAAGGCATGGAGTTGAGATGAGAGCGACCCCGTCCCCTGTACAAGGGGGCGGGGTCAATGCTCAGCGGCGATGCATGCGCGATGGCGCTTCCCGCTGCGCATGGCGGGCATGATGTTCGGCGCTTGGGCGGCTCACCTGCGGGCGGTGCTCCGCCGCGGGGCGGTTTATCTGCGGTGCCTGCGGGCGATGCTCCGCCGCGGGGCGGTTTATCTGCGGTGCCTGCGGGCGGTGCTCCGCCGCGGGGCGGTTTATCTGCGGTGCCTGCGGGCGATG
>JBJEVK010000007.1:27856-32039 GCA_051884295.1 Akkermansia sp.
GGTTTATCTGCGGTGCCTGCGGGCGATGCCCCGCCGCGGGGCGGTTTATCTGCGGTGCCTGCGGGCGATGCCCCGCCGCGGGGCGGTTTATCTGCGGCGCCTGCGGGCGGGGAGCCGGGCGCAGCACCTCATGCGGACGGCGATGAATCGGCGCATTGATGCCGCCATGGGGACGCACGGCGGGACGATGCCCGGCGGGATAACGCGGGGGCGCCGCAACGCGATGAATGTGCGGCGGGTAGTGCCAATGGCCGTGATACCAAGGCGCCGGAGCCCACAGGGGCACCAGACAAGCCGCCGTCAGCGCAGCCACGGTAAAAATAGCCACGCCCTCTGCCGTGTAGCCATACACCGGGCGCCCGTAGCTGTAGCCATAAATGGGAAAGCCGCTGGCATCATAGCTGGCGGGGGTCCACGCTACATCCGAGGCATAGGTCACGCTGCCGGAAACGGGAACGGAGGAAGTACCCGCCCAAGTGGGGAGCTCGTAGACACAGGAGTTCAGGAACAGCGCGCTGCAAGACAGCAGCGCAAGCATGCGGTTCATTAGGCGATTCGTTTTCATGATGAGTCTCGGTGAGCCATTCTCCCAAGCGGCCGGAACAGCCGTTCGACGCACAGCCCGTCATCTCAGTAAGCGCGCCGCAGGGAGCTTTTTGTTTCACATTCGGAAAAGTTTTATCATATAAACAGATTAGAATCAAGGCAAATCCTTTCTGTTTGCAACCTCATGCGCTCTGTGGTAGTATGTGCTCCCGATGAAACACGTCCCCCTCTTTCTCGCCGCACTGTTCGGCGCGCAACTCGCCAACGCCGTGGACTACCCGGGCAAGGAGCCGGGTGCCGCTGCCTCTCAGGCAACGGCTGACGGACATTATACCCTCAGCAATGAGCTGTTCAGCGCCGGCTTCTCCCAACAGGGAGGCAAGATTCGCTTCACGGGGATGAAGTTGGCCGACGGTACGCGCGTTGCCGGGTCGAGTCCCGAGCTCTTCACCGTGGAGTTGCAGGGAGATAAAACCCTCAAGTCCTCGCAAATGAACGTTTCGGATCTGAGCTGCAAGGACTTGCCTGCCAATGAACAATCCGTGCGTCTGGCACCGCGCTTCCCCGGCAAGAGTCTGAGTGCGACCTTCACCGAGCCCGACAGCGGGCTGACGATCAAGTGGCGCGCCGTGCTGCGCGACGGCTCGTCCTACCTGCGCCAGGAATTCACCCTCTCCGCCGCGCAGGACATCGCATTCCGCTCCATCACCCCCTTGCAGTATGCCATCAAACCGCACGGCGAGCTGAGCATCTCGGGCAACACGACGCACGGTCGCGTGGTGGTGGACGATTTGATGTTCACCGCGCTGGAAACCCCGATGGGACTCATGCACATCGGCACTCAGGAGGGCGGCAGCAACGCCGACTCGGGCTGGAACCCGGAACAATGGACCAAGGAAGATTTCGGCAATATTTTTGAGATTCACCCCTCTGTCACCAAAGCCTACGGCGACAAGTACAGCAAGATGGACGGCCCGATGGCGCAGCACCTGCTGGCGGCCGAGGGAGCGGTCGCGTTCACCAAGGGCGGCGACTGCACCATCACCTTTGCGCCGGGCGGGCAACTCCGCGTCATCGGGGTGCAACTGCTCAGCACTGACGGCACCACCGTGGTCAGCGAAGACATGCACGAGGGCGATAACAGAACCTACACCCTCAAGGGCGTGCAAGCGGGCGAGTACACCCTGCGCTACTGGGCTCAGACCAAGGATGGCCCCCTGCAGGGCAAGGGCACGGTCAGCATTTCGCTGCCCCGCAAGGGTGCGCAGGCCGAGGGCAACCACGAGGACGGCCCTGCCGGGCTGGTAACGGGGCAGTGGGTGCGCGCCACCACGCTCAAGCCCAAGAATCCTTGGAAAGTGTCGAGCGTACTGGGCATCTTTGCTCCCGAGCAAAAGCGCCGCTCCTTCCTCTACTACACCGAGCGCGAGAAAGCGGCACCCTACCGCCCCTTCGTGCACTACAACGACTGGTACGAAATCGGCATTCGCCTGCACGACAACCAAGACCCCGCCAAACGCACGAACGAGGCCATGTGGCTGGAGCTGCTCAAGACCTGGAACCGCGAGCTCTACACCAAACGCGGCGTGCGGCTCGACGCCTTCGTCATCGACGACGGCTGGGATGACTTCAACAGCCTGTGGGACTTCCACTGCGGCTTCCCCAAGGGCTTCAGCGCCATCAACAAACTGGCCAAGCAGCAGAAAGCGGGCATCGGCACCTGGTTGGGTCCCGTGGGCGGCTACGGTTCGTCCAAGAAGATGCGACTGGCTTTTTGGAACAAGAACCACCCCAACAACCAGATCAACAACTTCCAACTCTCCAACGATGAGTATTTCGATGCGTTCACGGGGCGCTGCAAGCAGATGATCAAGAGCTATGACATGCGTTACTTCAAGTTCGACGGCATCTCGGCCATTCCGCACGCCTACGGCCCGGCCAAGAGCCCCACGGGTGTTGAAGATGCCGAGGGCATCCTGCGCGTGCTCACCGAGCTGCGCCAAGCGCGCCCCGATGTCTTCATCAACACCACGGTGGGCACCTGGGCCAGCCCCTTCTGGTTCATGTATGCCGACTCCATCTGGCGCCAGGAAAACGACTTCGGGCGCAAGGGAACGGCGGGCGACCCGCGCGACCAGTGGATTACCTACCGCGACCGCCTGGTGCACGAGGTCTTTGTCACCGGCGCGCCGCTCTTCCCCATCAACTCGCTGATGACCCACGGCATCATCATCACCCGCAACGGCCCGCCCAAGTGCATGAGCACGGAGCCCGCCAACTGCGTCAAGGAAATCCGCGCGGCTTTCGGCTGCGGCTCGGGGCTGCTGGAAATCTACGCCGATCAGGACCTGCTCAACCAGGGTCGCGGCGAGCTCTGGGACGAGCTGGCTGCGGGCATCAAGTGGCTGCGCCGCAACAGCGATGTGCTGGCCGATACCCACTGGGTCGGCGGCAACCCCTGGGACGGTCAGGATGGCGACATCTACGGCTGGGCCTCGTGGAATGCCGAGAAATGCACCCTGACCCTGCGCAACTCCTCGGCCTCGGAAAAGACACTCCGCTCCACCCTGCGCCGCATTCTGGACATTCCCCCGGCCTACAAGGGTAAGGTGACGCTGAACGATTCCTACGACGACCAGCGCAAGCTCAGCGGTCTGTCGGGCAAGGCGGTCGACATTGATGAGGAAATCAACATCACCCTCAAGCCTGCCGAGGTGCTGGTCTACGAGGGCACGAATGCCCTGAGCGGCGGCAAGAAAGCAGGGAAAGCCGACAAGAAAGGCAAAAAAGGCAAGAAGAAGTCCAAGAAGAAGGTCTGAGCTCCCCTGCTCTTCTCCGCAGATGATGCGCCCGCGTTGCCGACCGGCAACGCGGGCGTTTTCACAGGATCAACATAGCGGTCTCAGATCCCCAGTTCCTCGCTCACCACCTCGCGAATGCGTTGCTGGGTGCTGTGCGCGTCGCCGTCGGCCTCGATACGGTGCAACCAGGGCATCTCCATCGCGGAATAGATGGCCGCACAGGCTGCCAGAAAAGGCTCCTGCTCAAAGGCATCCTGCTCGCCTCCGCGCGCTTTCATGCGCTCCAGCGCCATCTCCACAGGAATATCGAGCCAAAACGCCACATCGGGTATGGGGGCAAACTCCTCATTCCACTCGCGAATCTGCTCCACGGAAACGCCTGCCGCTCCCTGATAGGCCATCATCGAAAGGTAATAGCGATCCAACAGCACCCAACGCCCCGCGGCCAGGGCGGGCTCAATCACGTCACGCACATGCTCGCGGCGATCCTGCAGGAGGCAATCGACCTCCTCCTCGATGCTCAAGCGCTCGCCCTGCTGCGCAGCGCGGCGCACGCGCATGCCCCACTCCCCGTGCGTCGGTTCACAATCCGTGACCACCTCCACGCCGCGCGCCGCCAAATACGAAGCCAGCAGACGCATCTGCGTGGATTTACCCGTGCCGTCAATACCCTCAAAAACAATGAGCGAACCCCTTAGGTGAGGCGAATCTGATTCCATAGCAAGGATGAGCGTAGCATAGGCAGCACGGCTCCGCAAGCGGAAAATGCGGGCGCCACTCACGGTGTAAGTTGCAAAATCAAATGCGACACCGAAAAGCCGTTGCAGAACACCTTG
>JBJEVK010000008.1:0-7663 GCA_051884295.1 Akkermansia sp.
TGAACAAATTCTTAATATTTTGCATAATCAGTCTTGATACAGCATTCGCAATGCTGTACAATCGCGTCGGGCGATCCAAGAAAAAGGATCGCTTTAGATGTTCATTTAACTCTATACGTATATGAAAAAGACTATCATTGCCCTCATCGCCTTGGCGGGTGCAGCATCTGCCGAGACGATTCTCAATACGGATTTCACAACGGTCTCATCACAACCGACCGAATGGACATCCGGACAGTGGAACGGTTGGAATACACCGCACTTCAGTTTCGGTGCGAACGGAGCTGTCGTTGCGCAACCCTGGAAACAAAACACCTTGAGCACGGAGGTTACGTTGTCCCCCAATGACTCTTACAACATCACTTTCACCACTTTCGGCAATACAAACGAGCAGTCATTGGAGTTTTATCTGGCATCCAGCACAGGAGCATACAGCGTTGTCATGGGCAGCTCCTACAATAGCAACAATTTCATCTCTGTCGGCACCTTGAATCAGGACATCGTAGAGTGCACCGCACAGGGCCAAACTTCGCAGGGGTTGGTAACATTCCAAACAACCGGCGGCGGCGCAGAAAAAGTGCACCCGGAGGTTCTGAAAGAAAGTGGGAGCACCTTTACAACAGCCTTTGTTCCGCTGACATATAGCCTTACCCTTGAGGGTTCCTCGCTCTCGGTTTCTGTAACGGATGGCACCAAGACCTGGAGTGACAATATCACCATTAAGGAGAATGTGTCATTTGATACGGTTGGCTTTATTCTTGATGGCGGAATCGGCGATGCAGGTGTGAAGAGCATCAGCATTGTCAGCGTTCCCGAGCCCGCTACCGCCACGCTGAGCCTGCTGGCCTTGGTCGGGCTTGCCGCGCGCCGCAGACGCCTTGCCTGAGCGTCCCCGAACTCCGAGCTTGGCGGATTTTGATTATTTTTCCGCACAAACCCATCCCCCCTTCCCCGAGCGGCATTCGGGGAAGGGGATTGTCTTGTTCCCCCTCTCCCTGCCTTTTTTCAACGTTCTGCAGTCCATTGCCCGGCACACACATGGCGATGTACGCATCCACTCCGGAACGGGGGCTTTGCATTCAGTCCGGATGTTGTGCGTGTGATCCGTTATCGGCATCACATCACTTGAGACACCGAAAAAAGCGTCCGGACAACAGGCTCGACAAAGGCGCAGCGAGCGTGTATAATGGGAGTTGCGATGCGTATGCTCTGCTACACGGGCGGGCCGGTGGCCTGCAAAGCCTACCTTCTGCTGCCGGAGGGGACGGGCGAAGCCGTGCTCATCGACGCCCCGGAAGGAGCGGCCGACTGGGTCGCTGCACAGCTGCTGCTCACGCACCAGCACTTCGACCATGTGCAGGACGCCGCCGCCGTGCAGGCACGCTTCGGCTGCTGCATCAGCGCCTTCTGCCCCCCCGACGACGAGTTAACCCTCGCCGCAGCCGCCGCTGCCTGGGGACTGCCGCCCACCCCGCCCTACACCGTCGATGCTCCCTTGGGCAACGCTGCGACGGGAGACTGGGGCGGCATGGCGTGGCAGGTCTTCTCCATCCCGGGGCACTCCCGCGACGGGCTCGCCTACTACCTGCCCGCCGAGGGCGCGGTGTTTGTGGGCGACATTCTCTTCGCGGGTGCCGTGGGGCGCACGGATTTTCCCGGCGGCAGTATGCGCACCCTGACGGAGGGCATCCGCCGCCATCTGCTCAGCCTGCCGCCCGCCACGCGCGTGTGCTGCGGACACGGCCCCGCCACCACCATCGGCGAGGAACTCCTCACCAACCCCTATCTGAGCTGAGCCCCATCCGAAACCCTTTTTCAAGACACACAAGCAACATGACATTCGACGAGCTGGGGCTGGCCGCCCCGATATTGGAAGCCGTGAAGGACTGCGGCTATGAGCACCCCACCCCCATCCAGGAGCAGGCCATCCCCTGCATTCTAAACGGGCGCGATGTCATCGGCGCCTCGCAGACGGGCACCGGCAAATCCGCCGCCTTTGCCCTGCCCCTGCTCACCGCCATCACGCACACGGGGCAGC
This sequence comes from Akkermansia sp., assembly GCA_051884295.1. Classification (GTDB taxonomy): domain Bacteria; phylum Verrucomicrobiota; class Verrucomicrobiia; order Verrucomicrobiales; family Akkermansiaceae; genus Akkermansia. The sequence continues at coordinate 2,039 of JBJEVK010000008.1, forward strand.
CGCAGGTACTGGTTCTGGAGCCCACTCGCGAACTGGCCGACCAGCTGGCCGAAGCCTTCCGCACCTACGCCGCGCACACCGACATCACCATCGGCCTGCTCTACGGCGGCGTGGGCTACGGCGCGCAGACCGAAGCACTCAAGCAAGGCTGCGATGTGGTCGTGGCGACCCCCGGGCGCTTGGTCGACCACTTCTACCGCGGCACAATGAAATTCAAGGCCGTCAAGCACCTGGTGCTCGATGAAGTCGACCGCATGACCGACATGGGCTTCCTGCCCATCGTCCGCAAAATCGTCAACCTCTGCCCATGGGAGGGGCGGCAAACGCTCTTCTTCTCGGCCACCATGCCGCAGATCTTGCAAGGCTTTGCCAAGTGGTGCCTCAGCGACCCGGTGGAGATTGCCATCGCCCGCCGCGAGGTGGCGGCTACCATCTCGCACGCCTTCTACCCCGTGGGGCTGGACCAGCGCGACGAGCTGCTGCTGGCGCTGCTCAAGGCCACCGACTTCAAGAATATGATGATTTTCACCCGCACGCGCAAAGAGGCCGACAGCGTGGCGCAGATGCTCAACAACGCCGGTTGGGAGGGGCAAGTGACCGTCATGCACTCGGACATCGCGCAAAAAGATCGCATGGCCGCGCTGCGCGGGTTTAAGGAGGACAAGTACCGCATTCTCGTCGCCACGGATGTCGCCGCGCGCGGCATCGACATCAACAGCGTGACCCATGTCATCAACTACCGCGTGCCGGAGAACCCGGAGGACTATGTGCACCGCATCGGGCGCACGGGGCGCGCGGAGGCCAGCGGCGATGCGTTCACGCTGCTGACGGCCGATGAGGTAGACTTTGCCAAGAGTGTGGAGCTGTTCGTCAATCAGAAAATCGAGAGGCGCAAGCTGGACGGCTTCCACTATGCCTACACGGCACTGCTGGAGACGGCGCCCATCCGCCCCGTCCGCAAGCCCCGCCCGGCGCCCAAGCGCCGCCGCCGCTGAGCAGCCCGCCCGCCATGCGTGTCGTCGGCATCGACCCCGCCATCCGCAACACAGGCTATGCCGTCATCGAAGGCGACAGCCGGGATGCCCGTGCGCTGGAATACGGCACCCTGCACCTGCCGCAGAACCGCCCGCAAAGCGCCTGCCTGCTCGCCATCCACGAGCGGGTGAGCGAGCTCATTGCACGCTGGCAGCCCGATGAACTCGCCATCGAGGGCATCATCTACGTCCAATCGCACCGCACGGCCATCGCCATGGGCTCGGCGCGCGCGGCCACGGTGCTGGCGGCCGCGCGCGCGGGACTGCGCATCGCCGAATACCCGCCCAGCTGTGTCAAACTGGCGACGGTCGGTCGCGGCGGTGCCCTCAAACAGCAGGTCGCCTTCATGATGCGCGCCCTGCTGCAGCTGACGGAGACCCCCGCCCCCGATGCCGCCGATGCCCTCGCCATCGCCTACACCCACCTCGCCGCCGCCGACCCCCTCAAGGCGCACCTCTTCCGCGACCGCAAGTTTATCTGAGAGCCGCCGATCGGGAAGCTTCTCTGCGGCGTACTGAGCCTTGATACTCAGGGCTCCCACAGCTCGACCAGCTCCTCGGGCAGCGCCGTGAGAAAGCGGCTCGGCGGGCAATACTGCACATCGTAGCCCCGGCCGTTGTAGCGCGGGAAGGAGAGGTAGAGCTGATCCTGCGCCCGCGTCACCGCCACATAGAACAGGCGGCGCTCCTCCTCCACATCGCGCGGGTCGCCGCTCTCCAGCACCCGGCGGTGCGGGAACAAGCCCTCGCCCAGAAAAATGACGAACACCACCTTCCACTCCAGCCCCTTGGCCTGATGGATGGTGCTCAGCGTCACGCTGTCCTCCTCTGCGGCGGTCGTATCCACCTCGCTCAGCAGTGCCACCTGCGCCAAAAAGGCATCCAAATCCTCCTCCTCGCCGACCGTGCGGCACAGCTGCTCCAAATCCTCCGCCCGCTCCTCGTAATTCTCGTAGGCGCGGCTCTGGTAGGGCAGCAAATACTCGTGCACCGAATGCACCAGCTCCGCCGGCAGCAGCTCCGACCCGCCCGCCGGGTGCAAACTGTCCATGAGCGCCACAAAAGCCGCCCACGAGCCGCGAATGGCCGCCGGAATGCTCGCCCCGGCCAGCAGCTCGGCATGCGGCACGCCCACGCGCGACGCCTGCGGGTGCGCCGCCAGCCAGGGCTCCACCCCCGCGCACCACTGCGCCCAGAGCTTGCCCGCCGTCGCCTCCCCCACGCGCGGAAAAGTGCCCACAATGCGGCGGAACGCGACCTCGTCGCGCGGGTTGGCCAGCAAGCGCAGGAACGCCACCACATCCTTCACATGAGCCTGCTCAAAAAAGCGCAGCCCGCTGGTGATGCGGTAGGGGATATGCGCCCGCGCCAGCTCCATCTGCACATCCGTACTGTGGAAATGAGCGCGGTAGAGCACGGCGATATCGCTGCTCGGCACCCCGCCCGCCAGCAGCTCATCAATGCGCTGCGCCACCCACTGCGCCTCCGTGCGGTTATCCGGCGCGGGCAGCACCACGGGGCGCTGCGCCCCCGCCCGACGCGCCGCGCGCAAATCCTTGGCAATGCGGCACTCATTCTGCGCGATGGCCGCGTTGGAGAGCTCCAAAATGGCAGGCACGCTGCGGTAATTCACCGTGATGGGGAACAGCTCCGCATCGGGGTAGCGGCGGCGGAAGTGCAGCATGTGCTCCACATCCGCCCCACGCCAAGAATAGATACTCTGCGCATCATCGCCCACCGCCATCAGGCAGTTGTGCTCCCCGTCCGCCAGCAGTGCCACAATCTCATCCTGCGAGGCGTTCGTGTCCTGGTACTCATCCACCAGAATGTGCGCAAAACGCTCCTGCCACGCACGGCGCAGCTCCGGCTGTTCGCGCAGCAGGCGCAGCCAGTTGAGCAGCAAATCGTCGAAATCCATGGCATTTTGCGCCAGCTTGCGCGCCGCATAATCGGCAAAAATCCGTCCGATGAGTTCCGCATGGCGCTCGCAGGCGGGGTAGTCGCTCTGCAACGTCTCCTGCCAGGTGCGCGAGGTGTTAAGCGCCAGACTGTGCAGCGAAAGCAGCTGCTCGGCCTTGGGAAAATGCGCGGTCTTGCCCGCGTGCTGCTTCACCAGCGCCCGCATGAGCGCCTTTTGGTCATCGGAGTCGAGAATCGAAAATCCCGGGCGGTAGCCCAGCAGCTCCGCGTGGCGGCGCAGCAGGCGATTAGCCACGCTATGGAAGGTGCCGCCCCAGAGCTGCGACACCCCCGCGCCCGCCAGCGAGCCCACGCGCTCCAGCATCTCGCGCGCCGCCTTGTTGGTAAAGGTCAGCAGCAGGATGCGCCACGGCGCCACCCCCTGCTCCAGCAGCCACGCCACGCGGTAGGTCAGCGTGCGCGTCTTGCCACTGCCCGCGCCCGCAACCACCAGCGCGCGGCGCGCGCGCGTCGTCACCGCCGCCAGCTGCTCGGGGTTGAGCTCCGCGGCAAAATCGCGCGCCCCCCCCAAGCGAGCTGCCAAGGTAGGAGCCATCACTCGAAGTCCAGATAAATCTCCGCGCGACGGTTTTCTCCGCGAATGAAATTCAGCTCCTCCTCCGACACATCCTGCGCGAAGGTGCGGCGCGGCTGGCTCTTGCCCATGCCGCTGGTGTTGATCTGCTCCGCCTGCACGCCGAAGGACACGAGCGCAGTCTTCACCGCCTCGGCGCGGCGCTCGGAGAGCTTCTGGTTGTAGGCCTCGCTGCCCACATCGTCCGTATGCCCGGAGATGTTGAGCTGCCCGCTGCTCTGCTTGAGCAGCTCGGCCACAATCTGCAGCTGGCGCAGCGAACGCGGTGTCAGCGCTGCCTCATCAAAGGCGAAGAACAACGCCAGCGAATCGCCGCCCTTGGGGTTCTTGACAATGGGGAAGTAGTGCCCGCCCTCGGCATTGGCGCTGCTCTCATACAGGCTCAGCAGCTCGTCGAGCGACACAGCGCTCACCCCCCAGCCCTGCTCGCTGCGCGCCTCCTCCAAGCCGATATTAGCCGTCTGTTGACTCGCCGCCGAGAGTAGGTAGACGATGAATCCGGCGTTTGTCTCGTTCTCAAAGGCATTGCGGATGGGCGGCGCGTTGTCACGCAGGCGAAACTCGCCCTCCTCGAAAATCATGCACAGGCCCGCAATGGTGGCATCCGACACCTGGCGCCCCACCGTCATGCTGCGCGCCTTGGCCATATCGCCGCTGCGCACCGCCTCCACAAAGCCCTCGGCCACCGTCAGCGCATCGCAGGCGGACGTCAGTGCCGTCTTGTCCGCCGAGGTCGTCTTGGCGCTCTCCACAAAGGTCGAGCCGTCCGCGCGCGTCACCACATCCAGCAGCAAATCCTCTCCCCCCTCCGTCGCCACCACGCGGTAGCGCGTCACCCGCTCGCCGTTGTCGCGACGGCTGTTGCCCACCTCCTCCACACGAGCGACCTGATGGCGGCTGCCCCAATCCGCCATGACGGCGGCAGCCTGCTCGCTCACCTCGCCCGACGCGACCAAGCGCGCCAGCGCCGCGCGCGAATCCTGCGTACTCAGCGCCGCCGTCGCCGTCAGGGCAGCGGCATGCTCCGCACTGCGCGGCACCTCCGCCAAGCGCAGCGGCTCCGGGGCGGGCTGCGCCGTCGGCTCGGGAGACGGAGCGGGAGCGGCGGCCGGCTCGGGCTCAGCCGTTGGGGTCGGCTCGGGGGTCGGCTCTGCGGGCGAGGTCGGCGCCTCCGACCCCGCCGGGCTTTCCGCCGTCGGGGTCGGCTGCTCCGGGGCAGGCGCCACGGGAGCCGACTCTGCCGCTGCGGGCTGCTCCGAAACAGCAGGCTCTGGCGCCGGGGTCGGCTGCGGGCGATGCTCCAACAGATAAATCATCCCCCCACCGATGCCGAGGGTCAGCAGGAAAGAAACCAACGAGACAAGCAATGTGCGATTCATAACAAAAGTATTCAGAAAAAACGGGTTGGATGCACGGGGATGGTCCCCTGCGGAAGCTCGGCAGTGGGTTCAGGCTGCTGCAGCGCCGCCTCGCGCAGCCGCAAACGACGCACCGCCGTATAGGGATCCGGCACCGGAGGCGCGGGATAATGCGTCAGCAGCTCCTGCGGGTCGAGCCGATTCATCACCCCCTGCTTCGCGTAGGCCGGCTGCCCCGCCTCCGTGCAGCGCGAGGCAATCACCTCAAAATGCAAATGCGCCAAGTAGGCCCCATCGCCCGTACCGATCGTGCCCAGCAAATCGCCGCGCCCCACCAGCTGCCCCAAATGCACGCAGCGCGAAGCCAAGTGCCCGTAAAGCGTCTGAATCACCCGCGCATCCCCCGGCAAGCGATGCGCCAGCACCACCACCTCACCCCAGCCCGGTCCCGCGTGGCCGCTGAACACCACCAATCCGCGCCCCGCCGCATACACGGGATCACCCTCATCGGAATTCTGCCCGCCGATGCCGTTCAAATCCGCCCCCGTATGATAACCACCCCGTGCCTTATTCAGCGTACCGAAAGGTTGGGCATCATAGGCCAGCGCCCCGGAGCGCGTGCCGATGGGCGATTGGAAACCATCCACCAGCGGCGCCTTCACCATCTGCTCCGCCGTCA
>JBJEVK010000009.1:0-3237 GCA_051884295.1 Akkermansia sp.
CACTACCTGCATGAGGTGGCGCATGAGGCCAAGAGGCTTGGAGGTGGCATGAAAGCGCTCTTTGCGGCTGAGTAATCCCTCCCATATTTGGGCGTAGGTGCGCGCTCCGGTGCCAATGAGCTTTTGCCCTCCCGGCGGTTCTCCTTTTGTGCCCAACACGATGAATTCGTCTGATCGGTAAAATCTGCCCAATTGAGGCAGGCCGTTGGGTTTGTGCCAGATGTTAATGCCGCACCAGATGTACCCGGCGCATTGCATGGCATTGCAGGTTAGTGGGAGCTGCCGCCAATCGGTGAACACCATGCACCAGCCGCCGGGCTTCAGCAATCGGTAGCATAGCCGCATCCAATCGCAGGTCCACAGGTGGTGGCTGAGTTGGTCGCGGGTGCCATCGTCAAAATCTATGGCAACGGGGGCGATCAGATACTTTTCGGCGTGCATTTTGCCTTGATGCCGAGTCATGCCTTTTCCGCCGCTGCTGTAGGGTGGATCAGTGATCACTGCATCGAAACTTTCCGCTGCCAACTGCGGCAGCAAGGAAAAAGCGTCTGCGTGGTATAAATTCATTGTTGCAAGCCTTGCGCTATTTGTTCCATATTTTCGGGGCTGCACCAATGGGCGGTGATTTGCCGATTGCCCGGCGCAGGCACTTTGTCGTGGGGGTGGTAGAATCTGCGGTCGGGTGCAAGCACGCCACCCAAACGCTGAATTTCGTGGGAAATGTAGACATCATCGTATTTCCAGGGTGCGGGACCGGGATTAAAGACCAGACGCTCCACCCATTCGCGGGGGATGATGTAGCCGGCTCCGCCTGACAGCGCCACGGCGCTGCGGATGGGATCGGGGTTGCCAATCATGGCTGCCCCCTTTGCCGGCGTGTAGTTGGCCAGCCTGTCAAGCGCTGTGTATGTATCGTCGTCACATCTGAACAAATATCGAAAATCGTAATGTTGCAGCGCCCAGCGCATCATGGCAATGTGGGCTGCCGGCAAATCTCCTTGGGTGTGGGAGATGCCGGAAAGCCGAACCATGTCCGGGCTGTCTGCATCTTCGGCGGGCGGTGCATCCTGAGCGCCGCTGTAAAAGTGCACAGCCACGCCTTGCGGCACCCCGCGCGCCCATGTGGCGCGCACGGCATCGCGGCGGGTTTTGTGTTGCATTCCGGAGCATACCATGACCAGATAGCGCACGGATGGCAGATTGCCGCCCATGCGAGCGGCATCAGGGCGCACGATATGAGCGCGAGCGAGCGCGTAAAGTTTGGCCTCGTAATTCCAGGCGTGGCCGCGCCATATCGTGGTGCCGAAATTTTCTCCGGGTGCAAAGCCAGCCAGCACCACCGGCAGCGCGGGCGCGGCTTCGCGCGCCAGTTGCCAGCAGATGAATCCGCTTGTCGGTCCCTTGCCCGGATTGCATCGGCAATACTCGCGCCACCAGGCTCTTCGCTGACGCATCGGACTGTCTGCAATGTGGAGCACCTGCAAAAAGCCCTCCGTTGCCGGCGGGTCGTACCATCTGACCCGCCCGCTGCTTTTGTCTGCGCCTTTGCGCACCACGCAGGCATGCGTCACCCCCGCGATGTCGGCAATCTTGTAGTATTGCCTGGCGCGGTTGATGTGGATGCAGTGGTCTCCCGGCAGCAATGGCAGCGCGCGCGGGTCAAAATGGATGTTGCTGAAAATGACGATTCGGCGCGTGCCTGTCGGTATCAGCAGCCCATCGGCCATGGGTGATTCTGAAAACTTAATCTCTTGGCCTCTTCGGGGGAGCGCAGCCGGGATTTTGCGTGAACTTTGAGCTTTTTGCCATGTGGGAACCTCACGATAAAGATCATCTGCGAAAATTGCTCGCATATCGTCCGGAGTACACCAATGAGCTGAAATTTGCCGATTGTCTACCGCCGGAACCATCGACTTGTTTGGGCAAAACCGTTCATCGAACAGCACCTCAGCACCTGCTCTCACGGCAGAAAAATGAATCTCTCTATCCTCAGCACCCCGAAGTTGCAGTCTCGAATCTGCCACAATGCATTCCACCAGCTCGCGCGTGAGCAGATACCCTGCACCGCCATGCGAAGACCATGGTTGCACCCGACCATGCCAAGACACAATGCGCCGCTTTCCATCCTGTGCCTCCACAAGCTCCTTGAGTCTCGGGAGATGAATAAAGCTGTCGTCATCGCACTTGAATAGGTACGACCAACCCGGCACCGTCAACGCTCTTGCAAATGCCGCACGCACTTTCTCCGGTAAGCCATTGTAGGTGTCAGGTGCGTCTAATGCCCAGACATCGGGCTCGCCTTCGGGTTGCTGGCCACCAACAAAAAAGGCATAGGTCACGCCTTCCGGAATGTTGGCAAGCCACGTCTTCCGGCATGCCTCTCTCTTCGCCTTACTTCCCGCAGCATTGACAGCGCGGACGCTGCGGTCATGATAACCCAGGCATGAACAAACAAGCACCAATAGGCGCGCTTTTGCTGATTCGTTTTCTTTCATCTTTACCCGTTCACTGTGTCCCAGTCTCCTTTGTTCTCGAGGTTGTAGGTGATTTTTGCGGTCATAGTGCCGTGGTCGTAGCTAAACACGGCGGTAGCTCCGCTTGCTTCGTATCGCTCCCCTGTCCAGTAGTATTCCGTGCCGGTCTCGCCGCTGCCATCGCCCGGCACGGTGCGTGTGGTCCAAACACCCGTCCACCATGCCCCGGAACCGCTCACCGGCACCGTCAGGCCATCATAAAGTCTTGCCATGGTGGCGTGGAAGAGCTCAACGCTTGCGGCCACGATGGCCGCTCTGTCACAATTGCAAGGCATATCAATAACTGAAACTGACCGATGCGCTGCCGCTACCCCCGGCGGCCGCGGCTGTTGCTGTCACCTGCAAATCACCGGTGCTTGTCTGCATCACGCTGTTGGTGACGCTGGCCGTCAGACTCACCGATGCCGCCGCTGCATTAACCGCCGCCTGTATCTCCGCCAGCAAGCCCGCACATTCGCAGTTGCAAGCTCCGGTTGTGCCCGCGCCCGAGTCGGTGCCGGACAGCGCATTCTCCAGCGCCAGCAATCTCGCCTCGATGTTATTTTTCCAGGTCTCCAAATCGTCCCATTTTTCCGAGCAATCACATGCCATGCCGGATCCGCCGCCTTGCGTACCTTGTCCGCCCTGCGTGTCCTGACCGCCTTGCGTGCCTTGCGTGCCTTGCGTGCCTTGCGTGCCTTGCGTGCCTTGCGTGCCTTGCGTG
>JBJEVK010000009.1:3337-5927 GCA_051884295.1 Akkermansia sp.
GCCTTGCGTGCCTTGCGTGCCTTGCGTGCCTTGCGTGCCTTGCGTGCCTTGCGTGCCCTGCGTGCCTTGCGTGCCCTGCGTGCCCTGCGTGCCCTGCGTGCCTTGCGTGCCTTGCGTGCCTTGCGTGCCCGTGTCCGCATCCCATGTAGTCAAGTCGCCGGAGGGTGTTTCCGGGAAAATGTCTCCGCCATCGTCCGTTGTCACCGGATCCTGGCCGCCGCCGCCCATGTCACCCCAATCATCACCCGCTCCGCCGCCGCCGCCGCCACCGGCAGCGGTTGCCTCGGCATCGGCAAATTCCGGATCGGCAAAATCGCGACCCAGCGACACGGTGAGGGTGCGCTCCATAAAATCCCAAGAACACTGTGTCACGACCGCTTCCATCGCGCCCCAGCTCTCATGTGTTCCGGGGCCTATCAGGTTGATCCGGTAGCCCAAAGGGCTGACATCCACATGACTTTGCAGCACTGTGATGGAACCTCCCCATTGCAGCACGTTGGCAGCCTGATAGTATTCCCGCGCCACCGCATCCCAGCTCGCCACATAGTAGGCGCCGGTCAGCGAAAATACTTTGACACCATCCTGCGACATGTCCAGCTCGGGCGGGTAGGTGTGCACTTCCACGGCTCCGTCATCGCTTGTCCACACCACGGCTACACCGGTGACGCAGGCATCGTACTGCGGGGCAATATCGCTGATGGAGGTGATACCGCCCTCCGAGGTGTCCCAGGTTTGGCTGGGCATGTCGCCGATGGCCATGGCGGTGCAGGTGCCGGCGGCGTAGTCCATGATGTACTGCACATCGGCGGCGCGCTCGCGCAGCTTGACCAGCGCGCTGGCGGTAGTGATGAGCTTGTCGGTGACAGCCCACACGGCGCGCCCGGACACGCTGCTGCTTGCTTGCACCGTCAGGGTGTTGCCTCCGGGCGCGCCGCTCAGACTCTCCTCCGTCCATCCATCCGATGTCACCACCATGGAGGCCGTGACGCTGCTCCATGTGACACAACCGCTGCTGTCGGCCGTGCTTTTGCCTATCTGGCCGTTGATGATGTTCACCTCCACCTTCCCGCCGCTGCCGGCACTCTCCTGCGCAGCGGCGGCAATCTCGGCGATTTGCTGGCCGAGCGTTTGGCGGTTGAGCAGCCAGAAAAAGTTGTTGATGGTGGCGGTGCTCGTGATGACTCCCCCATCATTGCTGCGGCTCAGATTGGTGATTTTCCCGCAAAAAATGGCCTTGTTTTTGTGGTAGAGCGTCACCGGCTGCATGTACTCCAGCCAATCGGGGCCGAATCCTGCAAAGCTGAGCGTCAGCGTGCCCTCGCCAGAGGTGCTTTCCTCCAGCGTTGCCTCCTCAATGTCGGCAATTTTGTACAAGTCTTCTGTGTGTAAAATCATGGTCTTAATTCCGGCGCAGCCGCTCCACGGCGCGCTGTAGGGATTGGACGCGGTTGTGCAGGTTCTTCAGCCCGGCGGCAGCGGCATCTGCGCAGCGGGCGGCGGCGGCGGCACCCTCGCTCGCGGCGGATGTCAGGCTTTGGATGGAGCTGTTGAGGCGCAGCACTTCGTTTTTTTGGGCGGCCAGGCTGTTGGTGGCGGCGGTCAGCTTTGCGGTCAGCTCTTGGATTTGGGCGGCGGTGTTGGTCTGTGCGGACGGCTTCGCCTGTTTCGCGGTGGCGGCGGCGGCTTTTTGGGCGGCGGTGGCTTCTTTTTCCTTGGCCTTGGCGGCGGCGGCGGCGGCTTTTTCCTGGCGCGCGGTATATCGCCGCTGCATGCCCAGGGACTGCAACACCTTGTTTTGCTGCCGCTGTTGGGCTGTCAGTCCGCGATCTTGCGCGGCGGTGCCGCGGGCGATGGTGCGCAGCTTGCTTTCGACCTCGCGCATGTTGCCGGCGGCGCGCCCGGTGTACCCGGTCAGCCGTTCCTGCTGGGCGGCATTGCGGCGCATGGCGGCCAGCGTGCGCTCCATCGACTTGGTGTCGCCACGGCTGGCCTGGCGTTCGGCATTCCGCGCCATCTGCACAAAAGCTTTTTCAGCGCGCTTCAACGCGCCCTGCATGCTGCCGCGCGTGGCTTTCTGACCCAGCGGTTTGAGGGCGTTCACGGATTGCTGCGCAGCCAGCGCCGACTCCTGCATACTCTTCCGCAACCCGCGCATTTGCTGATCGGTCTCCTTAATTTTCGCGTTGATGGCTTTCAGCGTGGCGGCATCCAGATCCGGAGCGGCTTTCAGGCGTTCCAGCGCGCTGCGCCGCTGCCGAAGAGCCTGTTCATCGGCGGCGAAAATCTGCGCTTGGGTGCGGTTGTCCTTCACCGCATAATTGCCTGTCACCTTGTAGGCATCGCCCAAGGTGTTGAGCTCTTCGGTGATGCGGCGCAGGTTGACCGCGCGCAGGGCATCGACCCATTTCTTCGCTTCGGCGCTACCGTCAGCAAAGCTGCTTGCCGTTTGTTCCAGCCACGCGGCTTGATCTTCCAGGCTGCCGCGCTGCACCTCCTGCCACTCCTCGGCCAGGAGGTTGGCTTCGTTTTGCTGGAGGAGTCGGGTTTCTTCCAGCTTGCGGGCGGCGGCGCGGCGCTCGGCATCGGCCTG
>JBJEVK010000009.1:6027-7612 GCA_051884295.1 Akkermansia sp.
GGAGTCGGGTTTCTTCCAGCTTGCGGGCGGCGGCGCGGCGCTCGGCATCGGCCTGCGCCTCGGCGCGGCGGGTTTCGTTGGTCAGCTTGGCTTCCATCGCCGCAGCGTGCTCTTCCTGCGCTTCGGCGCGCAGTTCGCGCACACGCTGTTCGCCCGCCTCGCGCGCCTCGCGCATGCTGTTCACCCATTTGATGAGCTCGGCATCCGTCCCCTGCCAAGCCACGCCCATCGCCTCCAGCATGCTGCGCAACTCGCTGATTTGGTCGTGGATGCTGCGGCTCAGCATCCGCTCTTCCATGCTGCCGATGCCCTCGTTGAGCTTGATTTGCAGGGCTTCCCACTCCTCAGGCGTGGGCATTTCCACGCGGAGGATGTTGTCCATGCCGTCAAACTTTTCTTTCAGGGCGTTTTCCAGCTCGTTGGCGGCGGCGAGTGCGCGGTGCTTGGACTGCTCTCGGGCGGTGTTGGTGCGGCGCGCTTCAGCTTCATCGATGGCGAGCAGCTCGGCTTCGCGGGCGTCTTCGGCGGCCGCTCTGCGCTTGGCGGCTTCGGCTTCAGTGATTTCGCCCAGGGTTTTGGCCAGCTCCACGCGGGCGAGCTCGGCATCGCATGCGGACTGCGCGGCGAGGCGGCGGCGCTCGGCGGAGGCTTCAGCCTGCATGTCAGCGAGCCGTTGGGCATCCTGCGCCTTCTGTTGGGACTCGCGGTAGCTCTGCCCCATGGCCTCGATGTCTTTCTTCCAGCGGTTCAGGTTGTTTTCGCGATCCATGGCGGCCCATCGCTGCACCTCGGCCCAGTGTTTTTGCAGGGCTTCCTGCTCGGCCTCCATGCGCTCTTTCTCGGCTTGGGCGGCTTTTTCCTGCTTGTTGCTGTACCAATCCCATGCCATGCTCAGCCCTTGGATGGCCATCATGATCCAGCCCACCGGACCCATGCCTGCCTTGATGGCCGCGCCCAGGGCATACACGGCATTGGCCATGCCGCTGAGCGAGACACTGCCGTTTTGCACTTCGTTGCCCAGCGATTGGATCGCACCCATGGCGCTCATGGCCACCTGCATTTGCCCCATCATGCCCAGGCGCGATATTTCCAGCCCCTGATTCATTTTTTCAAAGGCAGCGCGGGTTTTGGTCATCTGCTCTTCCAGTTTGCGGAAGGTCTGCACATCGCCCGCTTTGGCGGCGGCGGCGCGCGCTTTGCCCAGCCGCTCCAGCTCACGAATGAGCCCGGCGCGTCCCTTCGCTTCCAGCGCCATCTGCGCGATGACGGCTTCTATCTCGCGCTGCTCGCGGCTCAGGGCGTCGGCGTTTTGGGCGGCGGCCTGCTGCCGGGCGGGGGCGGTCTGTTGCAGTTTGTCGGCATCAGCGAGCGCGGCTTGGGCGCCGCCGTCATCGTATTCGGTGCGGATGCCGATGGTCAGTTCTTTGTCGTTTGCCATGGTGGTGTCAAAGGTTGAGTTTTTCCAGCACTTCGCGGGCGGCGGCGCGCAAGTCGTCGTGCAGGCGATCATCGCTCGGCAGCACGGTGGGGTCGGGCTCGTGCACGGATTGGCGCGCCAGCACACCCAGCATGACCGGCACGCCGC
>JBJEVK010000010.1:0-7579 GCA_051884295.1 Akkermansia sp.
CCCCCGACGATAATGAAGCGAACCGCTGAGTGGTCAAGTCTGAGTTTTCGTAACAAAGGAACCATATCTGAAAATGACGCCGCCGATGTTACACCATTCGACATCCCATAGCAAGTCCTATATCCTCAGAATTCCGCGACCGTCACCATCACAGCATCTCTCTGCAAAACCGCTGCGCGGGGAAATTCCCGATTTCTCGGGACTTTCGTATGCAGAACGGCAATATTGAGCACGGGGAAGACGTCTTTTCTCTGCGGAGAGATACAAAAAACGAAAAAAATCTTGACCTGCTCGCGGAGCGGCGCTAGGATGAGCGCGTAACCCGATGTCGCTTCACCACCACAGCCTCCATCATCATACCTCCCGCAGATGAGGTAAGGCTCGGCGTGTTTCGAAGTTACTGTTTGCACGAAGGCTTACCTCGCTCGGTAAGCCTTTTTTTTCGTGTTCCCCGCTTTTCACTCTCACCACTCACACATCCCCGCCATGTTGCGAATCGCTATTCAAACCAAGGGTCGACTCAACGAGCAGAGCATCGAGCTGCTGCGCGAAATCGGCATTCAAGTCGATGAAGCCAAGCGCAAGTTCCTCTCCAAGGCTGCCAATTTCCCCATCGAGGTTCTCTACCTGCGCGACGACGACATCCCGCAGGTCGTTGCCAACGGCACGGCACAGCTCGGCATCGTGGGGCTCAACGAGGTCGCCGAGCGCGGCTTTGCGGTCGACATCGCCAAGAAACTCGGCTTCGGCGGCTGCCGCATCTCGCTGGCCATCCCCAAGACCGAGCAGTACACCGGCCCCGCCTACTTCAACGGCAAGCGCATCGCCACCTCCTACCCCGGCGTGCTGCGCAAGTGGCTGGAGGAAAAAGGCGTGCAGGCCGAAATTGAGGTCATCACCGGCTCGGTGGAGATTGCCCCCGCCGCCGGCATCGCCGACTGCATCTTCGACATCGTGTCCTCGGGCGGCACCCTGGTGTCCAACGGCTTGGTCGAGGTCGAAAAAGTCTTTTTCTCAGAGGCGGTGCTCATTGCCTCGCCATCGCTGAGTGAGGAAGACCGCGCCGTGCTGGAGGAGATTCTCTTCCGCATCGAGTCCGCCAGCGTCAGCCGCTCGCAGAAGTACCTGATGATGAACCTACCCGCCGACGCGCTCGACGAGGCGCTGACGATTCTGCCCGCCCTGCGCAGCCCCACGGTCATTCCGCTGGCGAACCCCGAGTGGATTTCGCTGCACTCCGTGGTGAAGGCCGATGCGCTGTGGGACAAGGTGCGCCAGCTCAAGGCCATCGGCGCGGAGGGCATCCTCGTGCTCAATGTCGACAAGATTATCCCCTGATCGCCATGATTCCCTGCTTTGTCGAACCCGCCCCGGAGGATTGGCCCCGGCTCTGCCGCCGCGCCGCCGAGCAGGAAAACCCCGCCATCGCCGCGCGCGTAGAGACCATCGTCAACCGCGTTGCCGCCGAGGGCGATGCTGCCCTGCTGGCACTCTCCGCCGAGATTGACGGCGTGCAGCTGCCGCAGCTCGAGGTGAGCGAAGCCGAGTTTGCCGCCGCCGAAGCCGCCGTGAGCCCCGAGCTCAAGACCGCCCTCGACACCGCCGCTGCCAACATCGGCGCCTTCCACCGCGCCCAGCTGCCGCAGACAGTGGAGGTGGAGACCGCGCCGGGCGTACGCTGCATCCAGCGCCCCGTGCCCATCGGGCGCGTGGGGCTCTACATCCCGGGCGGCACAGCGCCGCTCTTCTCCACCGTGCTCATGCTCGCCATCCCCGCGCGCATCGCCGGCTGCCGCGAGATCATCCTCTGCACCCCGACGGACAAGCAAGGGCGCGTCGCCCCCGCCGTGCTCTGCGCCGCGCGCCGCTGCGGCGTCACCCGCGTGTTCAAGGCGGGCGGGGCGCAAGCCATCGCCGCCATGGCCTACGGCACGGAGAGCATCCCCAAAGTGCACAAGATTTTTGGACCCGGCAACCGCTACGTCACACTCGCCAAGCAGCTCGTCGCCGGGCGCAACACCGCCATCGACATGCCCGCCGGCCCCTCGGAGGTCATGGTGCTCGCCGATGCCACCGCCGACCCCGCCTTTGTCGCCGCCGACCTACTCTCGCAAGCGGAGCACGGGCGCGACAGCCAGGCCATCCTCGTCTGCGACAGCGAGGCGCTGGCCGCCGCCGTGAGCGCCGAGGTCGAGCGCCAGGCAGCGCGCCTGGGTCGCGCGGACTTCGTGCAGCACTCGCTGGCCAACAGCCGCGCCATCGTGCTGGCCGACCGCGCGCGCATGCTCGCCTTTGCCGACACCTACGCCGCCGAGCACCTCATCATCTCGCTCGCGCAGCCTTGGGAAGCCGCTGAGAGCATCACCGCCGCCGGCAGCATCTTCATCGGCAACTACAGCCCCGAGAGCGCGGGCGACTACGCCTCCGGCACCAACCACACCCTGCCCACGAGCGGCTGGGCGCACGCCTGCAGCGGGGTGAACATCGACGCCTTCATGCGCAAGATGACCCTGCAAGAGCTCACGCGCGAGGGCATCGCCGCGCTCGCCCCCACCATCACCGCCATGGCCGAGGCCGAGGGGCTGCCCGCCCACGCCAACGCCGTCGCCGTCCGACTTTCCGCCCCCACCCGCTCATGAACGACATCGACCGTCTCGTGCGCCCGAACATCGCGGCGCTCACCCCCTACTCCACCGCCCGCGATGAGTACACGGGCGGTCTGGGCACCTTTCTCGACGCCAACGAAAGCCCCTACGACAGCGGCTTCAACCGCTACCCCGACCCGCACCAAAAGCAGCTGAAAGCGCAGATCGCCGCGCTCAAGGGAATTGACCCGCAAAACCTCTTCCTCGGCAACGGCAGCGATGAAGCCATCGACCTGCTCTTCCGCGTCTTTTGCGAACCGGGGCGGGATGAAGCCGTGGCCATCACCCCCAGCTACGGCATGTACAGCGTGGCGGCGGCCATCAACAACGTCACGTTGCGCGAGGTGCCGCTGGGTCCCGAGTTCTCCCTGCCGACGGAGGCGCTGCTGGCGGCGACCGCCGAGCCGCGCTGCAAGCTGCTCTTCCTCTGCTCGCCCAACAACCCCACGGGCAACGCCTTCCCCCGCGCGGAGCTGTTGCGGCTGGTCGAGTCCTTCGCGGGCATCACGGTGGTGGACGAAGCCTACATCGATTTCGCCGCCGAGCCGGGACTGCGCGATGCCCTGCCCGAGCACCCGCGTCTGGTGATTCTGCAAACGCTCTCCAAGGCCTGGGGCATGGCGGGGCTGCGGCTGGGGCTGGCGATGGCCGATGCGCGCATCATCCGCCTGATGAGCATGGTCAAGTACCCCTACAACATCAACGAAGCGGCGCTGCGAACCGTCAGCGAGCTGCTCCGACGCCCCATCGGGGAGCAGGTGCGGGAAATCCTGCGCGAGCGCGCCCGCGTGGCGGCCGCCCTGCCCGCGCTGCCCTGCGTGGAGCGCGTGTACCCCAGCGATGCCAATTTCCTGCTGGTGCGGGTCACGGATGCCGACGGCGTGTACGAGCATCTGGTGCGCGCGGGCATCATCGTGCGCAACCGCAACCGTGTGTGCCAATGCGCGGGCTGCCTGCGCCTCACCATCGGGCTCCCCGCAGAAAACGACCGACTGCTCACCGCCCTTGCCGACTATGCCTGCTGACCCCCCCAAGAAAAAAGCGCTGTTCATCGACCGCGACGGCACCATCATCGCCGAGCCCCCGGTCGACTACCAGGTGGACAGCCTGGAAAAACTGTCCTTCGTCCCCGGAGCCATCAGCGGGCTGGCCTCGCTGGCGCGTCTGGGCGAATACGAGTTCGTCATGGCGAGCAATCAGGACGGCTTGGGCACCGCCTCCTTCCCCGAGGAAACGTTCCGGCCCGCTCACAACAAGATGTTGGAGACGCTGGCGGGTGAAGGAGTGCGCTTCGACGACCAGCTCATCGACCGCAGCCTGCCGGAGGACAATGCTCCCACGCGCAAGCCGCGCACGGGCATGTTCGGCAAGTACCTGAGCGGGGACTACGACATGGCGCAGTCCTACGTCATCGGCGACCGCGACACGGACGCGGAGCTGGCGCACCATCTCGGCGCGCGCGCCATCCTGCTGCGCGATCCGCAGACGGCTCCGCTGTCGCCCGAGGCACCCGGGGCAACCGCCTGTGTGCTCATCACGCCCCGCTGGGCCGAGGTGGCCGAGTTCCTGCGCCGCAGCGCACGCCGCGCCACGGTGCAGCGCCGCACGGCGGAGACGGACATCGAGCTGAGCCTCGACCTCGACGGCGCCGGCGAGACGCGCATCGACAGCGGGCTGAAGTTCTTTGACCACATGCTCAGCCAAATCCCGCACCACAGCGGCATCAGCCTCGCGCTGCGCTGCCGGGGCGACCTGGAGGTGGATGAGCACCACAGCATGGAGGATGTGGCCATCGCGCTGGGCGAGGCTCTCGCGCGTGCGCTGGGCGACAAGCGCGGCATCGAGCGCTACGGTTTTGCCCTGCCCATGGATGAGAGCGAGGCGCTCGTGCTGCTGGACTTCGGCGGGCGCGCGGACTTTGCGTGGGATGTCCCCTTCACCCGCGAGTATGTGGGCGACACACCCACCGAGATGTACAAGCACTTCTTCCAATCGCTGGCCGTCGCCATGCGCTGCAACCTGCACATCCGCGCGCGGGGCGAGAACAACCACCACCTCATCGAGGGGGTGTTCAAGGCCTTTGCCCGCAGCCTGCGCGCCGCCATCCGCCGCGATGTCTTTTCCCAAGCCCTGCCCAGCAGCAAGGGGCTGCTCTGATTACCGACCGCTTCACACCATGATTGCCATCATCGACTACAAAATGGGCAACCTGCGCTCCGTAGAAAACGCGCTGCGGCGCCTGGGCGCGGAGTTCTGCGTCACCGCCGATCCCGACTGCATCACCCGCGCCTCACACGTCATCCTCCCCGGCGTGGGCAGCGCCGACGAAGCCATGGCGAATCTGCACGCCGCCGGGCTGCCTCCCGTCATCCGCGGGCTGCGCCGCCCCGTGCTGGGCATCTGCCTGGGCATGCAGGTGCTGTGCCGCGACAGCGAGGAGGGCGGGTTCACCCCCTGCCTCGGGCTTTTCGATGCGCATGTGCGCCGCTTCACCCCCACGCCCGAGCTCAAGGTGCCGCACATGGGCTGGAACCGCCTCGGCAACATGGAGAGCAAGCTGCTGCGCGGGCTGGAGCGCGGCGCCTCCGTGTACTTCGTGCATTCCTACTTCGCCCACACCTGCCCCGACACCATCGCCACCACCGAGCACGGGCAGCTTTTCAGCGCCGCGCTCAAGTACGAAAACTTCTACGGCACCCAGTTCCACCCCGAGAAGAGCGGCGAGGTGGGCGAGCAAATCCTGAAAAACTTCCTGGCCTTATGATCGAGCTGATTCCCGCGATTGACATCATCGGCGGGCGCTGCGTGCGCCTGTCGCAGGGCGACTACGCCCGGCAACGCACCTACGATGCCTCCCCCGCCGAGATGGGGGCGGCCTACGCCGCTGCGGGCATCCGCCGGCTGCACCTCGTCGACCTCGACGGTGCCAAGGCCGCTGCCCCGCAGAACCTCGACACCCTGCGCGCGCTCGCCGCGCTGCCCCTCGACATCGAGTGGGGCGGCGGCATCAAGAGCGAGGCGGCGCTGCAAGCCGTGTTCGATGCGGGCGCGCGCTACGCCATCATCGGCAGCGTGGCGGCGCAGCAACCCAAGCTCATGGAAGACTGGCTGGCGCGCTACGGGGGCGATCGCATCATCCTCGGCGCCGATGTGCGCGGCGGACGCATCGCCGTCAACGGCTGGCAGGAGGAAAGCCCCCTGACGATAGAAGCCCTCATCGAGCGCTTCCTGCCCTGCGGGCTCACGCAGCTCATCTGCACCGACATCAGCAGAGACGGCATGCTGCAAGGCCCCAACAAAGAGCTCTACACCCGCCTGCAGAGCGCCTACCCCACGGTGGACATCACCGTCTCCGGCGGCATCGGCAGCATGGACGACATCCGCGCGCTCGATGCGCTGGGGCTGCGCAAAGTCATCATCGGCAAGGCGATTTACGAGAACCGCATCACCCTCAACGAACTGCAAACATGGTCGCAAAACGCATCATCCCCTGCCTCGATGTAAAGGAGGGGCGCACCGTCAAGGGCGTCAACTTCGTGGGGCTCCGCGACGTGGGCGATGCCGTGGAGCTGGGGCAGCACTACGCCCGCAGCGGCGCCGATGAGCTGGTGTACCTCGACATCAGCGCCACGCGCGAGGGGCGCGCCACCTTCACCAAGCTGGTGGAGCGCATCTCGGACGGCATCAACATCCCCTTCACCGTGGGCGGCGGCATCTCGACCCTCGAGGACGCAGCGCGGCTGCTCGACGCCGGGGCGGACAAAATCTCCGTCAACTCCGCCGCCATTGCCGACCCCGGGCTCATCGACCGCATCGCCTCGCGCTACGGCAGCCAGTTTCTCGTGCTCGCCATCGATGCGCGGCAGGGCGCGGACGGCATCTGGCGCGCCACGACCCACGGCGGCAGCCGCCCGAGCGACAAGGAGCTCTTCGCCTGGGCGCGCGAGGGGCAGGAGCGCGGCGCGGGCGAAATCCTCTTCACCTCCATGAACCACGACGGCACCAAGCAGGGCTACCCCTGCGACACCTTCGCCGCGCTGGCGGCGCAGCTCTCCATCCCCATCATCGCCTCCGGCGGCGCGGGCAGCGTGGAGGACATCGCCGCCGTGCTCACGCGCGGGCGCGCTGATGCCGCGCTGGCTGCCAGCATCTTCCACTTCGGCGAAATCAGCATCCCCGAGCTCAAAGCTCAACTCAAACAACGCAACATCTGCATCCGATGATGACAACCAAAGCATTTTCCGAACTCAATCTCTCCAAAACCGGCGACGGGCTGCTGCCCGTCATCGTCCAAGACGCCGTCACCCTCAAGGTGCTCATGCTGGGCTACATGAACGAAGAGGCCTACAACCGTACCCTGAGCGAGGGCAAGGTCTGCTTCTGGTCGCGCACGCGGCAGCAACTGTGGCTCAAGGGCGAGACCAGCGGCCACTACCTGCTGGTGCAGGACTGCTACCTGGACTGCGACGAGGACACCCTGCTCATCAAGGCCAAGCCCGTGGGCCCCACCTGCCACCGAGGCACCACCGCCTGCTTCGACACCCCCGAGGACGAGGGCTTTATCCGCCGCCTGGCGGAGGTGGTGCAAGGGCGCCACCGCGACATGCCCGAGGGCTCCTACACCACCCGCCTCTTCATCAAGGGGGTCAAGAAAATCGCCCAAAAGGTCGGTGAAGAGGCGGTGGAGAGCGTGGTGGAGGCCGTGGACGGCAACCGCGACCGCTTCATCTACGAATCCTCCGACCTGATGTACCACCTGCTGGTACTCATGGAGCAGATGGGCGTCACCCTCGCCGACCTGGAACACGAGCTCGCCCTGCGCCACCGCTGAGCGCCGCACCCCCTGCCCCGCGCGATCCGCAGCCGGCGAGGGGCAAACAGCAAGGGCGGGAGCCCGACCGGCTCCCGCCCCCACGCAGAGAAAAGCAACACTC
>JBJEVK010000011.1:0-7562 GCA_051884295.1 Akkermansia sp.
CGCATTTGATTTTGCAACTTACAAAAGCAGGATGGGTGCGCTTTCGTCCTTGCGCTGTAGGAGCGTTTATGTTAAAGAAAAGAACAAAAGTTGAGTATGCTGGAGGCACGCCATATTGACCTGGAAATTGAGCAGTCGGAGGAGGAGTCGCTCTTCCTGTTGCGCGATATTAACTTCTGCGTGCCCAAGGGGCATTTTATGGCCATCGTGGGACCCAGCGGCTGCGGCAAAACCACCCTGCTCAAGACCATCGCCGGCATCAAGGAGAACACGGAAGGCTCCTTTTATTGGGAGGGGCGCGATTTGGCCGAGGAAGGGGATTTCGAGCCGAACGAAATCGGCTATGTGCCGCAGTTCAGCATTGCATACGAGGAGTTGACGGTCGATGAGAATGTGGAAAATGCGGCGCGTTTGCGGGTGTCGGCCGGCGAGGATGAGCTCAACGAGCTCATCGACAGCGTGTTGGAGGAGACCGGGCTGGCCGAGATAGCCGACCGCCGCGTGGCGATGCTTTCCGGAGGCCAGAAGCGCCGTCTGTCGCTGGCGATGGAGTTGGTGTCGCGCCCCAAGATCCTGCTTTGCGACGAAGTGACCAGCGGGCTGGATCCGCGCTCGGAGCGTGAAATTGTCGAGCTGCTCCACGACCTGAGCCTGCGCGATGGGCGCATCGTGATTTCCGTGACGCACAGCCTGGCGCAAATGGCTCTCTACGACAGTATCATGGTGCTGGTGCGCGGTCGACTGGCCTACCACGGCGAGCCCCGCACCATGGCGCATTACTTTGGGGTGGAAGGCGTGGAGGAGGTGTACCCTCGCCTGCAACTGCGCGAACCTGCGGACTGGGCGGCGAGCTGGCTCAAGCATCGCGGCGATTACTACGCTGCCCTAGAGAAATGCTACGTCGCCAAATTTGCAGCGCAGGGTGTCGAGCCCCCCGCCCCGGGCGGTGATGGCTCCGAGGGTGAGCCTACCCCCGGTTTTTGGACGCAGCTGGGTGTCATGTTGCGGCGGCGTTTCAGCATTCTCTTCCGCGACCGCACGCAGCTCCTGCTCCAACTGGCGATGGTGGTGGTGTTTCCCGTGCTGGTGGCTCTTTTCTCAAGCAAGGGTCAGGAGCAACTGCTGCGCCTGACCGACCGCGCGGGTAACGACATTGCCGTGGAAATCCAAGCCCAGCAGGAGCAGGCCGAGGTGCGCGCCAAGGTGGGCTCCGCCGTCAGCGGTATCATCATGTTCGAGGTTATTTTGCTGGGGCTCATGGGCTCGAACAACTCGGCCTCCGAAATTGCCGGCGAGCGCCTCATCATGGAGAAGGAAAAATTCGCCGGAGCCTCCCCCGCCGCCTATGTCAGCTCCAAGGCGATTTACCTGACTGTGCTGGTGCTCATCCAAAGCCTGTGGATGTTTGCCTTTGTGCAGTTCTTCTGGCCCCTGCGCGGCAACCCGCTCAACCATCTCTTCTACCTTCTGCTGGCCAACGCGGCGATGACCTCGGTCTGTCTCGGTATCTCGGCCAATTGCAAGACAGCCGCGCAGGCCTCGCTGCTCAGCATTTATCTGGTGGGCTTCCAACTGCCGCTTTCGGGGGCGGTGCTCGCCCTGCCGGACAGCATCGAACGCCTCACCCAGCCCTTTATCTCGGCCTACTGGGCCTGGAGCGGCAGTATCTCCGGCTTAGATAACGAGGTCTACAAGGCCGTCAGCAGCATTGTCCAGACGGCGTTTAGCCCGGCTGCGCTCTGCAACGGGGTGCTGCTGGCCCACATCGTTGCCGGGGTCGTGTTGGCTTATGTGGGCGCGCGCAGAACGCGTTGGGAATGAATCGATAACATCTTTCAGTGTTTATGGCAAGAAGAAGTCGTCACAGCAAGAAAAAGAACAAGACTTTTCCTCTCTTACCCGCGGCGCTCGCCGGGGGAGCTATGTTGGTGGGGGGAGCGCTCTATCTGGCTTTCTCGTCGCATCCGGCGGAACAGCGCACGAGCCGTCATGAAGATGGAGGGTTCAACATCAGCGAGTATCGTCGCGATGCCTCGCGCCTGACCGGCAATCGCTATCGCATCGCCGCCCGCGTCGAGAACATCGACACCGAGGGGAATGACCGCATGGTGGCGGTCTCGATTGCCGGTAACAAGCAGGAGCGTCTGCCCCTCTTGGTTCGCAAGGGGGTATCGCCCCGGGTGAATCTTACCCGAGGGGATACCTTTTACTTCGACGTGGAGTGCTGCACCGGCCGCGATGCGCAGCAGAAAGAAGTCAAAGGCATCCTCGTGGTGCGCAATATGGAGACGAAATGAGTATGCAAGCACGATTGTTGATGGCCCTGGCATCGGTGATGGGAGCAGGCTGCCTGCCGAGCTCGGCGCAGATGATTTCGCAAGTTCCTGCGGATGTGCTCAAGGCCGCGGACATTCAGAAAGATCCCATCAATGTTCGCCAAAATGCCCCCCAGGCGAGCGGCAGCACGGGCATGGGTGATCTGCAGGGTAATCAGACCACCATCAATGCGGCTCCTCCCGCTGCGGTGCAGGCGCCGCAGCCCCCCGCATCTGCCGGCGGAACACCGGCGCAGCTGCCCTCCACCTTCGACGCCAGCGGCGGGAAACAAGCGCAGACCGCTGCCAATGACGTGCCCCCCAACCCGCAGTTGTTCGGTATGGAGATTCCCCTGTTGGATCCCGCCTCGGACACCATGAAGTACAACGGGGGCTACTTCGACTTGGGCAACAATGCGGCCGTGCGGGCGCGTTTTGAAAAATACCTCTACCAACTGCCCGACGACAGCACGGAGTCCAAGCGCTACCGCAAGAAGATGAACGAGCTGCTCAAGCTGACGCAAAAGAGCGCCCGCTCCAAAGCCGAGGTCGGCAGCCAGACGCTGCTGCAAATCGGCCGAGGGCTCTACGAACTCAACGACTACGAGGGGGACGGCGGCCAGTCCGGTACGCTGGCGGGGGGCATTGCCTCGGCTTTGTCCGTGCAGTACGCCAACAACTCCCGCGAGCGCAAAAATGCCAAGATGCAGGCGGAAATCGACAAGTTGGTCGAGGATACCAACCGAATGACCAACTACAACACCGGCCGCGGTCGTTCGCCCCGCCGCGGTATCGGCAAGCAATCCGTCGTCGATACCAGCACTTCCAACAGTTACAAAATTGCCTACAACAGCAGCGAGGTGACCGGCAAAAAAGCGGCGCAGGTCAAGAACGATGCCGACTCCATGGCCGCCACGGAGCTGGCCAAGGTGAACTACCAGAGCATGGTGCTCTCTTTCCTCTTCGAGCGACGCTTCGACCACGCCCTCATCGGCGCCAACTGCTACCGCCATATCTTCCGCGACGGCGATTCGCAGCTCAAGCTCGACGAAAACTCCAAATCCTACCAGCTCTTCAACGGCATCGCCGGCACCTCGCCCACGGTCAGCGCGCTGGCCTCGCTGGCGGCCAATGCCCGCCACGATGTCGACCAGAACATCGAGGCCGTGACTGCCCTGCTGGCGCAGAACAAGCTGGCCGATGCAACGCAGCACCTCATCGAGGCCGTGGCCATCGGTGAGTTCATGCAGAGTGTGGCGACCTTCCCGGCGGCAAGTCGCCGTCGCATTGCGGAGTACTGGACCCTGCGCCGTCGCGTGCTTTCTGCCCTCAATGCCCGCGACTACGGCGTGTGCGAGGAGACAGCCAAGCGCATGAAGGAGCTGGATGCCGACTTCGACGATTCGCTGGTCATGGGCTACTGCTCCGGCCGCAAGCAGCAGAGCGACCTCGCCCTGCGCAACGCCGTCAAAGCCCTGCGCGCCGGGGATGATGAGGGCTTCAACCGCTACATCACCGAGGCAGGCACCATCTGGCCGCGCAACCCCAAGCTGGCCGAGGGTCGCGAACAGCTCGAAAAGCTCGACAGCCAGGACGGGGTGCTGGAGGAATTCCGCGTGCTCTACGCCCGCGGCGATTTCCGCACCATCGCTGCCGAGCAGAACAAGTTTGAGGTCGTCGCCGTCAACCCCGAACTGAAACAGCAATACAAAGAAGTCCTTACCCTCATCAGCACCATCGACGGCATGCTCCGGCAGTTGGAACAAGCCGCGGCGCAGGATGCCGTCATGGGACCCTGCATGGCCTACGAGATGTTGTTGGATCAGCAGGCTCAGGATGCCCGCTACGGAGAGGATGCTCGCTTCCGCGATGCGCTCAACCGCTATGCGCTCTCCGCCCACGACTTCGTGCAGGCGCTGCAGCAGGGCAAGGAGCAGGCCGAGCGCGGCGAGCTGGGCTCGGCGCTGGCCAACTACTACCGCGCGCAGTGCCTGTACCCGCGCTCGAGCCGCGCAGCTGCCGGGATTCGCGAGCTGACACAGCGCATCCTCAAGGCCGAGTACTGAGGTGAGATCGGCGGTTGTCACGCGTTTTGCCCCCAGCCCCAGCGGCCCCCTGCATGTCGGGCACCTGCTGGCGGCGCTGGAGGCGCGTCGCGTGGCCGATGCCGCCGGCGGTGAAAACCGTCACCATGAGTGATGAAGAGTTGGTGAGGGGTGAAAACCTTTGAAACGTAGGCGTTTAGGCGCGAATGGAGGGTGAGGGAGATGGGTGGCGAAGTTTAGCAGAGAAAAGGGCAGGACTGTCGGGTATGTGAGGAAGTCAGATGCGTGAACAGTCAAAAAAAAAGCCCCGCAGAAAAGCGGGGCGAATGAAAAAACGGCGGGGATTTAGCGGGGCGATAACGCGGACACGTTGTTGTTGATCGCGCAGTTTTCAGCGGATTGTCGCGCATCCTCAATGCGTGCAAAACGCCGAAGGCTGGCTGGGATCTCGCGCCGCGTTGGCTTTAACTTGCGCTGAGCGTCAGCGGCAACCCGTATGTAATACCTGACGGCAAATTCTCCGCTTTTGAGTTGCAGGATATCTGCCTCGAAGCATTTGCCCTTTAAGTTTTGGATAATGGTCATAATCAGCGATTGTCTACGTTGTTTCCTGGGGTGGGGAGGTTTGCGCGGCGGCGTGGTTTAACGGTGGGCGTTTCTACCACGTCCCCGTGGTAGAATGCCAGGCGCGGCGGCGGTGCTGTGGAGCGGCTGATGTGGACGCGGGCGGGGGCATCAATGCCCAAGGCCGCCGAGCCCTTTTTGTTGATGGCTCGCCCGCGATTTTCCAATGTCATGAGCAATTGCCGCAGCAGATCCGAAGATAATCCGGCGAGCATGGCATCAAGAGACATGTCCGGAGTCACCCAAGGGCGGCGGGCTTTACCCGCCACCACCTTGGCAACGTAGGCGCGGGGAAGCTCCCAATAACGCACCACATTGCGGATTTCGTAGATGAGAGCTTCCGCGTCACTCTGCGGCGTATTGTCCGCTTTTTGGGTGCCACCGTAACAGGCCGAGAACGCATTGAGCAGCGGCACATAATCCGTTTGGACAAGCTCGCGCCATGAGCTGCGCCCTCCGCAGTGCATGGCGGTGAATTCATGCCGCCATGCGATGTAGTCGCCAACAGGCAGCCCCATGCCTTGCAGGTGTTTGTAAGCGCGAGTGCTCACAGCCCCCAAGGTTGCAAGCTGTTTTTTGGAGAGGGTTTTCATGCGGTGGCGATGGATGCTCGGGTGATCACGCCGTTGGTGGGCTCGATGAAGAAATTGGTCTTAGTTTCCCAGCGCAAGCCCAGGTCAGCGAGGGCTCCGGGTCCCAGGTTGGCTGCCTTGATGGCGGGAATGTTGATAGAGACTCTTGGCTCTTCGATGGTGAGGTATTCGCGCTTGCCATCGGCGAGGAGGCGAGCGGCAACATCGGCGAGCGTGCCCTGCATAGCTTTAAGGGCCGGCGCGGATGCTCGGTAGCCGAAGGTAGCCAGCGAGGAGTGACCGGAGCGGTTGCCATCATCAAACAGCTCGGCTTGGTTGGCTGTCTTCTTGAGGTATTTCTGGAGTGCGCCCTGAAGATCTTTGAGCTCGGCTTTCAGGGTGTCCGTCACTGCCGAGTATTTGGCAGTTACGGCGTTTAGCTCGCGTTCCTGAGCAGCTTTCTGCTCGGTGATGGAGATCATCAGGGTGACGATTTTGTCAGCGACCTTGCGGGCGGTTTCGGCATTGTTGATTGTTGTGGTCATCATATTGATTTTGGTGGGTTGTGGAAGAAAGTGAATAGACTGTGCGCGCTTATTCCGGGCGCATGGAGCGCTGCGCGACAGGAGAAAGGGAATCAAGCGGGAGAAGCTCTTGACGCGCAGGAGCGCGGCGCTCTGCCTTGCGGTCAAGGATGGACAGGAAGAGTACCCATGCGCCTTGTTCCGCGGCATGAGTTTTGAGCCAACGCATGAGGGCGAGCGGATCACAGACGACCACGCGGAAGCAGCCGTGCTGCTCGCTCTTGTACTGAATGGCCACCTCTGTGGGCTCGCTGCCGGCGGTGACGTAGATGCCGCGGCGATGCCATTGCAGGCGGCTGAAGATGTCTCCGAGCTGCTGAGCGGCGGCGGCGCTTTTGGCGTTTGTCATGCTAACCCCCTCCCCATCCGGCAAAGCGCCGAATTGAAATGCTCTAAATCGACCGCGGCACCATTGAGGCGTGCCTCGGCCACGGCCAGGTGGACAATGGCCAACAGGGTGCCGAAACAGTTGTTGCGCGCGAGGGCGTGGACAGTGCGCTGGATGTCCGGAGTTGGGGCGGGCAAATTGTAAGCCTGCCAGATGAGCGCCACATCGTTCGTTGTGGGTTTTTCGGGAAGCAGCTCCGAGAGTCCGCGCCGTTTGAGTTGGTCGAGCTGTCCGGCGTGCGGGCTGGCTGTGAATTTGGTGCCGTCCAAATCCGTGACTAGCAGCACCACGCCGCATCCGCTCAGGTCGTGCAATCGGCGCACAACATCCAGCGCGTCCGCCCCCTGTTGGCGGTCCAGCGCAAGATGCGCCTCGTCTACGATGATGAGATGTCTGGGCGAGAGCGCGGCGAGGACGGCGCGCTGGGTGTCAGCCTTCGAGCGGCAAGCGCTGCCCGGCAATCGCAGGCCGGTGGCCAAGTAGCGCAGCATGTCAGAGATGGTGGGCTTCGGCAGCAGCTCTACCAGGATGGTAGTCTCCGGGTAGCGCTGGCGATAGGCTCGCGCAGCGGTCGTTTTGCCGATTTGCGAGACTCCGATCACCATATTGATGAGCCCGGCAGCTTTGGCGCAGTCAAAGGCATTCCAGACGCGCTGCATGATTTCGGTGGGGATGTACTGCGTGGAGCCCGTCAGGGCAGCGCTTGCGCGGGCGGTGATGCGCTGGCGCTGCTCGGAGAGCTTGGCAAGCTGGCGGGTGGCGTTGCCATCGTAGCTGCCGCGGATGAGTCCGCGCAGCACTTTTTCGGAAAGTCCCAGCTGGCGCTCTGCCTCGTTGAGACTGCCCCCGATGGATGGCAGGAATTCATCCTTGAGCCACAGGACGTCGGGGTGGGTTGCGGTGCTTGTGATTGCGTTGGTCATGGTGTTTCGGATTAGGGAAGGAAGGTGGGCGCATCGTAGCTGCTGGGCAGCGCCTCGTAGTCATCGGCAGCGCAGAGCGGTTGCGGCAGGGTGGCGGCAGCGCGGCGGCGG
>JBJEVK010000012.1:0-7505 GCA_051884295.1 Akkermansia sp.
TTCTTTGTCTTATTCCGGGCTTCCCTCCCCACCAGCGGATTTGCAACAGACCCCCTCCAGCTCGATGTCGAAAAGCGCGCCGAGAGCGGCCAAATCCGCCTCGGCGGTGTCGGGCGGGGGATCGGCGGGGCGCAGCAGGCGCTGCGGGTCGACCTGCCGCAGGGTGAAGAGCAGCTCGGGCGCCTCATCCAGCAGGCAGCCGAGGGCGTAGAGCACCGCCGCCTCGTGCGGGCAGGGCTCGGCCCAATCCGGGCAGCTGCAGCTCATGTGCCAATCGCGCCGCTCGGGCAGCAGCCCCGTCTCGGGGGCGCAAAGCTGCTCAGCCAGAGCGGCATCCACCCGCCCCTCCAGCAGCGCGAGGTGCGATTCCACCCGCCCCTGGCAAGCCGCCGCCAGCGCTGCCGTGCGTTCCTCATCGAGCGCATCGACCCGCAGCTGCACCTCGCAGAGCTCTTCGCCGCTCACCAGCGCCTCGGCGCGCCCGGGAGCCACGCGCAGATCCAGCACGCCGCCGTGGCGCAGCAGGCTGCGCCCGGGCGCCAGACAACAGCCGCACTGCTCCTCCTGCGCCAGCTGTCGCATCCACGCCCGCGCCCAGAACTGCCGCGCCAGCGCCCGCCCCTTGCCGCGCACGGGGTGCAGCTCCGCCCCCGCCGCGCGCAGCTCAGCCGCGCGCTGCTCCGCCAGGCGGGCGCGATCCGCCGCGCGCATTCTCGGGCTCTCCTCGCCACCCATCGCCGCCCATTGTAGCGCAGCCGCCGCCGAAAGCAAGCGGGGAATGGCGCGCAGCCCCCCTGCTTCGCCCCGACTCCTGTGCCCCCGACAAAGAAAGCGGTGCATGAACACTCAGGGCATCGCAGACGAGAGTTGCAGAAAAAACTCCGGCGCGGGGACGCAGCGGATGGTTCCGTCCGGTGTTTCGATGGTTTCGTTGAGCGACTCCGTGACGATGTAGCCGCTGCGAAGCGTTGTCTCTTTCATGGCTGAGGAGAGGGCGCGTATTTCACGCCTGCGGGTATCCGGGACACTCATGTCTGCGCATACTTGAACCAGAACTTTGTCGCCATTGCGAAGAATCGCAATGAAATCAACTTCGTAGTTTTCCTTGGTGCGGTAGTAGTAAACATCCGGACTTTGTTGACGAAGCGCGCAAAATACCATGTTTTCAAGCATTTGTCCGCGGTTTTTCAGGATGTGGGTTCCCAGAGAAGCTGCCATGGCGTGGTCGACACAGTACAGCTTGCGGAATTCACGAGCCTGGCGGGCGTAGGAGGCACTGAATGCGGGAACGGAAAAGATGAAGTAGGCATCTTCCATCCATTGCAGGAGCTGGGTGATGGTATCGCGGCCGATAGCATAACCCAATGATTTCAGTTCATCATGCACTTTTCTGACCGAAAACAGTGTGCCGATACCGTTGATGACTCTGCCGGCCAAGAGGCGAAGCACCTGAGGATAGCGCACGTTGTATCGTTCAATGACATCGCGGAGAAGCAGGGCGTTGAAGTATTCCTGGTGCAATTGCCGACGCAGCAAGGGATTGATGCCGAAAACGGCAGGGAAGCCGCCTTCTTCCTTGTACCGTTCCCAAGCGTTTTGCATGAAAAGCCGGTAGTGGCTACCCCTCTTGTCGCGCGGCGGGTTGCAGCGGATGAGGAATTCTGCGAAAGAGAAAGGGAATAGTTCCCAACTGAGGGTTCGCCCCCGGAGTGCCGTACCGATTTCTTTCGACAGCATGCGAGCCGAAGAGCCGGTGATGTAAATCTCGACATTTTCTTCACGGCGCAATCGCTCCACGAATAGCTCCCAGTTAGGGTAGAGCTGGATTTCATCAAAGAAGAAGTAAACTTTTTCTTTGAGTCTCTTTTCGGGGAACATGGAGTAGTACGCGCTGTGGATCGTATCCCAACCGCCATAGCTCAGCGGAAGGAAGCGATCATCGGAAAAATTCAGCCAAACGATATTTTCGCGCGGAACCCCCTGAGTCACCAGCCACGCCATCTTGCTTTCCATCAGCGTGGATTTACCGCAGCGTCGCACCCCCATCACAATGCTGATGACCCCATCAAGTGCTTGAATTTCCAGCAAACGCGGACTGGCAACCGCAAAAGGCCTCTGCTGATTGTCAATAATCTGCTCTGTAACAATGGTTTTGAATTCTTCGTTCACAAGAGCAGATTACGCCGTTTTGCGTGAAAAAACAAGAACAAAATGCCGAAATGGCATTTCTACATGGCCAAATCACGGAATTTTGGCTTTACTTAGATGCCATATTCCACAAAATTGGCTTCACCGGAAGTCCACAACGAAAATCTCATCACCGGACGCACCAAGGAAAAACGCCTGTAAGATATTGGGCTTTTCCAATGAGCATTGGAGGGATCATCCTCTTTGGCAATAGGAACCCTCGGTCGGAGCCGAACAGCATGAAAACCGTTCCCGTCGTGACATGCCCCGGGGGGTATGCTCCACTACGCGCTTGCGGCGGCGGGTGTCCTTTGCTATCATGCGGGGCATGATGACACGCACCCTTTGTCTGTTATTCGCCCTGCTCGGCGCGCTGCCGCTCGCGGCGCTGACCCCCGAGGCTGACAGCGCCCGCGAAGCCGCCCGCCAGTACGGCGCCGCCGTGCGCAACTGCGACCTGAGCTGGGCGCTGGACTCCATGTACCCGCCCCTGCGGCGCACCTACGCTGACCAGCTGGGCGCGCGCCGCCAAAGCGAGGCAGACAAGGCGCAGCTCTTCACCGGAACGCGGGCGGAGAGCGCCGCCGAAAACAAGGAGCGCCGCGAGGCCAACGAGAAGGCGTTGCGACAGCAGTACGCCAAGATGAGCAAGGCCATGCGCGACTCCGGCATGCGCATCGAAAGCTACAGCGTGGGCGCGCCGACGGCCGAGTACCTCGTCACCCCGCCCATGAGCATGGTCAACGCCGTACGCCGCGACACGAAGGGCGCCGTGCGCGCGGAGAACCTCACCGCCAACGGCGACCGCAGCCGCATTGTCATCCTGCCGACCACGCTGGTCATCAGCCTGCCGACGGCAGACGGCAACCGCCGCCGCATCGAGCGCCGACACTACATCTACGCCATCCGCGATGAGCAGATCACCGACAAGGGGCGCGCCCGCGGCACCGCCCTGAAGAAGTGGTACTTTGCCGACGGCAACACCGACATCACCACCATGCGCACCTTCTTCCCCGACCTGCCCACACGCCTGCAACTGCCGACCTGCGGCGAGCGCGAACTCTAAGCCCCGCCGCCGCCCGTGGGACAGCTGCTCACCCAAACCCTCGCCGACTTCTCCGCCACCGGGCTGCTCTCGGGCGCGCGCGGCTTCGAGTTCCGCCCCCAGCAGCAGGAGATGGCCGCCGCCGTGGCGCGCACGCTGGAGGAGGAGGGCGCCCTGCTGGTGGAGGCCGGCACGGGGGTGGGCAAATCCCTGGCCTACCTCATCCCCGCCGTGCGCTTTGCGCTGGAGCACAACCGCAAGGCCGTCATCTCCACCCACACCATCAACCTGCAGGAGCAGCTCTTCCACAAGGACCTGCCCACCGTGGCCAAGGCGCTGGGCACGCCCTTTGCCGCCGCCCTGCTCAAGGGGCGCGCCAACTACCTGTGCCGCACGCGCCTGCGCCGCGCGCTGGAGCAAAGCCGCGACCTCTTCAACCAGCAGGAGACCCGCCAGCTGCACGACCTGCTGGCCTGGTCGCGAGGGCAGCACGAGGGCACGCTGGCCGACCTGCCGCCGGAGCTGGACATCTCCCCCAAGGTCTGGGCCCAGGTGTGCAGCGAGAGCCACATCTGCACCCTGCGCAACTGCGGGCCGGACTGCCCCTACCAAGCCGCGCGCCGCCGCGTGCAGGACGCTCAGGTGGTGGTGCTCAACCACACACTCTTTTTCGGTCTGCTGGCGCTGGCCGACGAGCTGCTCGACGCGGGCGAGGCTCCCCCCGAGGGTTTTGTGTTTCCCGGCGATTTTGTGATTCTCGACGAGGCGCACACCATCGAAACCGTGGCCGCCAACCAACTGGGGCTCTGCCTGGGCGAGGCCGAGCTGGGCTACGACCTGCTGCGCCTCTACAACCCGCGCACCCACAAGGGCAGCCTGCGCGCGGTGGCGAGTCCGCAGCTGCTGCAGCTCATCGAGGAAGCGCAGGACGCCGCCGCCGAGTTCTTCAGCAACGCGCGCGCGGACTGCCAACTCGATGCCCACCGGGGCACGGTGCGCCTGCGGCAACCCGGCTGGACGGAAAACATCCTCAGCCCCGCCCTACAGCGCCTCTACGAGGAAATCCGCCGCATTGCCCACGCGCTGGAGGACGAGCAGGGGGACAGCGAGCTGACGCGACTGGAGCTCACGGACACGGCGGCGCGCATCACCGCCTATGCGGACGCGGCGCAGGAGCTCATCGCGCTCAGCCACAGCGACAACGCCGTCTACTGGGCCGAGAGCAGCGGCAGCGAGGGGCGCGCCACCACCCTGCGCAGCGCGCTCATCAACGTGGCGCCCGTGCTGCGCGAGAGGCTCTTCGAGGCGGGGCGCAGCTGCATCTGCGCCAGCGCCACCCTCTCCGCCGGCGAGCGGAGCATGGACTATTTTGCCGGACGCGTGGGGGCGGAGAGTGCCGCCGCGCTGCGCATCGGCAGCCCCTTTGACTTCGCGCGGCAAATGCGCATCATCGTCGCGCGCAGCATGCCCCCGCCCCCGCCGCAGAGCGAGGAGGAGCCGTACCACAGTGCCCTCTGCGAGCAGATCATGCAGATGCTGCACGAATCGCAGGGGCGCGCCTTTGTGCTCTTCACGAGCTACCGCCTCCTGCGCGAGCAGGCGGCGCGGCTGCGCCCCCTCTGCCTCGAGCAGGGCTGGCCGCTGCTGGTGCAGGGCGACGGGCTGAGCCGCAGCCAAATGCTCAGCCGCTTCAAGGAGCACATCGGCAGCGTGTTGCTGGGCACGGACAGCTTTTGGACGGGGGTGGATGTACCGGGCGAGGCGCTCTCCAACGTCATCGTCACGCGTATTCCCTTTGAATCCCCGAGCAACCCGCTGACGGAAGCACGCATGGAAGACATCCGCGACCGCGGCGGCAACCCCTTCCGCGACTACAGCCTGCCCGAGGCCATCCTCAAGTTCCGCCAAGGCATCGGGCGGCTCATCCGCTCCAAGAGCGACACAGGGCTGGTCTGCCTGCTCGACTCGCGCATCACGAGCAAGTTCTACGGCGCGCGCTTCCTGCAAGCCCTCCCCCGCGAAGCCCCCCGCGAGTTCCGCTGAGAGGTTCAAACAACGCCAAGTTTATCTGTCCGAATGGCGTAGCAAAACGAAGGAGAGAAATGCACTTAAGCGGGGGAAATGTGTTTTCATCCGTCGCTTCAAACGAATGTGCAACGGTGTTTTCGGTTTCCACGAACCGGCAAAGTGGTGAATGCAAACCGTACGCTCCGTCAAGCTGATTTCTTTTGTCTGCCAATTACTTGGAGAAAAGTAATCCCGGGGGTAAATCGTCACGTAGCCGGGGATATCTTGGAACGTATTATCGCGACGCATCGCGGCATGGCGTTCTGTCACCTCCATGATGATATCCACATTCGGTGTCAAATCCGGCTCCCCATTTGCCCGAATAAAATGCTTACCCTCGTACCAATCGAGGTTATGCTTTGCCCAAAGGCTTCCTTTCTCTGCAGCCATCAGGCCCGTGGGATACCTGTTCTCGGATTCAAAGCCACTAACCGCATTGTGATGCAGGAATGCATCGAGAGGCTTCAAAATTTCGACATCGGTGTCCATGTACACACCGCCCTCGTGGTAAAGGACATACAGGCGAACAACATCCGTGACAAAGGCAAACTTTCGACTCTCATAAGCCTCCTTAGCATAGGGATAGCGCTCCAGATTAAAGTTATCCTCATTCCACTCGCGCAATTCGTATTCCGGCAGATAACGACGCCACGACCTCAGGCACTCGCGTGCCAGCTTGGGCATCTTGCCTCTGCCGAACCAGCAGTAATGTATCACTTTGGGGATCATCTTAATCGGAAAAATAGTTCACAATTCGTTCGCAAGCATGCCCGTCTCCATAAGGATTAACGGCTCGACTCATCTGTTCATAGGCAACGGCATCATCCAGCAATGAGGCCACACCCTGTGTTATCCTCTCATAATCCGCCCCGACAAGCCGCACGATGCCGCTGCTCAGTGACTCCGGTCGCTCCGTCGTGTCGCGCATGACCAGCACGGGTTTTCCCAAACCGGGAGCCTCCTCCTGAATGCCACCCGAATCCGTCAAAACCAAGTAGGCACTCTTCATGAGATAGACAAACGATGTATATTCCAAGGGGGCAATCAGGAAAACATTTCCCAACGGGGTTCTCTTACCCCCGAACACCGCTGCAATCGGCTCCCTCACCCGAGGATTGAGATGCACCGGATAGACAAAATCCACCTCGGGATATCGTTCCCCCAAATCGCGAATAGCCGTCACAATATTCAAAAAACCCTTTCCGAAATTCTCACGGCGATGTCCCGTAATAAGCACCATACGTCTCTTCCCGCAGAGGCGCGCCATATCATACCCCGCCTGCCGTAACAACTCAGCCTGCTCTGCCGCCAGCGCATTGTCCCCGGACAATCGACGGCACACAGTCTGTAAGGCATCAATGACCGTATTGCCTACAACCAACACATCACCCTGCACCTTTTCCTCCCTAAGATTCGCTGCGGCAAGCTCTGTTGGCGCAAAATGAAAACTCGCCAAACGAGCCGTCAACTGTCGATTCATCTCTTCAGGCCATGGACTGTAGAGATGGCGGGTTCGAAGACCTGCTTCGACATGACCAACGGGAATCTGCTGGTAAAAGGCCGCCATAGCCGCCGCTGTTGAACTGGTCGTATCTCCATGCACCAACACCACATCCGGCTGCACCCGGCGCAACACATCTCTCATGCCGACGAGGACGCGCGCGGTCACATCGTACAAATCCTGCCCCGCCCTCATGATATCCATATCGTAGTCCGGGCTCACCTCAAAAATACGCAGCACCTGATCCAACATCTCCCGATGCTGCCCCGTAACACAAACAAATGTTTCAAAAAGCCCCGGCAGTCTCCGGAACGCCTGCACCAGCGGACACATCTTGATTCCTTCGGGACGCGTCCCGAACACTAGCATGATTTTCTTCATCGCCTCAGGTATTGATATCCTGCCCGCTGCGAAATCAGCTGCATCCGCCAGCCCCGGGTGAATAGACTTCAAACTCAGGGCATCGGCACGCGCGCCGCATCGCGGGCAAAACGTTGAACAAAGCAGCTAACGAACCACCTGTTCGGAAACTAAGGCGATTATAGCATAGTGAATGCTGTAATTTTTTCTATATTGATTTTCAAGAGATTAAAAGGTTTACCATTCACAACACAGAATAAAGTGTGCTCTAATCAACTGAAAATGAACATAGGCTGAATTGCAAGACTAAATGCGACAAAGCGAAAACAACTTCATTTTAGGCAC
>JBJEVK010000013.1:0-7464 GCA_051884295.1 Akkermansia sp.
TCGCTCATTGTCCTTTCTTTTGTTGTTGCTCCACCTGCTTGTGGATGTTGTTGATACTTGTTTTATGCGTCGCACCGCTCAGGCGGGCATGGTTGGCGGCATCCAGATGCAGGGCAGCGCCCGGACCGCTCGCCGTGTGGGTGTTGCTGCCGCGCGTCAGGGTCACGCTGCGCCCCGTCAGCACTTTTTCGCCCGTAGCGCCATCGTAGCTGAGCCGATCGCCCGCCGCGGTGATGAGCTGCCCCTCGGCATCGTGCGTCGCCAGCACCACCGCCTCGTTGGCCTCCGCCGTTTGCAACAGGTCGGCCCCTTCCCCACCCTCCGGCTTGAGGCTCAGGCGCATCAAACCGCGGCAGCGCAGGGAACCCTGTGTGCTTTGCACGGTGCCACCCTCGGCGGTGCTCATCTCGCGCAACCCGGTGTAGGGCATCTCGGGCAGCAGAGCCCTGCCCCCGCGCGGCGCTTCCGCCGCAGGCTCAGCGATGCTCAGCAGCGCGTGCAGAGCCCCGCGCGTCGTCAGCACCCCCTGCTCGGAGCGGAACTCTGCGGCACCGTCCGTCTCCAGCGTCGCATCGGCGCGGCGCAGGCGCATGCCGCCGAGGCAGCGGGCCGTCATGCTGCCCCGTTCATCGCACAGCTGCGCCTCCACGGTAGCACCGATCAGCGTGGCATCGCCCTCAGACGTGAGCACCACGCTCGCCGGGGCATCCTCCGCAGGCGTCACCACCAGCCGATTGCCCTCGTAGGCGACCGTCACGGGGCTCTGCACCGCACCGCGCAGAGTGGCGGCGCTGCTCAGCAGGTCGGCATCCAACTCCTCGGCCTGCAACTCGCCACGCAGGTTGCGGGTGCCCCGTTCGTAGAGACGGGCCGTCACCCCGCCGCGCGCCACCGCCCGCGCCGGGCTGCGGTAGCGCAGGAAACTCAGGTTGAGCTGCGAGCCACGCAGCTCGGGCAGCTTGCAGGCCGCCGCCTGCAGGTACAGGCGCAGCTCACCCGCGCAGCTGAGCTCGGCGGCCTCATCCTCAGCCCGAATCCCCTCCGGCAGCATCCAGCAGCCCTCGTTCGGCTCAAAGCGAATCTCGCCGCTCGTGCGGAAAGTACCGCGCAAGGGGGTGCCGCCCGTCTCATCGGGGCGTTCGTAGCTGCCGCTCAGCTCGCGCCCGCGCAGCACGATGCTCCCGTCGGGGCGCAGCTCGGCATGCTCGATACCGCGCAGACTGTCGCCGCCGCGCACTAGGCTACCCTCGCCGCCCGACAAGCGGCACAAGCCGCTGCGAGCGTCGTAATCCAGCTCCTCCGTGCGGCATTCGGCTGCGGGAAGCTCCCCGCGCGCCGCCATGGTCGCATACACCTGCCCCTCGGCATGCACCGCCAGCACACCCCGGCAGCGGAATGCGGCAAACTGCTGCATGAAGCCCGGCTTGGGGCTGCGCTCCGTGTCGAGCTGCACCAGCAGGCAGCGCTCCGCGCTCACCGTCCCCTCGGGGCGGATGAGGCGGCTCGGACCGAGCAAGAGCAACTCGCCCGTATCCGCTCGGTAGTAGGCCGTTCCCGAACCGCTCAGCTCCGTAGCCTGCCCCTGTGCGTCGACCCAGTTCCCCCGAATCTGCGCCCCCTCCAGCACCACATTGCCCTCCGCATCGAGCAACAGACGCGCCGGGCGCTCGTCGCCGGGCAGCAGCAGCAGCCCGCTCGCGCCCGAATGCAGCTCAATGGCATGCCCCCCCGCAGGCGAAGACAGCAGGATATGGTTCTCCGCCACATTCACCTCGGCATCCGTTGTCACCAAGTCCAAAGGCTCCACCCCCTCGGGCAGAGCGGCGCGGGGCGATGTCGCCGGGCTCTGCGTTGCGTCCGGCTCCCCGGCAGTCTCCGCGCCCGCAGCGGTAAAACCTTGCCGGGGACTTTCGGCGCGCTGCGCCACCTGCTGCCCCACGGCGGCGCCATCCTGCGGCGGCAGATTCACGAACAGGCGGTGTCGTGCACGCATCTGCAGGCGCTCATCGCGCAGGCGCACATTGCCGATGTACACCAGCCGCGACCCCTCCACGTCGAAAAGCAGTGCGCCGTCGCACTCCACTGAGGATTGCCCCGGCTGCACCTCCGGCATCGGCGCCTCGGCGTCTTCCCGTTCGGCGGGTTCGGGAATCTCCATGCGGGCGAACTCCTCCGTCACCTCACGCGCCGCCTGCTCCCAACGCTCCGCTTGCTCACGCGCCGCGCGGAGAGCCGGCTCCGTCCACTCGGGCAAGGCCGCCGCGGCAGGCAGCAACAGCGAACAACACAGGGGCAGCATCAGGCGGGGCTTCATGGGAATTTTCTCAGGGTTCGGGCGCCGTCGGCACGCCCGTCGAAATCGTCGTGCGCACAGGACCGAGCAAAATACCCCGGCGCTTCACCGTGTCGTAGTCAATGCGCCCGCCCCGCGCCTCAAAACGCGGGTTGTGCACGCGAATGCTGTCGGCGGCACTGCCCCGCAGCGTCGTGAAATCGTAGGAAGCCACGGGCGCATCGATTTCCGTCCGCGTGCCGTCCGCATTAAAAATCAGCGCCCGAATACCGCGCAGCTCCACCGCGCGGCGCGAGACAATGCACAGGCGCTCCGCCTGCAGCAGCGCGGAAATGCGGTGATTTTCGTAGCGCGGCAGCGAGATACCTTCGATTTCGCTGCCGGGGGGCAGCAGTTGCAGCGCGGGGAACTCCCCCGCGCCCACGGCATCGGCGCTCTGCGTGGCATCGCTCGCCGCCCACAGGGGGAGGCCGAACCAACAGGCAGCCAGCACTCGCAGCAGCGGACGCATCAATGCACGGGGATGGGGCAGAGCCGCTCGCAGGCGCTGCGGATGGTCAGAAGATTGGTGATGATGTTCTCCAAATCGCTGAGGTACACCTGGTTGGGACCGTCGCTCGTCGCGTGGTCAGGATCCTTGTGCACCTCCATGAACACGCCGTCAATGCCGACCGCCATCGCCGCATTGGCCAGCACGGGAGCCAGCTCGCGGTCGCCGCCCGTCGCACCGCCCAAACCGCCGGGGCGCTGCACCGAGTGCGTCGCGTCGAAGAGCACGGGGCAGCCGAACTGCTTCATCCAGTACAGCCCGCGCATGTCCACCACGAGGTTGTTGTAGCCGAAGCTGGTGCCGCGCTCGCAGAGCATGAACTTGTCGCAGCCGAAGGCCAGCATCTTCTCGCAAATGTTCTTGCAGTCCCAGGGGGCGAGGAACTGCCCCTTCTTCACATTGACGGGCCGCCCCGTCTTGGCACAAGCCTCCAGCAGGTCGCTCTGGCGGCTCAGGAACGCGGGAATCTGCAGCAAATCCACATACTGCGCGGCGTACTCAGCCTGCTGCTCGGTGTGCACATCCGTCACCACGGGAATGTGCAACTCGCGCCCGATCTCGGACAGGATGCGGCAGCCCTCCTGAATGCCCAAACCGCGGTAGCTCTTGACGCTGGTGCGGTTGGCCTTGTCGTAGGAAGCCTTGAATACGAAGGGAATGCCGATGCGGTCGCAAATTTCCTTGATGGAGCGCGCCATCTCCCAACCGAACTCCTCGGACTCCAGCGTGCAGGGTCCCAGAAGAAAACAGGGTTGCTGACCGCCGATTTCTACATTTTGAACGAAGAATGACATAACAAAGGGGGATTCTATCAGCAGAAAGCATAACGCAAACACCGCCCGAAAGTCAAGGAAACGCGGGCGATTATCGCGATTTTTCGCGCACTTTCACTCCATGAGGGCATCACCCGCCGCCAGCGACTCGGGCCAAATGCCCTCCCGCACCATAAAATGGAGCCACGCCAGCAGCACCTGCTCGAAAACGGCGGGATTCGTCGCAAAACCGGTCAGGGTGTGGTCGCCCTCCGGGCAGAGCACCCATTCGGCGTGATTGCCCAGCGATCGCCACTCCTCGCAGAACCACTCGCGCATCTCGTAGTCCAGCAGGGGGTCGAGCATGCCGTGCGCGCAGAAGAGAGGCGGCAGGCAGCGGCGCAGCAGGTCGCAGGGGTTGACCGCCGAGGGGTCGGACACCGACTCCGGCACATGCAACACGCGCGCCTCGGGTGCCTCCGTGTCCACCACCCCGCGGAAAATCGCCACCGCCGCCGGCTGCAAGGGGGGCACATCGCGGCTGCCGGGGCGCCACCAGCGGCGCTGCTCCCGCAGGGGCTGCATGGTCGCCACCAGCGCCATGAGACCGCCCGCGTCCGCTCCCGCCAGCGTGATGCGATCGCGGTCAATGCCCAGCCCGGCGGCATTGTGATGCAGCCAGCGCCAAGCATCGCGACCGTCGGTGAGAATCTCCTCAGCCGTCACATCGTAGCGATCGGGCGTGCGGTACTCGGGGATGAGGCACACCACGCCCCGGTGCGCCAAATGCACCGACCACGCCACAAACTCCGACATGTTCTCCACCGCCCACATGCCGCCCGAATAAAACAGCACCGCCGGGGCGAAATGCGCCGTGCTGTGCCCCGCCGGCAAAAAGAGCCGCAGGCGCAGCTCGTGCCCATCGGCAAAGCGCTTCCACACCACGGCGGGCGCGCGGCGCAGCAGGCGCCGATAGCGCAGCTCCTCGGCGGAGCGGGGGGTGCGGGGGAAAGCCGTCATAAACGCGGGCTCAGTATGCAATTTTCTTGCGGAAAAATCAAGCCCGTAGTAAGCTGCGGGCAGACATGAGAACGCTTTTTTCCCCCGCTCTTTTTCTCACCCTTGCCCTTGGCTGCGCGGCCGCTCAACCGCAGCCCGCGCAGGCGGCTCCCGCCTTCAAACTGCCCGTGCAGGACAAGGCCAAAAGCATCGCCGACACCGTGTACAACACCTGGCGAGTGAGCATGCAGCGCGGCAACGAAAGCTCGTGGCGCAGCAGCACCTCCACCGCCCGCCAAACCAAGATCCGCAACATGATCGTCTCGCAGAAGCAGAACTTCCCCGGTGACCTCTTCCGCAAGCAACCCCCTGCCCCCGCGCTGGAAAACTTCCGCTTCGTCGGCGCTTTGGCCGGAGCTCAGGGGCAAACCATGGCCTGCACCTACCTGGGCACCATGCAGCTGGGCGATGGGTCTCCCGCGCCCAACGCCTATGTGCTGCAGTTGGTCTGCGAGCGCGGCAGCTGGAAACTCGACCAAGCCAACTTCTTCCGCCTCGACAAGCTGCCCAAGGTGCTCAAGCGGCTCGAAGCCAAGGATTTGAGTGTATTGCAAGAGCAGGACGGCTTCCGCCCCTACGAGAGCGTACCCGCCGCACCTGCGGCCTGCAAAGCCCCCGAGCTCATCGGCAAGGTCTTTGTCGACTGCCCCGGGCGCAGCGTCGACCTGCGCATCAACGGCATCTCCACGCACAGCTTTGCCGACGAACGCCGCGCCGATGTCATCTCCGGCGGGCTGCGGCGCGGGCAGAACAGCATCAGCTACGACATCACCCCCGTCGCGGGGCAGCCGCACCCCTCCTTCGCCATCGGCATCTTTGTCATGCCCGAAACCCCGGGCAACCGTCCCGTCTGCGTCTTTGACCACATCCTCGATGCCGCAGACAAGGCCGAGGGCGGCTCCTTCACCTTCACCATCGACAACGCCGCCATCGGCTCCATGAACCCCAAGTACACGGGGCCCAAGCCCGAGCCCCTGCACGCCGTCCCCCTCAAACCCAAAAAGCCGTGAGCCGCTCGGGCTCAGCCGCGACGTGACAGGGCAATATTCCCCAGCACAAAGCCCCCCATCACCACGGGGTAGTAGAGGTAGGGGATGATTTGCAAGGTGCTGATGCCCGCCAGCGCACTGCCCATGAGCAGCTGTGCGCCGTAAGGCAGCAGCCCCTGCACCACGCAAGAAGCCGTGTCCAGCAGCCCGGCGCTGCGCGGCGCGGGGATGCCGTAGCGCGTGGCGATGCGCTGCGCCAGATGCCCCACCGTCACGATCGCCACCGTGTTGTTGGCCGTGCACACATTGGCCAGTGCCGCCAGCAGCGCGATGCAGAGCTCGGCACCGCGCCGCCCGCGCACCCGCGCCGTCAGCAGGCGGATGATGTAGCTCAGCCCCCCGTTGTAGCGGATGAGCTCCAGCATGCCCCCCGCCAGCAGCGTAACAATAATCAGCTCGCCCATGCCGCCGATACCCTGCCCCATGGCACCGAGCCAATCCGTGGCCGACAGCTCGGGCGACACCGCCGCCAGCAGTCCCGTAGCAGCAATCCCCATCACCAACACCGCCGTAACATCCACACCCGCCACCGCCGCACCCAGCACCAGCAGGTAGGGCAACACCCGCACCCACTGCACGGCAGCGGGCTCCGGCGCGGCCTGCACCTGCTGCCCCAGCAAGGCATAGTAACCCATGACCAGCAG
This sequence comes from Akkermansia sp., assembly GCA_051884295.1. GTDB lineage: Bacteria > Verrucomicrobiota > Verrucomicrobiia > Verrucomicrobiales > Akkermansiaceae > Akkermansia. The sequence goes on from JBJEVK010000013.1 coordinate 6,348, forward strand.
CGCCGCCGGCAGCACCATGCGCACATTAGCAAAAAACTTGTCCTGCATGCGGCAGCCCTGCGTGCGGGTAGCCGCCACCGTCGTGTCCGAGATGAAGGAAAGATTATCGCCGAAGAACGCGCCGCCGACCACCACCCCCGCCATGAGCGGCAGCGCCAGCCCCGCCCGCTCCGCCATGCCCGCCGCCAGCGGCATGAGCGCCACAATCGTGCCCACCGAGGTACCGATGGAGAGCGAAATCAGGCACGCCGCCAGGAAGATGCCCGCCGGCAGCATCTGCGGCGGCAGCACCGCCAGCGTAAGATTGACCATCGCCTCCACCGCGCCGATGGACTTGGCCGCCGCCGCAAAAGCACCCGCCAAAATAAAAATCCACACCATGAGCATGATGTTGCGATGCGCCGCCCCCAGCGAAAAACGCTCCAAACGCCCGGCGAGCCGCTTGGGACGGCTGATGCAGCAAGCCCACACCGAAGCCGCCAAAAAAGCCACCGTCACGGGCATCTTATAAAAATCCCCCGCTGCCACCGAAACGAGGACATAGAGCAAAAAGAACACGAAAAGCGGGCTGAGGGTATACAACCCGCGCACATGACTGCGGACAGGTAACTCTTTCACGGTCACGGCGTATCATAGCGCAGCCGCCCGCCCGCGTCAAGAGCGGGCAAAGCGACGGGGGGCGAACCGCCATCAGCGCCCTCATCGCCTTCCGAAGAACGAGGAATCATTGACTGTAACTTTGTGTTTCTTAAAAAACCACCCCTCCACATCACCTCAGTCCCCCACCCCAACAACAGCCGCAGCGCCTGCCCTGTCTCCCCCACACACAAAAGCAACAACCGCAAGCCCCTCAACCCGGAACCTGCGGCTGTTTTCAACGGACAGGGAGGGATTCGAACCCTCGGTACGCTTTTGACGTACACACGATTTCCAATCGTGCTCTTTCGACCACTCAGACACCTGCCCTTGTATCTGCGGTAACGCCCCCCCGAAAAGAGGCGCGCGGCGCAGTGTAGCAGAAGCAACCGCGAAAGACAAGCCTTTTTTTGAAAATTGTTGCACGCTGTAAGTTGCAAAATCAAATGCGACACCGAAAAGCCGTTGCAGAACACCTTGT
>JBJEVK010000014.1:0-7426 GCA_051884295.1 Akkermansia sp.
GGGCGCAGGGGCACACCCTGCTGTGCATCGAGCACAACAGCGCCTTTCAGGAGCGCGCGGACTATGTGGTGGAGCTGGGCCCGGGCAGCGGCCCCGAGGGCGGGCGCATCGTCTACGCCGGGTCACCCGCCGGACGCTCGGAGAGCGGGCTTACCCGGGCGTGAGGGCCGTGCTACCATGTCGTCATGAACTACTTCTTCGTCGGTCCCGCTCACCGGCTGGTGCGTTCCTGGGGAACGCCGATTGCTTGGGTGGTGCCGCTCTCGGCACTCTTGGCCTGTGGCGTCACTTGGGGCGTGGTGGCGCTGCTGCGTCGCCTGCTGCCCGGCAAGTGGTTCCTGGGCTGAGACCTGCGCTCAGACCGTGTCCTCCCCATCGACACTGCTCCGGTGCGGGCTGCACGGCTGCGTGGAGCAGGGGTGCGGGCGCTCGGTCCGCAGCAGGATTGAGGTGCATCGGGTAAAAAGGAGCGTGACTTTCCGCCGCTCGGGAGCTATATTGGTACTATGAAGAAGCCCGATATTCTGGCTGCACGCGATATCAACAGCCGTGCCGAGAGCCACGGCGTGCCCACCATTCCGCCCAGCACGGGTAATCCCGTGTTGGATGCCAATTTGTACGACCTCTCGCGGCGTTTTTGCGGCGACCACAATCCCGATACGGTGCTGCACCTGCTCGCGACGGTGATGAATGCCGCGAGCAGCCCGCTGGAGGAGCACGACTTGCAGATCATGGCGCAGTCGCTCAAGGAGATGTTCGCCGCCGACCGCATGTTCCTGCCCTACCGCAATGTGCGCAAAATTACCTGTTTCGGCTCGGCGCGCATCAAGGAGGACGAGCCCAGCTACAAGATTGCCCATGAATTCGCCCGCTTGGCGGCAGCGCACGGCTACATGGTCGTGACGGGGGGCGGGCCGGGCATCATGCAGGCCTGCAACGAGGGCGCTACGGAGCATTGCTCCTTCGGGCTCAACATCACGCTGCCCTACGAGCAGCACCCCAATCATGTGGTCGCCGAGAGCGACAAGATGATGAATTTTTATTACTTTTTCACCCGCAAGCTCAACTTCCTCAAGCAGACGGATGCGCTGGTCGCATTCCCCGGCGGTTTCGGCACGATGGATGAGATTTTCGAGACCATCACGCTGATGCAGACGGGCAAGAGCACCATCTTCCCCATTGTGCTGCTCGACCCTACGGGCGAGACCTTCTGGGCGCGCTGGGAGCGCTTCATCGAGAAAGAGTTGCTGGAGGCGGGGCTCATTGCTCCCGAGGATATGCGCCTGATTTATGTCAGCAAGACGGCGGAGGATGCCTACGCCTGCATCGAGCATTTTTACCGCCGCTTCCATTCCTACTACTTCGACGGCGAGCAGATTTTCATCCGCGTGATGGAGCCCGTGTCGGAGGATAATCTGCAGTGGATACGCACGGACTACGCCGATGTGCTGCCCAAGGGGGATTTGGTGCAGCTTCCGGATGACCCGAAGGACCCGGAGCCGAAGCTGGCGGGTTTGCCGCGCCTGCGCGCCACCTTCAAGCGCGGGCTGTACGCCCGCCTGCGCGAGTTAATCGACGTTATCAATGACTGATCCCCCGGGGCAGCGGGCTTACTCCCCGGCGATGTCGATGATGTTGATTTCGGGCGGGCAGAAGAAGCGCATGCGGAAGGAAGTGCCCACCCCGCGCGAGACGTAGATGTGCCGCCCGCTGTCAAAGCGGTAGTGCCCCTCGGGCATGTCGCTGCGGAAGGAGATGCCGCGCCCCGTGAAGGGGTTGGCAATCTGCCCGCCGTGCGTGTGTCCGCAGAGCATGAGATCCCAGCCGTAGTCGCGCAGCAGATGGCGGCTCTCGGGATCGTGGGAGAGCAGCAGCAGGGGCGGACGCGGCGCGGTATCGCCGCCGGGCGGCAGGCAGGCGCCGGGGCGCTCGTCTCCCTCGTTCCAGTCGCCCAGCCCGACGATGCGCAGGGTGCTGCCGTTCGGGCAGCGCCAATCGAGCCCCTGATTGCGCAGGATGGGGATGCCCGCTGCCGCGAACACGCGCTCGAAAGCGGGCTGCATCTCATAATCCTGGTTGCCGTAGATGGCGTAGGTCGGGGCAATGTCCGCCAGGCGCCGGAGTTGCAGAATGGCGGCGCGGGTGCGGCTGAAGCGCTCGGCGATGTACACAAAGTCGCCGCCGAAGATGATGAGGTCGGGCTGCTCGCGCGCCGTGAGCTCGACGGCTTGCTCCAGCAGGTCGATGCGGTTGTGCACATCGGTGATGAGCGCGATGCGCAGCGGACCCGCTCCGGGCAGCGCCTCGGCAGGCAGGGTGCCGTGCACGACCTGCAGCTGCTCGGCTGTCCGATAGCCCCACTGCAGCAGCGCGAGCAGAAGCAGCTGCAGGGCCAGGAAGAGAATGGCAACCCACCTGCGCATGCGTCGGAACATCAGTCGGCGGGGTTGAGATCGGCCAGCTCGGGGTCGAGGAAGAGGCCGTCCTTGCGGATGAGCTCGCCATCGAAGTAGATTTCGCCGCCGCCGTAGTCCGCGCGCTGGATACAGACTAAATCCCAGTGGATGTCGGAGCTGTTGCCGTTGGGCGCTTCGTCGTAGCACTGCCCGGGGGTGAAGTGGAAGGAGCCGGCAATCTTCTCGTCGAAGAGGATGTCGCGCATGGGCTCCAGCACATAGGGGTTGACCCCCAGGGCAAACTCGCCGATGTAGCGCGCGCCCTCATCGGTGTCGAGAATCTTGTTGAGCGCTTCGTCGCGCCCGTTGCAGTGCGCCTCGACAATGCGACCGTTCTCAAAGCGGAAGCGCACCCCGTCAAAGGGAATGCCGTGGTAGATACTCGGAGCGTTGTAGGCCAGCGTGCCGTTGACGCTCTCGCGCAGGGGGGCGGTGTAGACCTCGCCGTCGGGTACATTGCACTCGCCCGCGCAGGGAATGGCGCGCATGCCCTTGATGGAGAAGCTCAGGTCGGTGCCCGGACCCACGATGCGGACGGCATCCGTCGCTTCCATGCGCGCCTGCAACTTCTTCATGGCGCGCGCCAGCTTGCCGTAGTCCGCCAAGCAGCAGCGGAAGTAGAAATCCTCGAAGGCTTCGGTGCTCATGCCGGCGGCCTGCGCCATGCTCGGGGTCGGCCAGGCCAGCACCGTCCAGCGCCGCTTGTTGCAGGTGAAGTTGCTGACGGGGGAGAGCGCCTTGCTGACGATGCTCATGCTCTCGGCGGGGACATCGGATGTCTCGAAGCTGTTGTGATCGCCGTACAGGCAGATATGCACCTGCATATCCTCGGCGCGCTGCATGCGGTAGCGGCCGTCCAGCGCCCACTGCTCGGGGGCGGCATCGCGGCTCAGCTCGCGGCTCACAAGCGCGTGCGACAGGTCGACATGCGGGTAGCCGCCCCGCGCGCGCACGGCGCGGATGAGCTCCACCACCATGGCATCGGGAATGTCCGCACAGCGCAGGTTGACATGCTCGCCGGTCTGCACACGCACACAGTAGCCGCAGATTTGCTCGGCCAGGCGGGAGAATCGGGGGTCTTTCATGGTCGGATCAGGCTTGGGCGGGGTTGAGGTCGGCCAGCTCGGGGTCGAGGAAGAGGCCGTCCTTGCGGATGAGCTCGCCGTCGAAGTAGATTTCGCCGCCGCCGTAGTCCGCGCGTTGGATGTTCACCAAATCCCAGTGCACCTGCGAGCGGTTGCCGTTGTCGCAGTTCTCGTAGGCCTGGCCGGGGGTGAAGTGGAAGGAGCCGGCAATCTTCTCATCGAAGAGGATGTCGCGCATGGGTTCGAGGATGAAGGGGTTGACCCCCAGCGCAAACTCGCCGATGTAGCGCGCGCCCTCGTCGGTGTCGAGAATTTTGTTGAGCGCCTCGTCGCGCCCGTTGCAGTGCGCTTCGACAATGCGTCCGTCCTTGAACGTGAGGCGGATGCCGTCGAAGGGGATGCCTTGGAACACGGTGGGCGCGGTGTAGAAAACGGTGCCGTTGACGCTCTCGCGCAGGGGCGCGGTGAACACCTCGCCGTCGGGGATGTTCAGCTCACCCGCGCAGGGGATGGCGGGCATGCCCTTGATGGAGAAGTGCAGGTCGGTACCGTTGCCCACGATGTCCACGCGGTCGGTGCGCATCATGCGCGCGGCGAGCTTGTCCATGCTGCGGCGCAGCTTGTTGTAGTCCGCCAGACAGCAGCGGAAGTAGAAGTCCTCGAAGGCCTCGGTGCTCATGCCGGCTCCCTGCGCCATGCTCGGGGTCGGCCAGCGCAGCACGCACCATTTGGTGCGGCTCACGCGATGGCGGTGGACGGGGGAGAGGTGTTTCTGCGCCAACGCCATCTGCGCGGCGGGCACGGCCGAGTTCTCAAAACTGTTCGCGGCGCCGCGGATGGCGATGTAGGCGTCCATCTGCTGCATTTCGGCCAGCTCCAGTGCGGCGATGGAGCTGTACTGGACATCGGTGGCTCCGGCGAACATCTCGGCGGTCACGCGCGAGTGCCGCAGGGTGACGTGCGGGCAGCCGCCGGCTTCGCGCACGGCGCGGATGAGCGCCACGGCGATTTCATCGGGGGCGTCGATGAGCTCGAGCAGCACATGCTCGCCCGGCTGCACGCGGCAGGAGTGGGTGATGAGGGAATGAGCCAGTTGGATGGTGCGGGGGTCAGTCATGGGAGTGGTGGATGAAAGGAATCAATAAGAGGTGCGCAGCAGGGCGGTGGCTTCGCGCAGATCCTCCTGCGTCACGGCATCGCTCAGCACGGGGTTGCCCAGGTCGCTCAGCAGCACGAAGCGAATTTGCCCGTTGCGGAACTTCTTGTCGCTCTGCGCGCGCGCCAGCACATCGGCGGACTGCACCCCCTCGGGCAGGGTGAGCGGCAGCTCCAGCGCCTTGAGCGTGTCGAGCACCTCGCGTTCGGCGGCGGCGGAGAGCCCGCAGTGCTTGCGCGAGAGGTACAGCGCCCCGCGCATGCCCAGGCTGACCACCTCGCCGTGCAGCAAGCTGCCGTAAGGGACGGAGGCCTCGATGCCGTGGCCGAGGGTGTGCCCGAAGTTCAGGTAGGCGCGCACGCCTTTGGTCTCGCGCTCATCGGCCTCGACCACGCGCGCCTTGATGGCGATGTTGTCGGCGATGATTTGGGGCAGGCGGTTGATGGTGGCGAGGGTGAAGCCCAGGTCAATCTCGTCGGCCAGCGCGCGCAGCTCGCCGAGCATGGCGGGCTTGCGGATGGCGGCGTGCTTGACCATCTCGGCCATGCCCTCGCGGATAACGCGGGGGGAGAGGGTGCTCAGGGTGGTGGGATCGGCCACCACAAGGCGCGGTTGGTGGAACGCCCCGACCAAATTTTTCCCGACGGCGATGTCCACGGCGGTTTTGCCGCCCACGGAGCTGTCCACCTGCGCCATCACCGTGGTGGGAATCTGCACAAAGGGAATGCCGCGGTAGTAGACGGAGGCAATGAAGCCCGCCATGTCGCCAACCACGCCGCCGCCCAGCGCCACGACAAAGCTGCTGCGGTCGTGCCCGGCAGCCACCATCTCGTTGACCAGCGTTTCGACGGTGCGGAGGTGTTTTTGAGCCTCGCCCTCCTCAAAGACATGGAGTGTGACCTCGTAGCCGGCATCCTCCAGGCTGCGCCGCACGCGGTCGGCGTAGAGCCCGCAGACGTGCGAGTCGGTGATGAGCGCTGCCCGCCCCGTCAGGCGCGTGCGCGACACCAGGAAGCCCACGGAATCCAGCGACCCGTTGGCGACATGCACATTGTACGATTGCGAACCCAGCGAAAGGGAGACATTGGCCATGCGCCGAGTATAGCCCCGCTCCCGCGCGCAGGCAAGAGCGTTCTGCGCCATCGCCACCGCGCAAAAATGCGGGCGCGGGCACACTCGGCTCTTGCGCGGGGCAGGGGGCTGCGTTAGAATGGGCGGCGATATGACACTTCACTTCTACAAGATGACGGGAGCCGGCAACGATTTCGTGATGGTGGATAATCGCGACCTCTCCCTGAGCGCGGTGCTGACGCACGACACCATTGCCGCCCTCTGCGACCGCCGCTTCGGCATCGGCGGCGACGGTCTCATCGCCGTGGAGCCCGCGCAGGGCAGCGGCGATGTGCGCATGCGCTACTACAACAGCGACGGCGGCGAGGCCGAGATGTGCGGCAACGGCGCGCGCTGCTTCACCGCATTCGTCGATTTTCTCACCCCCGGCGGCATGAAGGAAGTGAACTTCGAGACCATGGCGGGAATTGTGAAAGGCGTGGTCAATGCCGATGCCACCGTCACGGTGCAGCTGACGACACCCAAGGATTTGAAACTCAACGCCCTGCCCGGGGATGAGGTCGTGCCCGCCCCGGTGCATTTCCTCAACACAGGCGTGCCGCATGCCGTGGCCTACCTGCCCTCGGTGGCGGACATCGACATTCGCAAAATGGGCGCGCATCTGCGCTACCACGCCGCCTTTGCCCCCGCGGGCACCAACGCCAATTTTGCCACCGTACTGGAGCCGCAGCACCTGCGCCTGCGCACCTATGAGCGCGGTGTGGAGGACGAGACACTGGCCTGCGGCACGGGCATGACGGCGACCGCCCTGCTGCACGCGCTGCTGACGGGGGCTCCCTCGCCCATCGCGCTGGATGTGGCGGGCGGCGACACGCTCAAGGTCGGCTTCCGGCGTGTGGGCGAGAGCGATTTCGCCGATGTGACCCTCACGGGGCCGGCTCGCATCGTCTTCAGCGGCACGGTGGAGCCCGCCTCGCTGCGCGGGGCTGATTGCTGAAGCTCCGCCCCCTCCCGCCGCCATGGTGCCGATGCATCCGTTGGATACCAAGGGGCACCCCATCATCCTCATCGGGTTGATGGGGTGCGGCAAAAGTACCGTGGGCAAGGCGTTGAGCATGCGCACGGGCATGCCCCTGCTCGACACGGATGCCGTCATCGAGGAGCAGGTGGGCAAGAGCATCCCCGACATCTTTGCCGAGCGGGGCGAGGCGCACTTCCGCATGCTTGAAACGGCGCTGCTGCGCTACATCGAGGGGCGGCATCCCGCGCCGCCCCCCATCATCTCCACCGGCGGCGGCATTGTCATCCGCAGGGAAAACCGCGAGCTGCTGCACCGCCTGGGCTTTGTGGTGTGGCTCAATGTGGGGGTGGGCACCCTGTTGGCGCGCACGGCGCACGGCAGCAACCGCCCCCTGCTGCAGAATGCGGATCGCGCCGCCGTGCTGGCCGATCTGCTGCGCCGGCGATATCCCTTCTACGCTGAGACCGCGCACCTGCAGATGGATTCCTCGCGCATGGATGCCAATACCGCAGCCTACAACATCTGCCTGGTGGCCGAGCGGTTTTTCAAACAGCGCCGCCCGCGCGGCGAAAACCCGCCGGAAGGCGCTGAATTGCAAGACTAAATGCGACAAAGCGAAAACAACTTCATTTTAGGC
>JBJEVK010000015.1:0-7242 GCA_051884295.1 Akkermansia sp.
GTGGCCACAGATGAACTTTTTTCGTAAACCACAAAAATTGGTGTTGACCCGAAAAAAGCGATTTTATCGCCGCAAAACAAAGCTGCCGCACGGGGAGAAACCACCGTGCGGCAGCTGAAAGGAGGAAAAAGGCGTGCTTAGCAGCTCTTCTTGGGCAGGAAGAAGAAGAAGAGACCGCAGACGACCATGAGCAGCCCGGCGATGCTCAGCGGCACGCCGAGGTTGACATTCATGTCCTTGAGCGCACCGCCGCCCCAGCTGATGAGCGCACCCGCCGCCACCGAAGTAAGGTTGAGCAGGCCGTAGCCTGTGGCGGAGAAGCGCTCGTCAATCATCGAGCGCAGCACGGGCATGAGCGTGGCATCCAGCGAGCCCTGCGCCACCCCCTGCATGGAGACGAGCGCCACCGTCAGCGCGAGTCCCAGCGCGATGGGGAACCCGAGGGCGGGCAGCATGGCGACAATGACGCAGGGTCCCGCCACGCAGAAGCAGATACCCGGCACATAGGCGCGCGCATTGCGGTTGCGCAGGTACCAGCGGTCGGCGACCACGGCAGCCACCAGCACGGCAATGTACTTGGCGATGTTGATCCAGAAGGTGGCGGTGGGGCCGGCCTGCGATTCGGAGATGCCGAACATATCCTGCAACAGGCGCGGATACCAGCCCATGAGGAACCAGTTGGCAAAGCCCGCGCAGGCATACATGACCAGCAGCATGGCCATGGCGCGCCCCGTAAACAGGCTGCGCAGCATCTCGCCGAAGGAGAAATCACCCGCAGCCGGGGCGGCGGCGGTCTCCTTGGCAGCCGCGGGAGCATCGGCACCCTTCGGGTCGCGCAGGAAGAGAATGACAATCAGCGCGTAGAGCACACCGACAAAGCCGAAGGTCTCAAAGGTCAGCCGCCAGCCCAGTTGGCAGGGGTCGCCCGCCATCAGTGCGCCGCAGCCCGCGAGCATCTGCCCGGCGTAGATGCCGCTCATGTGCAGCCCCGTGGCCATGGAGCGCGTGCCGCCGCGGTGGTAGTCCGAGATGAGCGCCAGCGCAGCGGGGATGTAGAATGCCTCGCTGATGCCCATGGCGCCGCGCCACAGAATCAGCTCCTCGTAGCTCTCGGCCTTGCCCGTCATCCAGGTGACGAAGGACCACACAATCAGCGAGCAGAGAATGATGAAGCTGCGGCTGAAGCGGTCGGCCAGGTAGCCGCCCACGGGACTGAGCGCGGCGTAGATGATGAGGAAGGCAGAGGTGACGGTGCCGAACTGCGCCTGGGTCATGGCAATGCCGCCCTCGCCGGCCGTGATGCTCGTGTTGAGCACGGCGAGCAGCTGGCGGTCAAAGTAGTTGAGCATGACGACGACCCAAAGCACGGCGACGGCAATCCACGCCCATTTGCCGGGTCCCCCGGCGGGCGGGTCGCCGCTCGGCGCCTTGTTGCGCAGCCCGCGGCGCAGACCGATGACAAGGCCGAGAATCAGCAGGGCAATCGAGGCCCAGGGCGTGGCCTCGGCCAGCGAGGCGATGCCGTGGAGGCAGGAACAAAAAGCCTCTCCGAGGGGTGTCAGGATGGAGGTAAGTAGGTATGTCAGGATGGAGGTAAGCATAGTCAGCGTGTGGGGGGAATGGAGGTTGAGGATGAGAATTCGCTCAGGCGCAGGGTGCCGATGACGGGAGTGCGCACGGCGGGACGAGTTTCGCCGGAGATGGTGTAGACAGTGTTGCCCACGCCCACGGCGGGTGCGGTCGCAATGCCCACGCAGTTGTCGCCGAGGGGCGTCCAGCTGCCATCGGCCGGGTCAAAGGCGTAGACCCGGCGGTTCTGCCCCGGATGCTGTGGGGGTTCCTGCCCGGCCAGCTTGGCGCGGTAGTAGTTGCCGGGATCGCCGCCGATGACGAGCAGCCGACCGCGCCAAACAGGCAGGGGAGAGGCGGGAGCTACCAGCGTCTCGGGCATGGACGGCGCCTCGCTCCACGTATCGCTTGCCGGGTCATACACCAGCACGCTGTTGAGGTAGCTGCGCTCGGCCTTGCCCTCGGCATCGGGGTGCAGGCTGCAGCCGCCGGCGACATAGATGCGACCGTCGATGACACCGGCCGCCGCCAGCATGCGCCCCTCGCCCGGCATGGGAGCCAGCTCGCGCCACGCGCCCGATTCCCACACAAAGCAACGCCTGAGTGCCGTGGTGGCGTCGGGGCTCTCCTGACCGCCGAAGATGTAGAGCTTGCCGTCCAGCTCGGCAAAGGCCGGGTAGGCCAGGGGGATGGGCAGCGGTGCTTGCGGCGTGACCGTCACACCGCCTGACTCGCAGCGCAGCAAGAGCGTGTCGCGCAGGTGTCCGTCGGTATTGCAGCCACCCGCCAGCAGCATGCCGCGATCCGTCGGCGCATAGGCGGCATAGCCCACGGGGTAGGGCAGCTTGCCCAGCGGCAGCGAGGCCCCCAGCGAGGGACTCAGCACCTCCACGCTGTCGTAGAACACCTTGGCTCCGGTTTGGAAAAAGCCCGTGGCGCTGCGTTTGGCGTTCGGGAAATTGGCGCCGCCCAGCATCAACAGCTGCGGCGTGCCGTGCGCGCCGTTCAAGGCAACGGCTGCCATGCCCGCGCGCCCCAGATTGTCCGAGATGCGGGGGCACTGTCCCTCGGCGAGGCACTCCATCGCCGGGGGAGCCGCCTGCGCCCCGGCCACCAGCGCACAGGCGACCGCCAGATGTGGAAGAATTTTTTGGTATAGACTGTTCATGTGCAAGAAGGAGAGGAAAAGACTCAGTGCAGGCGCAGCCCCCAAACCTGCGGGGAGCGCTTGCCGGGTCGCTGTTCACCATTGACAATGACGGCCAAGCCGTTCCAGATGGCGCAGGGCAGCACCGCGCGCGCTGCCGCCACCTCGCCGGCTTCGCTCCACGCATCGGCGGCGGGGCTGTAGCACAGGCTCGCATTGTGGAAACCGGGGTGATTGGCCGGCGTGAACCCGCGCACCGAAGCATCATCGCCGCCCAAGAGGAAAATGCGACCCGAAAGAACAGGGGCGGGGGTGGGCGCTGCGCCGCAGAAACGCGGCAGGTGCGCCAGGCGACGCCAGCCGCCCGAGGCGTTGTAGCTCCAGGCCTCGGTCAGCATCTCGCGCTCAGCGCGCCCATTGGCGCCGGGCTTCAGGCCGATTCCGCCCAACACATAGACGGTGTGACCGATGACGGACATCTGGTGCAGGAAGCGTCCGCGCGCGGGCAGCGGTTCGCCCTCGCTCCAGCTGTTCGCGTCGGGATCGTAAATCCACATGCGGCTCTCCGCATCCTGTTCGCCGACGGCTAAACTGCCGCCCTGCACATAGACCTTGCCGCCCATGACCACGGCGGCATGCCCCGTCAGCGTGACGGGCAGCGGCGCCAGCGCGCGGCAGCTCACCGCGCCCTTCGCATAATTCAGCAGCCAGCAATCGGCTACGGCACCACCTGCGTTGCAGCCACCGATCAGCATGACCCCCTGCGGCAGCGAGGCGGTAGCCCCGTAACCCAGCGGTTTGGGCAGCGGCGCCGCATCCTGCCAGCCGATGCCGCCGGGCTCCATGACAAACACGCGGTCGGTCCAGCGCTTGGCACCGCCCTCCCACAGCGGTTTCTCAGGGAAATTGGCACCGCCGCACACCAGCAGCGCCCCGTTGCTGACACCGGCATACATGCCGGCAAAGCCTTCCGCATCGGGCAAATCGGCCAGTCGCTTCCATTCGAGAGAAAAATCATGCTCTTGCATTCTCCCAGTCTATCCCATCCGGAGCGCGCCGACAAGCTCATTTTGAAGTGCTCAAGCCTTTTTCCGTCTCATCGCCTGTCCTTGAGGCTGTGGTGCGACAGCGCCGGTACAAACGGGCAGGGGTGCCTTATCTATGTTTCGGTTTGCGGCACCATGCAGCCCAATTCCCGAAAACAAAAGGGCTGCGGGGGTGTTCATCCGCAGCCCTCTTGCGAGGTGTTTTGAGTGGAGGCGAGGGGAATCGAACCCCTGTCCTGGACACTGTTGACGCAAGCATCTCCATGTTCAGACGCATTTTGCTGCTCTCGCCGGTGCTCCGCAATGCGTCAGCCTCGCACCAAGCCAGAAACCTGTGGATGTCGTGCCGCGCGCGGTTCCCCCGCACGGCACCAGCCTGCTGAGTGTTAAGCGGGGGGCTTAGCAGGTATCAGCCCGCGGCTTCGGCGCGTATCTTACGCAGCCATGGCGTATTCGTTTTGAGAATAGGCACTTAATGTTTTGAGCGGCTTTTAAGGTGGCCAGCCGTTCAACCACCACATGCAGCCGACGCCTCGAGTATTCAGTCGAAACCGGGACGCCCCCATGTCCTCCCCGAGCAGTCAGGAGACCAAAAAACCGATTTCACAAGCGGAAACCGGTTCTCCGAATCTTGACCTTTCGGCGGATACGCCCATGAGGATTCGAACCTCAAACCTTCTGATCCGTAGTCAGATGCTCTATCCAATTGAGCTATGGGCGCTTGATTGCTGCCGCACGCGCTTCCTGATCGGAGTCTCACCCTTGACGGGCTCGCACCCTCATTGGGCTTTCACTCTCTCAGAGAACCGCCGTTGCGGTGCGCACATTGTACAGGAACGTGATGTTGAAGTCAAGCTAAATTGATGAAGAAAATTGATTTTTTTGCTGACAGGTTCCTAGGGGACTGAAAATCAATGTGTCCGCATCGTGCCGCCATCAGCCCAAACGGGATTCAAAATCCTCGTAGCCGAATCGGCGGGTGGTGTCGATGCGACCGTCTGCCCGCAGCAGGGCAATGTCCGGGTGCGGCACGCCGTTGAAATGCGTTGTCTTGACGAGCGTGTAGTGGGTCATGTCGTCGAACACAAGCTCATCGCCTACGCGCAGTTCCGTATCAAAGGAATAATCCCCCATCACATCGCCAGCTAGGCAGGTGGGCGCCCCGATGCGGTAGCTGTGCTCCTTCTGCCCCGGTTCGGCGCCCTGCTCATAGAGCACGCCCGGCAGCTGAACAGCGGGGTAGGTGGGGGCAGTACCCGCATCCTGAGTCCGGGCGCCGTCTGCGGGACGCGCCAGAAAGAGCTCGGGGCGGTAGGGCATTTCCAGCACATCGGGCATGTGCGCGGCGGCGCTGGCGTCGACGATGGCATGGCGGTAGCCCAGTGATTCAAAAATATCGAGCACTCGGGTGCGCAACACCCCCGTGTGGATGAACCATGCTTCGCCGGGTTCCAAAAAGACCTCCACATCATAGCGCTGCCGAATGTCGCGCACCAGCTCCGCAAGAGCCCGGCGATTGTAGCCCGGCTTGGTGATCCAGTGGCCGCCGCCGAGATTGAGATAGCGCATGGAAGGAGCAGCCAGCAGGGCACCCCATTCCCGCTCAAAGGCTCGGAAGGTGGCGATGAGGTCCTCGGCTCCCTGTTCGCAGAGCGTGTGGAGATGCAGGCCGCTGAGTCCATCGAGCAGGGCTGGGTCGCGGAGCTGCTCCGCCGGTACACCCAAGCGAGAGCCCGGAATACAGGGGTCATACAGGGGGGTGTGGCCGGTTGAGTGGCAGGGGTTGACTCGGAGCCCTGCGCGCAGCTCGCCACTGCGCACGCGCGGATGCGCCAGCACCTGCTCGCGGTAGCGCTGCCACTGGGGCAGGCTGTTAAAATCGATGTGGTGGGCAAACTGCAACAGCTCCGCCAGCTCCTCCTCCCGATAGGCCGGGGAATAAACCGCCACATGACCGCCCAAGTAGCGCGCTCCTAGACGAGCCTCGCAAATCCCGCTGGCGCAGCACCCCGCTGCATAGGGACGCAGCAGGGGCAGGACGGAAGGAGAGCCGAAAGCCTTGAGAGCGACCAACACGCGCGCACCGGAGGCATCGGCGAGCTCGCGTAGAAGGCGCGCATTGCGCTGCAACGCAAGGGCGGAGATGAGAAATTGCGCCACGAGAGGATCACTTGCGCTTGCGCGTCTTTTTGGCCGATTTGTTGGCGGGCGCAGGAGCGGGTTTGGCAGCAGGAGCCGGTTCCGGCGCGACCTGCACGGCGGGTGTTTCGGCGGGCGGCAGGTCTCCGCTCAGCGGTTCCGTCACGGCGTTGTTGTCGAGTGCCGGCTCCTGCGGCTGCTCCTTGGCCTGCAGGCTTGCCTGAACAGCCTGGATGGCGGGCAGCAGCGCATCGAAGCAGCGCTTGGTGTCAAATTTGATATCCAAACGCTGGTTAGCGGCATTGACCTGTTGGCAGATACGGGCGGCCAGCACCCACGCGGCATAGGCCTCCTTGCTGCGCCCGTATGAATTGTCGAGATTGCCCAAAGCCGTGAGCAGTTTAGCGTAGGAAATAGCCATCTCCGGGGTCAGCGTCTTGAGCTTTTGCGCCAGTTCCTGCCCCTTGAGGTAGGTGCTGCGCGCTTCCTCGGGATCATCGGCGTAGCGCTGGCAGTCGCCCAGGCAACGCAGCGAATCGAGTAAATCGCGAGCGGCGAGCGACAGCTCGGGAGAAGGTGCCTCCGCAGACGCTCCGCCCTCCGGGGCTTCAGCGGGGGCGCAGGCATTGTAGGCCGCCTGCGCTATCTCCAACGCCTTCTCGTAGTGCGGCAAGGCATCGCTCGCCTTATTCTGCGCCAACAGGCAGGAGCCGAGCCCGCTTTCCAAATCGTTGCAGGCGCGCGTTCCCTCCGTCGAACTCCGATACTCCTCGGGCAGGGCGGTATAATCGTTCATGGCGCGCTTGTACAGCGCCTCCGCCTTGGCGAAGGCACCCAAATCGAGAGTGGTTTTGGCAATGAGCTGCGACAGGTTGGCGCGTTCGATGCCGGAATCGTTGGCCTGCTCCAGCGCATTGTAGTAAGTCTCCATCTTCTCCAAAAGAATCTTGACCTCGGCGTTGAGGGCGGGGTAGAGGGCGGCATCGCTTGTCTTGGCTGCCAAAACATACAGCGCTTCGTGGTACAGATCCTCGCGAGCCTGCTCCCGGAGTGCAGCAGCCTCTGCCGCCTTGGCGGCCTCCTCGGCGGCGGGGTCAGGCTGGGGGGGGGCTTCCGGGGTGGTATTCTGTTCCGAATCGTGGCAGGCAGACAGGCAAAAAGAGGAAAGAATTCCCAGTGCGGCGCAGCGCAGAGTGCGCGTGAAGAAAAACGGAGAAGCAGACATACCCTGCCATTCTGCGCGGCGCTCGGCTCGCCGTCAAGCTCATTTTAGGGCATACCCGGCAATTTGTAAGTTGCAAAATCAAATGCGACACCGAAAAGCCGTTGCAGAACACCTTG
>JBJEVK010000016.1:0-7127 GCA_051884295.1 Akkermansia sp.
TGCTCTTGTTAGGTTGTACTCGCGGCTTCACTCCACAAAAATAGACGAAGAGCCCCTTTTTTCATGTTTTTTAAGTACCGGCTATAGGACTCGAACCTACACTCCTTGCGGGAAATCGATTTTGAGTCGATCGCGTCTACCATTCCGCCAAGCCGGCGATGCCGTGGGGGCATTAAAGCGAAAAGCCAAGGGCAAGTCAAGCGAAAAAGAAGGCAAACTTTGTTCATAGGAAGCACAGCCCCGCCCTTTGTGGCGTAAAAATCACCGGGCGCAGGTCGAGCCGCACGCATTGCACTCTTGCTTTTGCCCCCGCGCTGCGCTACCCTGAGCCCGACGCATGGTTACCTGGAACATCACCATCGGGTTGATGCTGCTCTCCGCCGCCATCCCCCTTATCTACCTGCACTACCGCTTGGTCGCGCTGCGCGAACGCGCGAGGGAGGACATTCGCGAGCTGGAGTACCTGCGCGAGATGCGCGAGGAGCTCGAGAAGCATGTGCGCAACGACAAGGCACTCTTTTTGGAGGCGCTGGGTGTGCCCTTCCTGTTGGTGCGCCCCTCGGGGCGGCTCGTGATGAGCAACCGAGCTGCGGGCGAGCTGCTGGGCATCGAGCCCGAGAGCAGCGTCAACCTCATCCGCACGCTGCCGGACTGCGAGCTGCGCCGCGTGGTGGAGGAGGCCGTGGCCGCGCGGCGGCGCGTGGAGAGCACCCTGCGCCTCACCCGCCGCGGGCGCGAGTATGTCTACCGCACCACAGCCACCCCGCTGGGCAATGTCGACCGCCACATCGGCATCGTGTTCCACGACATCACCGAGATGCAGCGCGCCCAGCTCATCCGCCGCGAGTTCGTAGCTAACGCCTCGCACGAGCTGCGCACGCCGCTCACCATCATTCGCGGCTACCTCGAAAACCTGCTGGAAGAGCCCTCGCTCGCCGCCGATGAAGCCATGCGCACGCGCTCGCTTACCCTCATGAAGAAGCACGCCGACCGCATCGTGCGCCTCGTGGAGGACATGCTGACCGTCTCGCGGCTCGAAAGCCCCGACCAGAGCTACCTCAAGGCGGCGGATTTCGACCTCGCGCAAGTGGTCGACGATGTGCAGCTGCGGCTGGAGGCGATGGCGCGCGCGCAGGACGCCGCCGTGCACACGGATTTCACCCCGCGCCCCTTTGTCCTACACGGCGACAAGTTCTACTGGTCGCAGGTGTTTTTCAACCTCATGGAAAACGCGCTCAAGAACAACCCCGCGCCGGGGCTGCATCTGCTGGTGCGCGGGCGGCGTGAGCCCGACGGCAGCGCGCGGCTGGTGGTGGAGGACAACGGCGTGGGTATCGAGGCCGATGCCCTGCCCTACATCTTCAACCGCTTCTTCCGCGCCGACAAGACGGGCAAAATCAAGGGCACGGGGCTGGGGCTTTCCATCGCCAAGCACGCGGTGGAGGCGCACGGCGGGCGCATCACCGCCGAGAGTCTCCCGGGGGTGCGCACGGCCTTCATCATCACGCTTCCGCCGAGCTCGTGTAGCGCCGCAGCGCCTGCAGATAAAAACGGCTCAGCGGCCCCGGCAGGCGGTTGCGGTGCGTGATGTAGCCGATGTGGATGCTGCCCTGCCCGCGCAGGGGGATGGCGAGCAGCTCGGGGTGCAGAAATTCGCGGTCGATGCGCCCGCTGCTCACCGTGTAGCCGTTGACCTCGGCCAGCAGGTTGCACAGGGTGGCGCGGTCGCGCACGCGGATGGTGCGCGAGGGCTCCACGCTGCTGCACATCTCCTCGGCCAGGTAGAGGGAGTTGTGCGTGCCCTGCTCGTAGCAGAGGTAGGGGTAGGGCGCCAGCTCCTCCGGCAGCAGGCTCTCGCGCTGCGCCAGGGGATGCCGGCGGCTCAGCAGCGCGTGCGGCACCGTGACGCACACCTCCTCGAACACGCAGTTGCGCTCCTTGAAGAGGCGGCGCAGCACGGTCTCGTTGTAGTCGTTGAGGTAGAGAATGCCCAGCGCGCTCTTCATCTCCGCCACATCCTCAACAATTTCGTAGGTCGCCGTCTCGCGGAAGGAAAAGTCGTAGCGGTCGTCGGCGTACTCCCGCACGAGATCCGCAAAGGCACGCACGGCAAAGCCGTAGTGCTGCGAGGAGATGCAGAAGAGGCGCTTGTGCCGCCCCTGCTGCATGAAGTGCTCCTGCAGCAGGTCGACCTGATCCAGCACCTGGCGCACATAGGCCAGGAATTCCTCGCCTTTCTTCGTGACGGTGATGCCCTTGCTCGAGCGCTCGAAGATGCGAATGCCCACCTCGTCCTCCACCTCGTGGATGGTCTTGGTCAGCCCGGGCTGCGACACGAACAGCTCCCCCGCCGCCCCCGTAATCGAGCCCTTCTCCGCCACCGTCACCAGGTAGCGCATTTTTTGCAAGGTCAGTGTGTTGATGTTCAAACTCATATCGACTTGCCGGATATTCTAGCAGCTTTAACGACGATAGGAAATACAAATAATATACACATCCCCATAATCTCAGCTTATGCGATGCTGACGAAGAGCTTGGCGAGCAGGGTCATGAGGATGAGGGCGGCGGGGTAGGCCGTGGCGTAGGCGATGACGGGGCTTTGGTGCTCCGTCTTGGCCGTGATGGCTCCCAGCGCGGGGGTGGAGGTCATGCTGCCGCAGATGCCGCCCAAAGCCTCGGGCAGCGAGAGCCCCAACCAGCGACGCGCCACCCAGTAGCCCACGGGCAGGGGGGCGAGCGTGGTCAGCGCGCCGAGCAACAGCATGGGCAGCCCCTGCGCCCGCAGCGTCTCCACCAGCGAGGCGCCGCCGGACACGCCCGCCCCCGCCAGGAAGAGCATGAGCGCCAGCTCCAGCAGCAGCATGCGCGAGGCGCGCGGCATGTAGCCCGCGATGGGTCCCAGATGACCGAAATGCCCCAGCACCAGCGCCACGACCAGCGGTCCGCCCGCCATGCCCAGCGAAAAGCCCTCGCTGTTCGGCCCGCCGCCCAGCGAGATGCTGCCCACCCAGATGCCCAGCGCCACGCCCGCTGTCAGCGAGAGGATGTCCGCCATGCCGATGGCGCTGCTGCGGTGGCGGCAGCGCTGCCGAAAGCGCGCGATGGCCTCCGGCTCGCCCACCACCGTCAGCACATCGTTGCGGATGAGCTCCGTGTCTGCCGTGGGGATGAAGGTGTGCCCCAGGCGCGTGATGCGCGAGACGATGACGCCGTCGTGCCCCGGTGTGTCGAGCGCGCGCAGGGTGCGATTGCTCAGCTCGGGCTCCAGCAGAATCACCTCCGCGCGCTCATCGGCGCTGCGGGGTAGCGGCTCGGAGGCCGCCTCGCCCAGCAGCGTCACATCGCGCCGCATCTGCTCGCGCGTGCCGACCAGCAGCAGCTCCGTCTGCGGTGTCAGCACATCCTCCGCCGTCACCGGCACCAGGCGCCCCTCGCGCAGCACCCGCGTGATGCGGCAGCCCATCACCCCCGACTCCATGAACTCCACCACGCCCCGCCCCATGAGCTGCGGGTGGCACACCCGCACCAGGCCGGTGATAATCTGCTCCGGATCCTCGCCGGAGCTCTCGGGCGCGCCGTCGAGGCTGCGGTGCAGCAGGCGCGGCAGCAACTGCACAAAGAGCACCACGCCCACCACCCCCATCGGGTAGGCCACGCCGTAGCCGATGTTCAGCCCCGCCGTGTTGCCCCCCGAGCCCTGCAGCGCCTCCATGGCCGCCGCGAGCCCCGGGGTGCTGGTGCAGGCGCCCGCAAAGATGCCCGCCCCCACGGCGGGGTCAATGCCCAGCAGGCTGCAGCCCGCGCGGCACAGCAGCCAGGCCGTGCCCACCACCGGCAGCGCCAGCAGCACCAGCCGGCTCCCCTGGCTGCGCAGGGAGGCAAAGAAGCGGTTGCCCACCCCCAGCCCCACGCAGTACACGAAGAGCGCCGTGCCGATGCCCGTCACCCCGTCCGGCACCCGCAGCCCCAAGTGCCCCGCCAGCAGCGCCACAAACAACACCCCCGAACTGCCCAGCGACACCCCGCCGACACTGATGCGCCCCAGCGCCATGCCCAGCGCCAGCACCGCGAAGAGCACAAAGGTCGGATTGCTGACAATCTCCATCATCACTCCTTCCCCCCCTGCTTCTCCACCGACGGCAGACAGCCGCACATAATCATATAGCTCAGCGGCACAATGCCCAACATGGCCATCGGCACCGCCAGCGAGAGCGCCGGCATCCCCAGCGACAGCGCAAAGGCAGGCACCGCCACCAGCAAGGCCACGCTAAACACGAACACCTCCGCCCGATTGCCCGTGCTGCGCAGGCGGCGGCAGCTCAGCAGCACCCACAGAGCCAGCAGCAGCGCCGACACCACCCACGCCGCCACCGTGGGCAACAGCCACCCGCCCAACCCCGCCAGCAGCGCCGTTGCCAGCGTCTCCCACCACCATTCCTTCCGCGATGCGGAAGCCGTCAACCAATGAATCAGCGTCTTCATGATGTCACGGGCTCTTGCTCAGCCCGGTCACTACCCTACACCACACCGCCCGAAAGCGCCAATACATCTTTGCATAAGCTACTCATAACCAATAACTATTGATAAAATTACCACAAGGTTCCCCATAACGCGCAGTTATGACCCCGCCCCGGACTTCTGCCACAGCACACTGCGGTAGCTGAGGCGCAGCTCGCGCCAATCCGCCCCCGGAGCGGTCGCCCCCACGGGCTGCACCAACCAAGCCCCCGCCGGTAACTCGGCAGGAGCCGTCTGCAAGCGCCGCGCCCCAACGCTGCGCGCAGAGTGCATTCAACAAGGCGAAGCCCCCCGGCGTGCGGCGGCTCAGGCCTCGTCCGCCTCGCCCAGCAGCTCCGTCATGAGGCCGTCGGGCGTGGTGTGCGCCGACTCGCGCGTGGCGAGATTCTTGAGCTCCACCTCGGGGTACTCCGCGCCGATGATGACGGCGTAGGTCGCGCCGATTTTCTCCGCGCGCTTGAGCTGGTTACCCATCTTGGCCGGCGCCAGCGGCAGGTCGACGCGCACCCCCGCATCGCGCAGCACGGAGGCCAGCGCCAGCATCTGCGGGCGCATCTCGGGCGCGGCCAGCACCAGACACACATCGCAACTGTGCGGGCGCAGCGCCGCATCGCGCAATGCACGCGCCGCCGGGCAGGCCTCGATGAGGTGGGCAATCACCGCATCGCCCATGGCAAAGCCCGTGGCGGGCATGTCCACCGCCCCGGCCGACAGCGTGCCGACCAGCCCGTCGTAGCGCCCGCCGCCCGCCACCGCGCGCAGCGTGTGCCCCTTGTCGAAAATCTCAAAGACCAGCCCCGTGTAGTACGCCAGACCGCGCACCACGGACAAATCGAGCTGCACATAGTCCTCCAGCCCGCGCGCGCAGAGCTCCTCGTACACGCGGTCGAAGTGCGCCGAGCAACCCGCCGGGGGATTCTGAATGAAGGCCACCACATCCTCGCGGCGCAGGCCGAAAGCATCCAGCTTCTCCTGACAGTATTCGGGGCGGTCGCGCTCAAACTTGTCGATAACGGCCAGGAAGTCGCCCACGCGCTCCTCGGGCACGCCGTGCTCCGCCGCATAGCGCAGCCACACCTCGCGATCCGACACGCGCACCACGAAATCCTGCGCCGTGAAGCCGAACTCGCGCATGCAGTCAATCGCCAGCGCCAGCAGCTCCGCATCCGCCCCCTCCGAAGCCTCGCCCAGAATGTCGGCGTTGAACTGCACGAACTCGCGCAGGCGCCCCTTCTGCGGCTTCTCGTAGCGAAAGCAGCTGCCGATTTCAAACCACTTGAGGGGTTTGGTGTACTCGCGCTGGCAGGCCGCCGCAATGCGCCCCAGCGAAGCCGTGAGCTCCGGACGCAGGGTCACATCGCGCTCGCCCTGGTCCTGAAAGCGGAAGAGCTGGGTCGGCAGCTCGCCGCCGCTCTTCTTGAGGTAGAGCTCCGTGCTCTCCAGCGTGGGCGCCTCCCACTCCGCAAAGCCGTAGCGCTGCGCCACGCGCCGCCACACGGAAAAGAGGTAGGCGCGCAGGGCATACTCTTGCGGGGCAAAATCGCGAAAACCGGGAAGCGGGGAGAAACGGGCGTCTGGCATGGGGAAAAGGGGGATGTCTGCGCGGCATGATACCCCATTGCCGCCCGCCTGACAAGCCCCGTGTGCGGCAGCGGCGGTGCAAATCGGCGCCGTCGCGGTGTTTCGGCTTGTCTCACCGGGCGCGCATGATACAATGGCGGCATGAGCAACGACCTTTCAGAGCCGACACCCGCCCCGACGTGGGGGCTGTGGAACTCCTTTGTCACAGTTTACTGGTACCGCTGCACCTCCATCAGCGGACGCGCCTCGCGCACGGAATACTGGCTGAGCTGGGTGGGCTACCTGATCACGGCAGCGCTGCTGATCGGGCTGTGCGCCTGGCTCCTCAACGGGCTCTACCTCGGCACGAGCGAGGATTGGGGGCAGCTGCTGTTCGACAGCGCGAACGCAGGGGCACCGGATGAGTCCGCCCGCCCGCTGCTGATCAATGCCCTGCATGCGCTGGCCATCCTGTCCCTTCCCGCAACGCTGGCCTTTGTGGCACATGGTGCCGGGCTGGCGCTGCTCTGCCGCCGCCTGCGCGATGCGGGGCTGAGCGTGTGGTGGATGTGCCTGCTCCTGCTGGAATATCCCCTGCTGTTCACCGGGGCGCTCCTGTTTCTGCTGGGAGCTCTCCATGACGGCAATGATGCCCTATGGAGCGCATCCGCCGTATTCGCTGCCATTGGCGGGGCGATTGCCCTCTTCCGCCTCGTAGTGGCGCTGCTGCCGAGCCGCTGCCCCGAGCACACGCAGGGTCCTGTGGTCGTGACGCCTGACACCTGGTCGCCCCTGCGCGCGTTCAGCACGGTGCTGTTCCGGCGCTATGCCGACTTCCGCGGGCGCGCCTCGCGCACGGAGTACTGGCAATTCTGCATGGGGCTCTATATTCTCTGCGGCATCGTTTACATCCTGCTCTTCGAGTCGCTCATTCCCCTGCTGCAGACGGAAAACTTCGTCCCCCTGCTGGCCTTAGGCATCATTCTGCTGACGCTCTATCTGGCTGCGATTGTGCCCCTCATCGCCTTGATGGTGCGCCGCCTGCACGA
>JBJEVK010000017.1:0-7103 GCA_051884295.1 Akkermansia sp.
CGTCGGGGGGCTTGCGTCTGCAGCTCATTGGTGTGTTTCGTGGGTCGTGTATTATCATATTTTGGGGGGGATGACGATTTTGTCTACCCTGAGCGGCTACACCATCGGATGGTTCCTTTCGTTCTTCGGAAATCGCTTGTGGAGTTTTCGTTGTTCCGCTGAGGTTCCCGTGATGCGTTCGGCTGTCCGCTTTGTGAACTGTCAGCTGCTTACGGCGGTGTTGTTGTTGTGTGCCACATGGTGCATGCAGATGATGATTATTTTCTACTTCCGTTGGTATATCTATACCAATGATGTCGACAACACCCCGGAATTGTTGCGTTTCTGCCGGGGTGCGTCGTATCCGCCCGCACTGCTGTTCGGGATGGCCGTCGCTGCGTTGGCGTCCTACCTGCTGATGAAGCGCTATGTTTTTTCACTACCTCAACGATCATCAACATGACAAACGATACCCCATTTGCCATCTGCATGCCCTTGGCTAACGAGGAGCAGGATTTTGACCGCTTTATGCCTCCGCTGCGCAAGGTGCTGCGCGCGTACCCCAAGGCACTCGTCTATTTGGTTGTCGATCAGGCATCGCACGACAGGACCTCCGAGCTTTGCATGGAGCTGGCAAAAGAGGATACCCATTTCCGTTATGTGTGGGCTCCGGAGAACAAGAATGTGGTAGATGCCTACCTGCGGGGGTTTCGCGAGGCCATGAAGGAAAAGCCCGAGTTTATCGTGGAGATGGATGGTGGCGGTTCGCACGACCCGCGGGTGCTGCCTGCTTTTGTCCGCGCCATGACCGAGGGAAATGAATGTGCTTTCGGTTCCCGCTACATCAACGGCGGTTCTATGGTGGGCTCACCTTTCCGTCGTCGCTTCCTTTCCAAGTTCGGCTCGTTGTTGGCTCGCGTGCTGTTGGGCTGCCCCATGCGCGATGTCACGAGCGGCTACGAAGCATTCAGCTACGAGCTTATGGAGAAATTGCTGGCTTACCCGCTGCGCTCGAAGGCTCATTTTTATCAGACGGAGCTGCGCTACCTTTGCCGACACCGCAATTGGATCGAAATACCCATCCATTACACAGCACCCTCGCCGCGCGTTTCGCCCAAGGCGTTGAAGAATGCTCGCAATTGTTTGATTTATTACACACTGCGGCACTGGTTCGGCAAGGCTCCTGCCTTTTAACGCCCCTTTTTCCTTGCATGGCGGGGGGAGAGGTGTATAATCGCAGGCGATCATGGCACGCATTCCTCAATCCCCGTTCGCGGCTCGTTCTCTTGCTCAGCAGCAGCAGGAGGAGGGGAGCACGCTCCTTTTCTTCCTCCTGCCCACGCTGCTGGTGCTGGCGGTTTTTCTGCTCTGCGCTCTGTGGAACACGGAGGATGACGACCTGCCGATTGGTTCCGAAACCACTATGAACGCTGCTCAATAACACCCCGAAAGACGATGCCCGAGGCTTCTTCCATCACCATGACGGCGCAGGGATTGCGCGTGCCGGATTTCCCCATCATTCCCCACATTGTCGGCGACGGCTCCGGCCCCGACATCTGGCGCGCTTCGCGCCGCGTGATCGATGCCGCCGTGAGCGCCGCCTACGGCAGCCGCCGCGCCTTGCAGTGGAAAGAGGTGTTGGCGGGACAAAAGGCCTTTGATGAGCTCGGTACATGGCTGCCCGAGGAGACGATGGAGGCGTTCCGAACCTATCTGGTGGGTATCAAGGGGCCGCTGACCACGCCCATCGGCGGTGGCATCCGCTCGCTGAATGTGGCGCTGCGCCAGGGGCTCGACCTGTACTGCTGCGTGCGCCCCGTGTGCTATTTCAAGGGCATCGAGACGCCCGTCAAGGCGCCGGAGAAGGTCGACATGGTGATTTTCCGCGAGAACACGGAGGACATTTACGCCGGCATCGAGTTCAAGTGCGGCACGCCCGAGGCGGCGGACTTCTTTGCGTGGCTGCAGGCGCAGCACCCGGAGCGCGCCGCCAAGGTGCGCTTCCCCGAGTCCAGCGGGTTCGGCATCAAACCCGTGTCGAAGGAGGGCACGCAGCGCCTGGTGCGCTCGGCGATTCAGTACGCTTTGGCCACGGGGCGCCCGAGCGTGACGCTGGTGCACAAGGGCAACATCATGAAGTTTACCGAGGGCGCCTTCCGCGATTGGGGCTATGCGGTGGCGCGCGAGGAGTTCGGTGCCGAGCTCATCGGCGACGGACCATGGTGCCGCCTGCCCGGCGGTCTCGTGGTGAAGGATTGCATCTGCGATGCTTTCCTGCAGGAGATTCTCATCCACCCGCAGGAGCATTCCGTCATCGCCACGCTCAACCTCAACGGCGATTACTGCTCCGATGCGCTGGCGGCGCAGGTGGGCGGCATCGGCATTGCCCCCGGCGGCAACATCAACTACAAGACGGGGCACGCCGTGTTTGAGGCCACCCACGGAACGGCGCCCAAGCTGGCGAACCTCGACAAGGTGAACCCCTGTTCCTTCCTGCTCTCGGCGGAGATGATGCTGCGCTACATGGGCTGGACGGAGGCGGCGGACAGGATTCCCGCTGCGATCGGGGCGGCCATCGCGCAGAAGAAGGTGACGGCTGACTTGGCCGAAATGATTCCCGGGGCGGAGACGCTCTCGACGAGCGCCTTTGCCGACCTGCTGCTCACCCTGATTGCCTGATGCCGGATCCGCACTTCGTTCACGCTGCCTTTTCCGCCATTGCCGAGCGCTATGTGACGGCGAACCATCTGCTGTCGCTGGGCTGCGATCTGCTGTGGCGGCAGCGGGCGGTGCAGGTGGTGGCGGAGTGGAAACCGCGCCGTTTGCTGGACATCGCTACGGGCACGGGCGATTTGGCGCTGGCCGTGGAGCGCGCGCTGCCCGAGACCGAGGTGCTGGGCACGGACTTTTGTCGCCCGATGCTCGAGGTGGCGCAGCGGCGCGGGCTGCGGCGCGTGCTGGAGGCGGATGCGCTGCACCTGCCGCTGGCTTCCGGGAGCTTTGATGCCGCCACCGTGGCGTTCGGGCTGCGCAACATGGCCGATTACGCCGCCGCGCTGCGCGAGTTCCGCCGCGTGCTGCGCCCGGGGGGACATCTGCTTGTGCTGGATTTCAGCCTGCCGAGCGGGTTGCTGCGCCCCCTGTACCGTGCTTATCTGCACCACCTCCTGCCGAGCTTGGCGGGCTGGGTGACGGGTCGGAGCGAGGCCTATCAGTACCTGGGGGAGAGCATCGAAGCCTTCCCGCGTGGCGAGGCTTTTCTCGACTTGCTGCGCTCGGCGGGCTATACCTCGCCCGTCTGTCTGCCTCTGCACATGGGGGTGGCCTCGCTCTACACGGCCGAGCGCTGAGCCGCCGACGGAGGTCAAAAAATTGCCGCTTGACGCAAATTCAGGTGGACAAAATCCCCCCGAACCGCTACCATAGCTGCAGCGAGATTGCCCTCGGGGTAAATTTTTTATAACCAACTTAAAATCAAGTAATTATGTTCAAAGGATACTCTTCTAAGACAACGCCGACTCCCGCCGCTCCCTCCCCTTTTGCCGCTGATGAAATTCCGAGCGATTGGGCCAGCCCCACGGCCCCCGCTCCTGCCGATGCTGCTCCTTCCTCCTGGGGTGCTGCGGAGCCGGCGCCTTCCGAGTCTGCCGCTGCCTTTGATGCCGCTGCAGCGGCTCCTGCGGTGACGCGCAACGTGCTCAACTCCGATGTTTCGGTGGTGGGTATCCTGCGCTTCACGGACGATCTGTTGGTCGACGGCTCGGTCGAGGGCGAAATCACCTCCGACGGTGTGTTGACGGTGGGCTCCAACGCCAGCATTCAGGCGGGCGACAAGAACAAGGTGGCCATCCGTACCAAGAGTGCGATTATCCACGGCAAGGTGGTGGGCGATATCCATGTGACGGATCGCGTGGAGCTCGCCGGCACGGCCGAGTTGGTGGGCGACGTGGTCGCCGCTCGCATCGCCATCCAGGAGGGTGCCATCTTCGTGGGCAATTGCCGCGTGGGCAATCCCTCGACGACGGTGGCGACCCCGGCTCCCAAGAAGAGCGGCAAGGCGGCGTCCGCCGCCAAGGTTGACAACCTGCTGGGTTGAGTTGGGTTATGCCGGAGTTCAGGACAGAGCCCCTCGTGGTGCCGTCTGTCTCCGGCCTTTTACCGGAGGGTGAGCGCGACCGCCGTGTGGCGCTCACCTCTTTCGCTACGCGCGCGTCCGAACATCGGGTGCCGCAGCGCGAAATCAGCTGCTACGAATGTGGTAAGCGCTGCTCGGTGCCTGCGGCGGCGCTCTCGGCGCACTGCATCCACTGCCACAGCCACCTGAACCTGGCCGACATGGAGATCAAGCCCGGTTCGCACCGCCTGACGGTGCGGACGGCGGGGCGCGTGCTGGTTCCTGCGGAGACCGAGCTTTCCGCGCCGCTCTCCGTCCGCTGCGGCGACCTGGAGATTCACGGGCACATCACGGGCAGCTTTTTTTGCACGGGGCGATTGACTTTCGCGAGCTCGCTGCAGGTGTCCGGGGCGGTGCGTGCGGCGGAGTTGCGGGTGGAGAAGGGGGCGCACGTCACCCTGCAGGAGGGTGCCCGGGTGCGCAAGGCGACGGTGGCGGGGCATGTGCAGGGCGTGCTGCGCGCCCGCGGCGTCGTACGCGTGCTGCGCACGGGGCTGTTGGAAGGCGATTGCGCGGCTGATCAGGTCGTGGTGGAGCCGGGCGGTCAGTGGCTGGGGCAAGCTCTGAGCTGAGGGCTACCGCATTTGGGAAAAAGTATGGATATCCGCATCACGGGCGCTTCGCAAAACAGCCTGCGGCACCTGAGTCTGAGCTTGCCGGGCGGCAAGCTCATCGCGCTGGTGGGGCCGAGCGGCAGCGGCAAGAGCACGCTGGCCTGCGACACGCTGTTTGCGGAGTCACGCCGCCGTTTTTTGGACTGCCTGTCGCCGGGGGCGCGCCGCTTGTTGGCTCGCCCGGAGAAACCGCGCGTGGAGGCGGTGGACGGGCTGCCGCCCGCGCTCTGTTTGCAGCAGAATTTGCCGCCGGGGCAGTCGCGCACGCTGCTGGGCAACTTGACGGAGGTGCTGGACTACCTGCGGATTTTCTACGCGGCCATCGGCGTGCCGCACGATCCGGTGACGGGGGAGCGCCTGACGCGCATGAGCCCCGAGGAGATGGTGGCGCAGCTGCTGGCGCTGCCGCCGGAGACGCGCCTGACGCTGCTGGCGCCGCTGCCGCCTGCTTTTGCGGAGGACGCCGCCGCGAACATCCTCATGCTGCGCAAGCAGGGCTACCTGCGCTTGCGGGTGGCGGGCGAACTGCGCGAGCTGGACGATTGCGAGGAGAACCCGCCGCGCCCCGGCGAGCCCTGCGAGCTGGTCATCGACCGCTTGGTGCGGCGCGAGGGGGTGGAGTCGCGCTTGGCGGACTCGGTGCAGGCGGCGCTGCGCCTCTGCGCCGAGGAGCTGCGCGTGCTGGCGCAGCCGCGGGGGGAGGAGCCGCGCGTGCTCGCCTTCCACACGCAGTACCGCAACGAGGCGACGGGCTACACGCTGCCCGACCTGAGCCCGGGGCTTTTTTCGCATGTTTCGGAGCGAGGCGCCTGCCCGCGCTGCTCGGGCTACGGGACGCTGGAGACGCGCAAGGGCGAGTTTTCTCTCTGCCCGGATTGCGGGGGGATGCGCCTCAACCCCACGGCGCTGGCGGTCACGCTGAATTTCGGCGGGCAGGAGCTGCATCTCGGTGCGTTTTGCGCGCGCAGTGTGGCGGAGAATCGTCGCCTGCTGGAGGCGCTGGTGGTACCGCCGGTCTATGCCGAGGCGCTGTCGGTGGCGCGCGCGGAGCTGCTGCGCCGCTTGGACTGCCTGCTGGAGCTGGGCTTGGGCTACCTGCGGCTCGACCGCGCGGCGAACACGCTCTCGGGCGGTGAGTTACAGCGCGCGCGGCTGGCAGGGCAAATCGGCGGCGGGCTCTCGGGCGTGCTCTACATCCTCGATGAACCCACCATCGGCCTGCATCCCGCCGAGACGGCGCGCCTGATTGCCGCCCTCTGCCGCCTGCGCGACAAGGGGAACACGGTTCTCGTGGTCGAGCACGACCCGCAGCTGCTGGCGGCGGCAGACCACTTGGTGGAGCTGGGGCCGGGCAGCGGACCGCAGGGCGGGCAGCTCATGGCGCAGGGGAGCTTCGCCGAGCTCGCGGCCAACCCGAACTCCCCCACGGGTGCGTGGCTCAGCGGGCGGAAGCATTTGGCGCTTTGCGAGCCGATGGAGCTGAGCAGCGCGCGTTTTCTCTGCCTGAGCCACGCCTTCGCGCGCAATGTGCGGGATGTGACGCTGCGGCTGCCCCTGGGCGGGCTGAGCTGCCTCTGCGGGCGCAGCGGCAGCGGCAAGAGCACGCTGGTGCACGAGTGCCTGCTGCCCGCGCTGCGCGAAGGGCGGGTGCAGGGGGCGGAGTCGATTGCTCGCGCGGTGGTGGTCGACCAAAGCCCCTTGGGTAGCTCGCCGCGCAGCACCCCGGCCACGGCCACGGGGCTGCTGGATGTGCTGCGCCCGCTCTATGCGGCGCTCCCCCTGTCGCGGCAGCGCGGCTACACGGCGGCGCGTTTCTCGCTCAACACGCGCGGCGGTCGCTGCGAGCGCTGCGGCGGCACGGGCGTGCTGAGCGTGGACATGAACTTCCTGGCCGACCTCTATACCCCCTGCGATGCCTGCAAGGGTGCGCGCTACAACCGCGAGACGCTGGAGGTGAGCTGGCGCGGCAAGTCCATCGCGCAGGCGTTGGCGCAGACGGTGGATGAGGCGGCGGCGTTCTTCGCTTCGCTGCCCGCCGCAGCGGCCATCCTGCATGCCTTGCAGGAGCTGGGACTGGGCTATCTGAACCTCGACCGCCCCGTGACGACCCTCTCGGGCGGCGAGTCGCAGCGCGTGAAGCTGGCGACCTATTTGGCCAAGGCCGCGCCCAAGCGCCGCCGCGCTGCCGAGGGTGAGAAGCTGCTTTTCGTGCTGGATGAGCCGAGCACGGGGCTGCACTTTGCCGAGCTCGATCTGCTGCTGCGGGCGCTCTATCGCCTGCGGGCGCAGGGGCACACCCTGCTGTGCATCGAGCACAACAGCGCCTTTCAGGAGCG
>JBJEVK010000018.1:0-1647 GCA_051884295.1 Akkermansia sp.
GCCGTGGCGGGCAGCGCTGTCGGTTTCGGCAATTTTCTGCGTTTTCCCGGGCTGGCGGCGCAGTACGGCGGCGGTGCGTTTATGATTGCCTACTTCTGCGCCTTTCTGCTGCTGGGCATTCCCCTCTGCTGGGTGGAGTGGACCATCGGGCGGCGCGGCGGCGTGCTGGGCGGGCATTCCTGCGCGGCGGCGTTCATGATGATTACCCGCTCGCCCCGGTGGAAATATCTCGGTGCGCTCGGGGTGGTGGCGCCGCTCTGTGTGGGGATGTACTACCTGCTGCTGGAGGGCTGGACGATGGGCTATGCCTACCACACCGCCGTGGGTGACCTCGATTTGCAGAGCAGTGGGGAGTTCAGCGACTTCTTCGGGCGTTTCGTGGGGCTGTCGGCCGATGGTGCCATCTTTGCCGACGGACAGAGCACGCTGCCTTTCTTTTTCGCCCTGGCGCTGCTGGCGAATTTTTATGTGCTCTACCGCGGGGTGACGCGTGGCATCGAGTGGTTCTGCAAGTGGAGCATGCCTGTGCTGCTGCTCACGGCGCTGCTGGTGCTGGTTCGGGTGCTGACGCTGGGCACGCCGGATGCCGCGCACCCCGAGCGCTGCGTGAGCGAGGGGCTGGGCTACATGTGGAACCCCGACAAGCTGGAGCTGGTGGCGGACGGTAAGACGGTTCAGATGATTCCGCAGAGCGCTGATGCCGCGCAAACGCAGCAGCTCATCGAGCGCACGCGCTCGGAGCACCCCGGCAAGCAGGTGGAGCTGCGCCGCGTGACGCTGCTGCAAGGGCTGCTCAACCCCGACCTGTGGATTACGGCGGCGGGGCAGATTTTCTATTCGCTCTCCATCGGTTTCGGCACGGTGCTGTGCTACGCCAGCTATGTGGGGCGGCGGCGCGACATCGCCCTCTCCTCCCTCACGGCCAACGCCGCCAACGAGGTGGTGGAGGTGGGCATCGCGGGTATGATGATTGTGCCCGCCACGGTCTCGCTGCTCGGCGTGGCCGCGGCGGCGGGGGCCAGCACCTTCGGCCTGGGCTTCAACGTGCTGCCGCAGGTCTTTGCGGGCATGCCGGGGGGGCGCTTCTTCGGCACGCTCTTCTTCACCCTGCTCTCACTGGCGGCGGTCACCAGCTCGCTCTCCATCGTGCAGCCCACGATGGCTTTCATGCACGAGTTCTGGGGGCTCAAGCGCACGCAGGGGGTGGTGCTGGTGGGTTTCATCGTGGTGGTGGGTTCGGGGCTGGTCGCTTGGTTCACCGAGGGGCTGCGCGCGCTGGACACGATGGACTTTTGGGCGGCGAATTTTGCGCTCTACCTGCTCTCCATGCTCTACATCATCCTCTTCCGCTTTGTGTGGGGCACGAAGAACGGGCTGCGCGAGCTGGAGCGCGGCGCGCTCATGCCCCTGCCTCGCGGGCTGGGCTTTGTCATCAACTGGGTCACGCCCTCCATCCTGCTGCTGATTTTCGGCTCCTGGCTCTACAAGAATGTCTTTGTGGAGCTCAGCCCGCAGATTCGCTTGCTGCTCAGCGGCGAGCCCGGCAGTGTGCTGCCCATGCTGTGGCTGGCGCTGGTGGGGCTGTTCATGTGCTTTGTCATCCACACCTCGCGCCATTTCCACCGCCGCGCCGAGGCGGAGACCGTG
>JBJEVK010000019.1:0-6967 GCA_051884295.1 Akkermansia sp.
GCCTAAAATGAAGTTGTTTTCGCTTTGTCGCATTTAGTCTTGCAATTCAGCGCCCCCTGCCCCAACGATGCCGCGCATACAGCTCTAAGTACTCACCGCAGTCACCTCACAGAACTGCGGTTCTTCTCTGTCTCTACGCCCGGTAAAAACAATTCAGCCGCGGCCCTTGCGGAACCGCGGCTGAAAAAATCAACTTCGTATCGCGAATTACTTGCGACGACGACGAACAGCTAAACCTGCCAAAGCCAGCAGGGAAAGTGTGGCAGTAGCGGGCTCGGGGACGGGAGCCGTAGTAACATTAAGCTGAACCAAGGGTGCCTCGTTACCCCAGTTATCTGTCATATCGACATTAGTCACACCACTCCATGCTACCGTAGCATTATTTTTTCCATAAATGTCAGCTGACGCAACAGAAAGATTAGCTGAAGCTACGTTAGCAGAAGGTGTTATAGAAATATTCAAGATGGAACTTTTATTAAGAAGCCACCCCGTAGGAGCCAAGGTGAGATAACCTTCTACATTACCGGCACTTCCTCCGGGGCCGGAAAAAATATCTGCAAGCTCAGCTTCGTAGGAATAGGTACCGGTAGTTAACGTAATTTTACGCCCCTCATCCTGACACCAACCAGTGCCTGTAACCTTGATTTTCAGAGTCGACATGGAGAGAATATCCGTCTCATTAATGGTTGAGGCTCCGTACAAATCAGCAAGCGTAATAGTGAAATCGAGAGATGCGAGATTTCTGGAACCTGGCCAATAACTACTACTGTAACCAATGTCAGCAATATTCGGATTTGTATATCCGTCTACAATCGTAGCTTCCCCATTGGCAGGAGTGTAGCGAATGCCCGTCGTAAGCGACAGGTCAGTCGCTGCTGCTACGCTAGCGAGAGCCATAAGAGCAATCAGCGTCTTTTTCATGTTAGTAAGAATTCATGTTAAGGTTTGAAGCTTCCTGTCCAAGCTGTCCGACCTCTTGCGCAATGAGATCTCTGTCAGGCAAGAAACAATCAACTGCTGCCAGTTTACAGCATTTTGAATGCTGTAGCAAGAAGAAAATGCGCTAACGCGAAAAAATCAGGATTTAAGGTCTTTTGGGGGGTGGGAACCGCTCGAGGGTTGAACGCACCCGGCATTCAGCTAAGATGGGCTATTTCGTGCTGTTGAACGCTACAGCATTCAAAATGCTGTAGCTGTCGGCGCATCAAGCCCCTCCAAGGGGGGGAGCAGATTCTATGCGCCATCGAGCAGCCCGGCGGCGCGCAGGTCGGCAATGAGGGTTTCGAGCTCGTCCGGGTCGAGCAGCTCGCTGCTCAGGCAGAGGCGCTGCTCGCCCCGGCTCAGGGTAAGCTCGACGCCGGCGATTTCGGGCCCCTGCCGGTGGCGGCGCAGGCGCAGCTCACTGCCTTGCCAAGGAAGCTGCTCGCTCCGCCACAGCCCCCGGCGGGTGATGCCCTGCGCATCCACCCGGTAGCGCAGGCGCAGGTAGTAGCCGCCCCAAACCAGGGAAATCAGCGCGGCGCCCGCCGCTGTGAGCTGCTGCGGCAGGCTGTCGCGCACGCACAGCACATAGCCCGCCGCCGCCCAGATGATGAGGACGAAACCGAGGTAGAGTCGAGCGTTGACGGGGCGCAGGCTGCGGGGGCGGATGTTCATGAGCGGGGCGCGCACTCAGCCCTGAGTCGCCGTCGCGCGGATGGGCGTGGTGCGCTTGATGGGAGCCATGTCGGTGTAGTCGTTGCCGGGCGCGGGGCGGTATTTCACGTCGATGGGGCGCACATA
Organism: Akkermansia sp.; assembly: GCA_051884295.1. Taxonomy (GTDB): domain Bacteria; phylum Verrucomicrobiota; class Verrucomicrobiia; order Verrucomicrobiales; family Akkermansiaceae; genus Akkermansia. Next base: position 1,783 of record JBJEVK010000019.1, read on the forward strand.
GCCGCCGCGCGCGTAGTCCTCCACCGCGCGGGTGATGTAGGCGGGCATGTTCATGGCGCTGTACTCGTAGAACTTTTTGGCGTCGGCGTGGGGGCTGCGGATGCAGCCGTGCGAGAGGCGCTTGCCGGGCACGACTTTGCCGGCATGGATGCCGACGCCGTCCCAGGTGAGGCGGTTCCAGTAGGGCATGGACGCGGCTTGGAACGTGGCTCCCTCGGGCTGGTCACCCTTGTTGAGGTCGGCATTGCCGTTGAGGGTCTTGCCGGAGGCGCTCACGTATTTACCGTAACGATTAGATTTGTGATCAGGCTCTTTTTGCAGCACGCGGAACACGCCCGTGGGTGTCTCGTGACCGTTGGTGCCGGTGGAGACGGGCCAGTCGTAGGCGACCTTGCCGTTGACGTAGACGCGGCAGCGCTGCTGCGGGATGCAGATGACGATTTTGGAGTTGGAGGCGGTCAACTGCCTGAGCAGGTTCTCGTTGCACCACGAGGCCATGGTGGTGGGGTACTCGGGCTGGGCGACAAAGTGCTCGTAGGTGCCGGCGGGGTAGGGGTTGGTGTAGCCGGGCAGGTTTTTGTTCGGGATGTCCAGCGGGTTGACGACGGTCTGCGGCACATACTGCGGCAGGGGGGTCACTTCTTCGGCGGTCTCGATAACTTCGTGCGCGCGGGGGTGGATGCGCGAGGAGGGGTTGGTCTGGCTGCAGGAGGCCAGCAGAGCCGCGCAGGCGGCGAGGGAGAGAAAGCGTTGCGTGTTCATTTGGCAGGGATGCTGAGGAGGGTGCCGACGCGCAGGCGGTGTGCATCGGCGGGGGAAATTCGGTTGGCGTGCATGAGGGCGGCGGGGGACAGACCGTAGCGCTTGGCAATGCGGTTGAGGGTGTCGCCCTGCTGCACGGTGTAGGTACGACCCGCGTGCGGTGCCGCGTGGCGGGCGGGCGCGGAATGCGACGGCGCCTTGGCCACAGCTGCGCCGCCGGGGATGCGGAGCTGCTGCCCGATGCGCAGGGGCTTGGCGGGATCCCATGCGTTGGCGCGGCTCAGGGCGTCGGGGCTGCAGCCGTGGCGGCGCGCAATGGCGTAGAGGGTGTCGCCCGCGCGCACGATGTACACGCCGGGAGCCGCGGCGGGCGGGTTCGGCTTGCGGACGGCGGGCGGCGGAGGCATAGGAGCGGCGCTTGTCGCTCGAGCAACGGGTGCGGATGCTGCCGCCGGGGGCGGGCTCGCGGGCACCGGCGGCAGGGGGGCAGCGGAAAGGCCGCCGGTGCCGCGGTCGATCACGACCTCATCGCTGCGCGCCTCGCTGAAGCGTTCCTCCACGGGCGAGAAGTCCACGCGACCGTTCGCAATGCGGCAGCTGCTCAGGCTGAGCAGCACCGGAGCAGACAGAAGCAGGAGGCAAGAGCAACGCATGGCCGGGGAAAAGCGTTCTTCCCCGCCCGTGACGACATGCGCAGCGGGCGGGGAGCGGAAAAATCAGCGTTTGCGGGTGGTTTTCTTCTTGGTGCTCTTCGTGCTCTTGGAGCTCTTGGAGCTCTTGGCGCTGTTGCCCGCGGCGGGGATGCTCAGCTTGCGGCCGGGGCGAATCTTGGCGGCATCCTTGGCCGTCATCCCATTGGCGGACAAAAGAGCGGCGGCGCTCACGCCGTGTTTCTTAGCGATACCGGAGATAGTGTCGCCGCTGCGCACGGTGTAACTGCTGACTTTCGGTGCTTCGGTGCTACCCTTGGCCGGAGCTTTGTAGCCCTTGGGCGTGAAGCGCACCTTGATTACCTGCCCCGGGTGAATGACATCGCTCTTGATGCCCGAGTCCTTCTTGATTTGCGCCACGGTGGTGTGGCTGCGCTTGGCGATGTCGGAGAGGTTGTCGCCCGGGCGCACTTTGTAGACCACGAGGGTGGGCTTGCTCACGCGCTCGCCCTTGGGCTTCTTCGTCGAGGCGGTCTTGGCGGTGCTCTTGGTGCTCTTCTTGCCCGTCGTCGTCGCGACGGGTTTGGGCGCGGCGGGCTTCGGCGCCGTCGCGGCCACATGCTCATGCGTGATAGCGGGGGCAGCGGGCGCAAATTCACTCTCCAGCACCGTGTCGTCCTGCGCGGAGGCGATGTCGGTGTGCTTGGGCTGGTTCTGCGAGGTGCTCACACTGCTGCCGCGGTCGGCGACCGTATGTTCCGGCTCGGGAATGGCGTACTGATTGCGCGAAACATCCCCGGCCGACACCTGCACATCGGCATCGTCGCTTTCCAGCACCCAGGGGGGCAGTTCGCCGTCCGCAACGGACAATTCGCTCATGGGCATGGCCTCTTCGTAACCGCCGGTGGCGGAATTGCTGCTTTGGCACGAGGGCAGACCGATGAGCAATCCGGTCCCGACAGCGAGCAAGGTAAGAGTTCTCTTCATACGCCGCGAGCCTAGCACAGGGGGGTGCTTTTAGCAAGCTTTTATCCTGTCAGGTAACGCCGCTGCCGAAATGAAATGCAGACGCAAAAAAGGCTTGTCTATCTTTGGAACAACTCTAAAATGGCGGGGATTGCAGCGCACAGCGCTGCGCAACATACACTCGACACACAGCTATGAAGGATCTTACCGGAACGAAGACGGCTGCAAACCTGGCGACAGCGTTTGCAGGGGAGAGTCAGGCGCACACGAAGTACCTCTACTACGCTTCCAAGGCGAAGTCCGAGGGCTATGTGCAGATTGCGGATCTGTTCGCGGAGACGGCGCACAACGAGAAGGAGCACGCCAAGATTTGGTTCAAGCTCTTGCACGGCGGCGCAGTGCCCACCACGACGGAGAATTTGGCCGATGCCGCCGGCGGCGAGAATTACGAGTGGACGGATATGTACAAGGGCTTTGCCGAGGAAGCTCGCGCCGAGGGCTTTGACGAGATCGCCGACCTCTTCGAGGGCGTAGCGGCCGTGGAGAAGCACCACGAGGAGCGCTACCGCAAGCTGCTGGCCAACATCGAGGGCGGGCTGGTGTTCTCGCGCGACGGCGACTGCGTCTGGCAATGCTCCAACTGCGGTCACATCGTCATCGGCAAGAAGGCTCCCGAGGTCTGCCCGGTCTGCGCGCATGCTCAGGCCTACTTCCGCATCGAGGCGGCTAATTATTGATATCCCCCCCTGCTCGGATCATGTGGCAAGCCAACAAAGGGGCCATCGTGGCGCTGCTGGGCGGTCTGCTCGTGCTGGGCGGGCTGCATCTGCTGCTGCGTGACACCGATGAGCTTTTGGCGCGCCGCGTGCTGAGCACGGGGATTTGCCTGCTGCTGGCAGCGGTGGGGCTGTACTCTTGGTTCAGCGCCCGCCGGGGCTGAGCTCCCGAAGGCGGCACAAGCGAAGCCCGCTTCCCCGTGCAGGGAAGCGGGCTTCTTGCTTGCCGCAGAAGGCGAGTGTCGCCTCAGAGCTCGAAATCATCGCCGAGGTACTCGCGGCGCACCACCTCGTCGGCAGCGATGGCCTCGGGCGTGCCCTCGCGGATGACCTGCCCGGAGGTCAGAATGTAGGCGCGATCGACCAAGCGCAGGGTTTCGCGCACATTGTGGTCGGTGATGAGGATGGAGAGCCCGTCGGTATCGCGAAGATCGGCCACGATATGCTGGATATCCTTGACGGCGATGGGATCTACCCCGGCGAAGGGCTCATCGAGCATGAGCAGCTTGGGGTTGGCGGCCAGGGCGCGCGCGATAGTCAGGCGGCGCTTTTCCCCGCCGGAGAGCTGGATGGACTGGCTCTTGCGCAGCTTGGTGATGTTAAAGCGTTCCAGCAGGCTGTCGGCCATCTCGCGCTGTTGGCGGCGGCTGAGGTCGCTGCGGGTTTCGAGAATGGCCATGAGGTTGTCCTCCACGCTGAGTTTGCGGAAGATGGACTCCTCCTGCGGCAGGTAGCCCATGCCCAGCCGCGCGCGCAGGTGCATGGGCAGTCCGGAGACATCGCGCCCCGCGAAATCAACGCTCCCCTCATCGGGGCGCACCAGCCCCGCCACCATGTAGAACGAGGTGGTTTTTCCGGCACCGTTGGGCCCCAGCAGCCCCACAATCTCGCCGGCATGAACGGTGAGGTTCACGCGATTGACCACACGGCGCGTTCCGTAGGTCTTGCACAGTCCCTTCGCCTCCAGCAGAATATCGCTCATTGTCCTTTCTTTTGTTGTTGCTCCACCTGCTTGTGGATGTTGTTGATGCTTGTTTTTTGCGTGGCTCCGCTCAGGCGGGCATGGTTGGCGGCATCCAGCCGCAGGGCGGCACCCGGTCCGCTCGCCGTGTGGGTATTGCTGCCGCGCGTCAGGATCACGCGGCGCCCCGTCAGCACTTTTTCACCTGTGGCGGCATCATAGCTGAGTCGGTCGCCCGCTGCGGTGATGCGCTGTCCCTCGGCATCCTGCGCGGCCAGCAACACGCCCTCGTTGGCCTCCGCCGTTTGCAGCAGGTCAGCGCCTGACCCGCCCTCGGGCTTGAGGCTCAGGCGCATCAGCCCGCGGCAGCGCAGGGAACCCTGCGCGCTTTGCACGGTGCCCCCCTCGGCGGTGCTCAGCTCGCGCAAGCCCGTGTAGGGGATGACGGGCAGCAGCTCCCTGCCCCCGCGCGCTTCCGCCGTCGGCTCGGCCGTGCGCAGCAGGGCGCGCAGCGCACCGCGCGTGGTCAACACCCCCTGCGCCGAGCGGAACTCCGCAGCGCCGTCCGTCTCCAGCGTCGCATCGGCGCGGCGCAGGCGCATGCCGCCCAAGCAGCGAGCCGTCATGCTGCCCCGCTCATCGTGCAGCTGCGCCTCCACGGCAGCACCGCGCAGCGTGGCATCGCCCTCGGGCGTGAGCACCACACTCGCCGGGGCATCCTCCGCAGGGGTCACCACCAGCCGATGCCCCTCATAAGCGACGGTCACGGAGCTCTGCGCCGCCCCGCGCAGGGTGGCGGCACGGCTCAACAGGTCGGCATCCAGCTCCTCGGCCTGCAGCTCGCCGCGCAGACTGCGGGTACCCCGCTCGTAAAGCCGGGCGCTCACCCCGCCGCGCGCCTGCGCCCGCGCCGGGTTGCGGTAGCGCAGCAAACTCAGGTTGAGCTGCGCGCCGCGCAACTCGGGTAGCTTGCCGTCTGCCTCCTGTAAATACAGACGCAGCGCCCCCTTGCAGCAGAGTTCGGCGGTCTCATCCTCGGCCTGAATCCCCTCCGGCAGCACCCAACAGCC
>JBJEVK010000020.1:0-21716 GCA_051884295.1 Akkermansia sp.
CACGCCGGTGAGTTTGCTGAGGATGAAGCCGATGCCCGGCATGGCATCGTGAATGGCTCCGTCGGGGGTGCGGGCACCCTCGGGGAAGATGACGACGCGCTCGCCGCGGCGCACCGTGCGGATGAACTCCAGCAGGTGGGCGGGGTCGGGGCGGCTCTGGTTGATGGGGATGCTCTCCGACATGTACATGACGAGTTGTAGGAGCCGCGAATCCGTCCACAGGGTGTGGCGGGCGAGAAAGCGCACGGGGGTGTCGAACAGGTAGCCGCCGATGAGGGGCGGATCCAGGAAACTTTGGTGGTTGGCCACCACGATGCTGGGACCCTCTTCAATGAGCTTGTCGCGCCCCAGAATCTTGATGTCAAAACAGGCGGGAAGAGCGGCTTGGAAAAAGCCGTGTCCGATATGGTAGAGTATGCCGGCCATGGTGCGGGAAATATCAGGAGTGTGCGGAAAGTTTGCGGCGGATGTCGCTGACGATGAAAGCGACGACCTGCTCGATGCTCATGTCGGAGGTGTCCACCAACAGGGCGTCATCGGCCTGACGGAGGGGGGCGCAGGCGCGCGAGCTGTCTTTGCGGTCGCGTTCGGCGATGGAGTCGGTGAGCCCCTCGGCCGCGCGGCGGGCGGCGCGCACCTCCTCGCTGGCGGTGACAAAGTATTTGTAGGGGGTGTCAGGGAAGACGACGGTGCCGATGTCTCGCCCCTCCATCACCACGGCCTCGCGGGTGTTGTACTCGCGCTGTTTGGCCACGAGCAGCGCACGCACGGCGGGAATGCCGGCCACCGCCGATACGTTAGCGTTGGTTTCCGCGGCGGTGAGCTCATCGCGCAGTACGCGCCCCTCGTGCAGCACGGTCGAGACGCTCCCCTCCTTGCCGAAGGACAGGGGAAGCTCGGGCAGGGCAGCCGCCACCGCCGCATGGTCGCCCGGCGCAATGCCGCGTTGCAGCAGGCACCAGGTGACGGCGCGGTACATGGCGCCCGTGTTGATGAAGGTGTAGCCGAGCTCGCGGGCAATGAGCTTGGCAACGGTGGATTTGCCCGAGGCTGCGGGTCCGTCGATGGCAATGGCAGGGGGAAGTGACATGGAATTCGGAAAAAAAGGGGGGGGAAATCAATCAGCGGCGACGCTTGGTCTTGCTCTTGCTCTTGCTCTTGCTCTTGCTCTTGGCGCTGTCTTTTTTGGCTGCTTCGGCTTTGCGGCGCGCTTCCTCTTCGGCGGCAGCTTTTTCGGCGGTGGCTTTCTTCTCCGCCTCTGCCTTAGCTTTGGCGGCTACGGCGTCATCGTAGCGCTTCTGCGCGGTCTTGAGGTCGCGCTCGGCCTTGGCAAGCTCCTCGTTCTTGGCGCTGCGCTTCTTCTCGTTGTTGTTGTATTGCTCGCGCTTTTTCGTGATGGCGTAGGTGTTTTCGGCTACATCCTTCTTCGTGCCCTTGAGTTTCTGTTGCAGGGCAGCTACATCGAGTTGGGCCTGATGGAGATTGTTCTGCACGGCGGTGACCTGCTCGGTCTGCCGATCGGTATCCTCCTGAGTGGGCTGAGCCGCCAGCGCATGCCGCGCCTGCGTGATCCGATGGTGTTGCACCCCGGCGGCGAGCAGCGAGCCCAGAGCCAGCACCGCAGCTCCCGTGTTGATGAGAATCGTCTTGTTCATGGTATGTGCGGGCTGTTGTTATTTGGAGAGCTCAGCGGTTTGCTTGTCCAGCTCCTTGATTTTGTCGCGGAGCTGCGTGATTTTAGCATCGAGCTCGCCGGTGCCGGAGCCGGGAGAGCCCAGTTTGGCGAGCTCCTGCTTCAGCTCCGTGAGCTTGGCGGTGTTGCCGGCGAGTTCTTCCGCAAGCTGTGCCTTTTGGGCTTCCTGCTCCTGCAGTTGCTGTTGCAGACTGCCGAGCTCGGGGCGTTGCTCGGCCTGTTGCCGGGCATAGGCGGCGCGCTGTTCGGTCTGCGCCTGCAGGTCGTGCACCTCCAGCTGCCACACAAGGGCGGCGCCGAGGCAGAGCCCCAGCACCGGGACAGCGATGAGAGCGGGAAGATAGGACAGCAGACGCCCCCGGGAGGAAGCCGCCGAGTGCTGCGCCGCCGGGGCGGAGTTCGTTGCCGAAGCGGGTGCTTTGTCGCCGGCATTCCCTGCAGCAACAGGCGCACCCTTTGCCGTCGGAGCCGGATTTGCCGCTGCGGCAGGCGTCTTTTTCTTCGCCGGGGCGGTTGCGGCGGGCGTTGCCGGGCGGGCAGGGGTTGCCGGTTTCCCGGGCTTGGGGGCGACGGCTTTGGGCGTTTGGGACTCCTTGGCGGGTTCGGGGGCAGCGGGCTTCTGCGCGGTGGGCGGTTGCTCCTTGATGAAGAGCCAGCGGCTCCACGCCGCGGCACCCTCGGCCAAAACGGGTGTCATGTTGTCGATGGTGCCCTCCTCGGCCAGCTGTTTGAGCTGTTCAAAGCGCACGGGGCCGTGGTTGCGACCCCCCTGGTGGTAAAGGTATCTCATGGCTGCATGGGGTGGTGAGGTGCAGGCGGGAAAATGATGTTGCCGCATTCTAGCCCAAGCGCTCCGGGAGGTCAAGCTCAAGCCCTGTCTTGCGTAGAGGAATATCCCCAAGCCCCGCGCCTGTCGTGGGACAAGACGCGGGGCTCGGGCGATCTTCCTGAGTATCTCGCGATACGGGGTCAGGATTCGGCGGAATCGGGCAGGTAGCCCTTGATTTTGCTGATGCGCGTGGGGTGGCGCAGCTTGCGCAGCGCCTTGGCCTCGATCTGGCGGATGCGTTCGCGGGTGACGTTGAATTGCCGTCCCACCTCTTCGAGGGTGCGGGGATTGCCGTCGCGCAGGCCGAAGCGTTGCTCGATGACGGCGCGCTCGCGCGGGGAGAGCGTGTTGAGCACATCGCCGATTTTGTCGCGCAGGGAGTTGTAGGAAGCGCCGTCCATCGGGTTCTCCGCGCTCTTGTCCTCGAGGAAGTCGCCGAAGGAGGTGTCATCGGAATCACCGACGGGCTGCTGCATGGAGATGGGCTGCTGAGCCATCTTGAGCACGCTGCGCACCTTCTCCACCGGCATGCCGCATTCGGCGGAGATCTCCTCGGGCGTGGGTTCGCGCCCGAAGTCCTGCACCAGCTTTTTCTGCACGCGCATGAGCTTGTTGATGGTCTCAATCATGTGCACGGGGATGCGGATGGTGCGCGCCTGGTCGGCAATGGAGCGCGTGATGGCCTGGCGAATCCACCAGGTCGCGTAGGTGGAGAACTTGTAGCCGCGGCGGTATTCAAACTTCTCCACAGCCTTCATCAGCCCCATGTTGCCCTCCTGAATGAGGTCGAGGAACGCCAGACCGCGGTTGGTGTATTTTTTGGCAATGGAGATGACGAGACGCAGGTTGGCCTCGATCATTTCGCGCTTAGCGTCCTGAGCATCCTTCATGCTCTGGCGCATGGTCTTGTAGTTGTCCAGGAATTGCGGAATGGGCATCCAGAGCTCCATTTCGTATTCGCGGAGGGCATCGTTCCCCCGGGTGTTGGAGGGGTCGGCCTCGCGCTGGCGCAGGAGCTTGACGATGCGCTGACGCAACTCGCGCAGGCGCTTGACAAAATCTTCGTACACCTTGTTCTTGAACGAAAATCCGCTGTACATGCCGCTCAGCTCGCTCAGCTGTGCCTCGAACTCGGCGCGCGCATTCTCCACGCCCTTGTTGGTGCGCGTGGCGCGGCTGAGGCGCGCGTAGGCGGCGCCGACGATGTTGTGCTGGTGCAACACCTTGCCGATCAGGGGATTGAGCTCCTTGATGTACTTGTCGCGGCGATCGATGTTCTTGTCGACGACCACGCGATCAAAGCGCTCATCGTTGTTGACGATCTTGTCGGCCATGTCGCAGTAGAACCCCGCCACCACGCCGAAGCGGTGCAGGCTCTTCTGCAGCTGCTCTTCGGCCTGATCGATGCGGCGGGAAATCTCCACCTCCTTCTGGCGCGAGAGCAGGTCCTTCAAGCCCATTTGCTTGAGGTACATGCGCACGGGATCGTCCAGAATATCCATCTTGGCCTCCAGCTTCTCGGCCTCGTCCTCCTCGCCCGTGTCCGTCATGCGCTGGCGGTCGCTGTAGGAATCAACATCAGAGGCATCGATGATGTCGAACTGCATCCCGCGCAGGCGCTCCATGATTTCCTCGTGATCCGCCGGGTCGATGACATCGTGGGGCAGCACATCATTGATGTCGTCGTAGGTCAGGTAGCCGTGTTCCTGCGCCAAGCGCACCAGCTCCTTGATTTTTTCCTGCACCTCGGGGGTGTTGACGATGTTGCCCTCGCCCGCCTTGATTTCCAGGCTGCTCAGCGGGGTCGGCGAGAAGGCCTCATCGCGCACTTCCACGCCGATTTCGTGCAGATGCTCAAAGAGGCGGTTCTGATCCTCGTCCTCCGTCATGTCCGGCGGTAGGGAGTTGGCGATGTCCTCATCGGTGACATAGCCGTTGTTTTTCTTGGCGATGGCCAAGAGGGCCTTGAAAGCCGTTTTGAGGGTGTTGTCCTCTTGGAAGAACTCCGAGAGCTGCTGGTTGGTCACACGCAGGTTGAACGAAGCGCGGCGGCGCTTTTTGGGCTCGTGCTCGACTTCAGCGGGAAGGGCAGCGGGTGTCTGCTGCGGCACCGCCTCCTGAGGAGAGGGCTCCGAGGCGCTCGCAGGCGTTTTCTTCGCCTTGGTCGTGCTTTTCTTCGGGGCGGCGGGCTTTTTCCCTGCCGCTGCCTTGCCGGGGGCTTTGGCGACCGCTGAGGGCTCCTTTTCAGCCGATTCCTGAGCTGTTGTCGGGGGCGTCTTTGATTGCTTGAGCGATTTTTTTTCAGCCTTGGCTTCGGAGGGCTTTTTGGCGGGTGCGGCGGATGTTGAGCTCTTCTTGGGGGTCGACATGGTAGAGACGAATGGAATCCGGTGGGTATACCCCACCCATTACACTTTCTGTCAAGACGCTAACAGAAAAGGTGCGACATACTTATCACATCCGCGTCCGAATGTCAAGCATGATCGTGTTGTTATGACACAATTAGTCTGTCTCGCTGCCGCCTCCCTGCTCGAATTCGGCGGTTTTGCGCTCGATATCGAGCGAAAGTTCCTCCCAGCGTGTGTAGAGCGCCTCGCTTTCTGCCTCGAGTTGGCGGTAGCGCTGGGTGAGCTCCATGAGCGCTTGGTTGTCGCTCATGTTTTCGGGCTTGCTCAGCTCGGCGGTGATACTCTCTTTCTCGGCGTCGCGCGCGGCGATGTCGCTCTCGATCTGCTCGAGCTCGCGCTCCAGCGGGCGGATGATTTTGGCGCGCCACTCGCGCGCCTGGGCGCGGGCGCGGCGTGCCTCGCGGCGGTTGCCCTCCTGGGGTGTGGCGGCTGCTGCCGCTGCCGGTGCGGCGGCGCTGTTGCGGCGTTCCTCCGCCTCGGCGCTCTCGAGGTACTGGGAGACATTGCCGTAGAAGAGGCGCGGCGCGTGTCCCGGGCGGAACTCCAGCACCTTGTTGACGATGGGATCGAGAAATTGGCGATTGTGCGAGACGATGCAGTAGGAGCCGGGGTACTCGGCCAGCGCGCGCTGCAAGACCTCCTGACTTTGGAAGTCGAGGTGGTTGGTCGGCTCGTCCATGATGAGGAAGTTGGCGGGTTTGAGCAGCATGCAGACCAGCGCAACGCGCGAGCGTTCGCCGCCGGAGAGAACGCTGATTTTCTTGAACACATCATCCCCCCGGAAGAGGAAACAGCCCAAAATGTTGCGCACCAGCGGGCGGGTTTCACGCCCGGCGGCTGCCTCCACGCATTCCAGCACGGTCAGGTTGTCGTCCAGCACATCGGCGTGCGTCTGGGAAAAGAAGGCGACCTCGGTGTGGCTGCCGAAGCTCAGCTCGCCGCTGTCGGGCGGCTCGGTGCCGGAGATGAGGCGGGTGAAGGTGGATTTGCCGCTGCCGTTGACACCCACGATGGCGATGCGATCGCCCTTGCCGACCATGAAATCGTAGTCGCGCAGCAGCACAATGGGGCCGTAAGCCTTGCTCGCCTTGTCGAGCCGCACCACCACATGCCCGCCGGGGGGAGGGGGAGGAAAGTGGAAATTCATCACGGCATCATCATCCTCCACCTCGATGAGCTCGACCTTCTCCAGCTGCTTGATGCGGCTTTGCACCTGCGTGGCCTTGGTCGCCTTGGCGCGGAAGCGGTCGATAAACTCCTGCGTCTTGGCGATTTCGCGTTGCTGGGCCTTGGCCTGGCGCAGCAGCGCCTCCTTGCGCGCCTTGCTTTCGCGCAGGTAGAAGGAGAAATTGCCGGCGTATTCTTCGGCTCGCCCGTGGTGGAAGGCGATGGTGCGCGAGACGAGGTTGTCGAGCAGGGCGATGTCGTGGCTGATGATGCAGATGGCGCCGCGGTAGCTCTTGAGGCTCTGCTCCAGCCAGCGCTGGCTTTGCAGGTCGAGGTGGTTGGTCGGCTCGTCCAGCAGCAGCACCTCGGGCTCCTGCAGCAGGAGCTTGGCCAGCGCAATGCGCATCTGCCAGCCGCCCGAGAACTCGCCGCAGTCGCGCGTAAAATCCGCATCCGCAAAGCCGAGCCCGCGCAGGATGGATTCGGCGCGCGGGCGCAGGGAGGCCGCATCGCGGTCGTGCAGAATCAGCTCCAGCCGTCCGATTTCATCGAGCGTGTCGCGGTAGGCGCTGCTCCCGGGGTCGAGCTGTTGCAGCTCGGCGGAGAGCTCATCGACCTTGGCCTGCAACTCCGTGAGCGCACCCGCGCTGCCCAGCAGCTCCTCCAGCAGCGCCGTGCCGGCGATATGGATGCCGTCCTGGGGCAGATAGCCGACCTTGGTGTGCTTGGGCAGCAGAATCTGCCCCCGGTCGGGCTCCATGGCGCCCACGATGCACTTCATCAGCGTGGACTTGCCCGCGCCGTTCTGCCCGGCAAAAGCAATGCGCTCGCCGCGCTCCACGACAAAGGAGAGCGCGTCGAACAGGACACGCGCTCCGAACTCGATGTGCAGGTCGCGGACAGCGAATTCCATGGGGGCAGCCCGAGTGCTCAGAGCTTGCTGTTCCAGCGCTCAATGTTGCGCGCCTGCTCGGCAAAGAGGTCGCTGCAATCGTCGTGGATGGTGATGGAGACGATGGTGTCGCCTTGGCGAATGGCATTGACGACCTGCTGATCGGCCTCGCCCTGCACCTCGCCGAAGATGGTGTGCTTGCCGTTGAGCCAGTCGGTGGGCACATGGGTGATGAAGAACTGCGAGCCGTTGGTGCCCTGGCCGGTCCAGGTGCGCCCGGCATTGGCCATGGCCAGCAGACCGGGCTTGCTGAAGCGCAGGTCGGGGCGGCATTCGTCGTCAAACTGATAGCCGGGACCGCCGCACCCCGTGCCCGTGGGGTCGCCGCCCTGAATCATGAAATCGGCAATCACGCGATGGAAGGTCAGCCCGTCGTAGTAGCCCCGCTTGGCGAGGTTGAGGAAGCTGGCCGCCGTCATGGGCGTCTTGGAGGCAAACACCGTCAGGTGAATATCCCCCTTGCTCGTGGTCATCGTGATGTTCTTGTCAGTAGCCATACGCGGCGCAAGGTAGCAAAAGCGCCCGGGGAATGCAAGGGTAAAGCCCGTCAGCAAAACACCGCATGACAGGCAGAAGCCGTCATGCGGTGCAAAAGAAGAAGGGGCATGTGCGCCCTCAGCTCCGGTAGCTGTCCACCAGCGCATGCGTGCGCTCGCGCACCTTGGCCACGCGCGCCTTGAGCTCGGCGGTGTAGGCGGCGGTGTCGGGCAGGGGGCGCTGAGCCACGCCGGAGATGACGGCGGCCTGCGCAATCGCCGGGCAGAGATACTCGATCATGCGCGGGTCAAAGGGCTTGGGAATCACATAGTCGTGCCCGAAGCTCAGCGGCACGCCGCCGTTGGCCTCCACCACCTCCTGCGGGACGGGCTGGCGAGCCAGATCGGCCAGCGCGCGGGCGGCGGCAATCTTCATCGCCTCGTTGATGCAGGTGGCGTGCATGTCCAGCGCGGCGCGGAACATGTAGGGGAAGCAGCTCACGTTGTTGACCTGGTTGGGCCAGTCGCTGCGCCCGCTGCCCATGATGCAGTCGGGGCGGGCGGCCTTGGCCTCCTCGTAGGTGATTTCCGGGTCAGGGTTGGCGCAGGCGAAGATGATGGGGTTGGGCGCCATGCTCTTGACCATCTCGGGCTTGAGAATCCCTTTCTTGGACAGCCCCAAGAAAATATCCGCCCCCTGCAGCGCCACCTCCATGGTGCAGTCCTCGCTCTGGGCGAACATGGCCTTGGTGGGGTGCAGATCCAAGCGCCCCGTGTGGATGAGCCCCTTGGAGTCGAACATGAAAATATTTTCGCGGCGCACGCCGAGCGCCATGTAGAACTTGGCGCAGGCAATGCCCGCCGCGCCCGCGCCGGAAACCACGCAGCGCATGTCCTGCAGCAGGCGCCCCGTCAGGTGCGCGCCGTTGAGCAGCGCTGCGCCCGAGATGACGGCCGTGCCGTGTTGGTCGTCGTGGAACACGGGGATATTCATCTCCTCGCGCAGGCGTTGCTCCACGATGAAGCATTCCGGCGCCTTGATGTCCTCCAGATTGATGGCGCCGAAGGTGGGCTCCATCGTCTTGATGACCTCGATGAGCGTCTCGGGCTTCTTGATGTCGAGCTCAATGTCGAACACATCGACATCGGCATAAATCTTGAAGAGCAGCCCCTTGCCCTCCATCACGGGCTTAGAGGCCTGCGCGCCGATGTTGCCCAGCCCCAGCACCGCCGTGCCGTTGCTGATGACACCCACCAAATTGTTGCGGTTGGTGTAACGCGCGGCCTTGGAGCTGTCGGCAGCAATTTCTAGGCAGGGAACTGCCACACCCGGGGAATAGGCCACCGTCAGGTCGTCAATCGAAAAACAGGATTTGCAGGGCAACACCTCGAGCTTGCCCGGGCGGGGCTGCTCGTGGTACAACAGGGCTTTTTCGGCAAGAGTCTCGCTCATGGCATTCAGGCGTCGGCGGCATTATAGGGCTTTTGTTTCGCATTGCAAGGCGATAATGCGCCATCGCCCGCGAAAAAAAGAGGCGACATTCAGAAACGCCGCGTCAGGCAATACCACAGGAACAGCGAGTTATGCACCAGGTAGCGTCGCAGCAGTCGGCGCGGCTCACGGAAAATGCGGTAGAGCCATTCGAGCCCGTGGTTGCGCATCCACGCCGGGGCTTGGCGCACCCTCCCCGCATGGAAGTCGAAGGCCGCCCCCACGGCAAAATAGAGTGCGGGGGGCAGCTGCCCGCGGTGCGTGAACAGCCAGCGCTCCTGCCGCGGGCAGCCCAGCCCCACCCATACGCAGTCCGCCCCGCTGTCGCGCAGCGCGGCGAGCATGCGCTCATCTTCCCCCTCGGGCCAGGGGGGCATGGGCGGGCAGTAGTGCCCGGCGATGGTTACGCCCGGAAAACGAGCCGTCAGACGCTCCCGCAGGAGTGCGCAGGTTTCCTCGGTGCTGCCGAGCAGGAAGTGCCGCAGCCCGCATGCGCGACCCTGCTGCCACATGTGCTCCATCATGGCCGAGCCGTACAGGCGCTGCGCCTGCCGCGCACCCTTGCGGCGCAGAATCCACACCAGCGGCATGCCGTCGGGGCAGATGTAGTCGAAGTTCTGCATGCCTCGCCCGTAGTCCGCATCACGAAGTATGCGGGTGAGGACATGAACATCCGCGTGGGCAATGAGCAGGGGGTGGCGGGGCGCCTGCGCCAGCAACGCCGGCACCGCCTCTTCAAACGAAGCTGCCACCAGGGGAACCCCGAACACCGTTTCGCTCGTCAACGTGCCCATGTCGGCGGCTAGGGTACTGCCCCCCGCGCCCTTTGTCAAGAACGCATCACGGCAGATGGCGGCAAAGAATGGTTGCACCCTGTCGAGGGGGAATTCTCTGTCGGGCGGTTACGCCAAGCGGCGCGGACAGCCCCCGGAAGGAGCAGCGCGACCGCCGGCATTTCCGCTCCGGAACGGGAAAAGCAAAACGCCCCGCCGCAGGAATCTGCGGCGGGGCGTGAAGTCTTGGCTTGGTGAAGTTTTACTTGTCGGAGGGGGACCACTCCTCGGACTGCAGGGCAGCGAGGTTGAAGGCCTGCTCCAGACCCACCATGTCGCCGGCGCGCACGGTCTCGAACGCGGCCGTCTCGCGGCGCAGCTGCTCGGGATCGTAGTTGACGGCCTTGATGGAAAGACCGATGCGGCGCTCGACCTTGTCCACCTTGATGACGCGAGCCTTGATGGCATCGCCCACCTTGATGACGTCCTTGACGCGCTCCACGTGCTCCTCGGAAAGCTGGGAGATGTGGATGAGACCGTCGATGTCGCCGTCGAGGTTGACGAAGGCGCCGAAGGAGGCAATCTTGGCCACGGTGCCGGAGACGAGGTCGCCGACCTTGAAGCGGCTGTCGATGGACTCCCAGGGGTCGGACTCAAGCTGCTTGATGCCGAGGGAGACGCGCTGGTTCTCCTTGTCGATATTGAGCACACGAGCCTCGACCACATCGCCCTTCTTGAGCACCTCGGAGGGGTGGTTGATCTTGCGCGTCCAGCTCATGTCGGAGACGTGGATCATGCCGTCGATGCCCTCCTCCAGCGCCACAAACGCGCCGTAGGGGGTCAGATTGCGAACGGCGCCGGAGATAACCGTACCCACGGGGAAGCGGGTCTCGATGGCATCCCAGGGGTTCTCGTCGAGCTGACGGATGCCGAGGGAAATCTTCTGCTCGGCCACGGAGATGTTGAGCACCACGGCCTCGATTTCCTGATCGAGGGAGAGGACATCGCTGGGGCGGGTGATGCGCTTGGTCCAGGAGAGCTCGGAAACGTGCACGAGACCCTCCACACCCTTCTCCAGCTCCACGAAAGCACCGTAGGCCAGCAGCTTGGTGACGCGGCCCTTGACGCGGGAACCGATGGGGTATTTCTGC
This sequence comes from Akkermansia sp., assembly GCA_051884295.1. Classification (GTDB taxonomy): domain Bacteria; phylum Verrucomicrobiota; class Verrucomicrobiia; order Verrucomicrobiales; family Akkermansiaceae; genus Akkermansia. The sequence continues at coordinate 10,942 of JBJEVK010000020.1, forward strand.
TCGATGTCGGCCCAGGGGTTGTTGGAAAGCTGCTTGAGACCGAGGGAGACGCGCTCCTTCTCGCGATCGACGTCGAGGATGAGCACGGTGAGCTCCTGACCGATGTGCAGCACCTCGGAGGGGTGGTTGACGCGACCCCAGCTCATGTCGGTGATGTGCAGCAGGCCGTCCATGCCGGAGAGGTCGACGAAGGCGCCGAAGTCCGTGATGTTCTTGACGGTGCCCGTCACCTTGTCGCCGATGTTGACCGTCTCGAGGAAGCGCTGGCGCTGCTCGCTGCGCTCGGCCTCGATGACCTCGCGGCGGGAGAGCACGATGTTCTTGCGCTCGTCGTTGACCTTGACAATCTTGAACTCGTAAATCTTGCCGACAAACTCGTTGAGATCCTTCGGGGGGATGATGTCCACCTGCGAGCCGGGCAGGAACGCCTCGACGCCCACGTTGACCATGAGACCGCCCTTGACGACGCTCTTGACCTTGCCCTTGACGAGACCGCCGTCCTTGTAAACGGCCACGATCTTGTCCCAGTTCTGCTTGTGGGCGGCCTTCTCCTTGGAGAGGACGACCAGACCCTCTTCGTTCTCAAGGCTCTCGATGAGAACCTCCACGGAATCGCCCACCTCGATGTCTTCGTCTTCAAACTCGGAGACGGGGATGACACCCTCGGACTTGTAGCCGATGTCCACGAGGACGACTTGGGGACGGATTTCAAGGATGGTGCCGGGGACGATATCACCCTTGCGGAAAGACGGAAGCTTGGAATCAATCAGAGCTTCCAGTTCAGAAATACTCATTGTATATGGTTTAGGTTTCGTGTTGAGCTTTCCTCTGAGGCCCTTGAACGGTGGTTAGCGGGCGCCTGTATGCCACCGCGCGGAAAGCGACGGGCGATTGTAGCGTGTCCGCCCCCGCTCCGCAAGCCTTTTTTGAGCGCGCAAGGCAGTTTTCTGTCGCCCTCGGCTCAGATGCAGCGCAGCGAGAGCGTTTCCTCCACCAGTTTCTTGCAGCTGCACAGGTCCATCTTGCCCGTGCCGAGCACGGGGATGGCCTCGACGGGGACGATGTGGCGCGGCACCCAGAGGTTGGGCACGCGCTCGGCGAGCATGGCTTGCTGCAGGCGGTTGAGGTTGTCTTTTTCCGCCGAGTAGCGCTGGTGTTCGGGCAGGGTGGAGACGAGCACCAGCACCTCGCCCTTGCGCTCGTCGCTCACGCCCATGATGGCAATCTGCGGCGCCCCGGCGGAGGCGTCCAGATGCAGCACGCGGGTGAGCACCTCCTCCACCACGACATGCGGCACCATCTCGCCGCCGATCTTGGAGAAGCGCGAGAGTCGCCCGCCGAGCCGGATGAAGCCGTTGAGATCCACCTGGCCGATGTCGCCGCTCTTGAACCAGCCGTCGCGCAGCACGCTTTCGCTCAGCTCGGGGCGGTCGAGATAGCCGCGGAACACATTGCTGCCCTTGAACCAGAGCATGCCCTGCTGGGTGATGGCGAGCTCGCGGCTGTCGTCGTTCACATCGGTAATGCGGACGGCCACCCCGGGCAGCAGCGCGCCGATGCTGCCCGGCACATGCCCGGGAATGTAGAAATCGCAGCCCTCAATCAGGGGTGCATCGGGCAGATTGATGGTGCAGACGGGGGCGGTCTCCGTGAGCCCGTAGGCCTCCAGCAGCTGCACGCCGTGGCGCTCGCGGAACTCGGCGTCCAGATCGGGCTGCAGCTTCTCGGCGCCCACGATGAAGTAGCGCACGCTCGCAAAGGTGCCGACTTCGGCGCGGCGCAGCATGGCGCGGGCAAAGGTGGGGGTGGCGCAGAGGAAGGAGAGTTTTTCGCTGCGGATCAGCTCGCAGAGGTTGCGGGCGTCCGTGGGGTTGGGGTAGGTGAAGAGCGGCTGGCGGTTGAGCAGGGGTAGGAAGAGCTGCGCCGTGAGCCCGAAGCTGTGAAAGACGGGCAGGTTGCCGAGGAAGCGCTCCTCGTTCAGGCTGAGGCGCGCCGAAAGCTGGGAGATGTTGGCCAGCAGCATGCGGTGCGTCAGCGGCACTCCCTTGGGCTCGCCGCTGGAGCCGCTGGTGAAGAGCAGCACCGCTTCATCATCGCCCCGGCGCTCCTCCGTGCGGAAGCGCTTGCAGATGAACTCGGCGGGGATGATGCGCGAGACGCGCGCGCTCACGGTGAGCAGGTGGCGCTGCATGCGCCGGTGCACCAGCTCGTCCACCAGGTAGATGCGGTCGTCCTCCGGCCAGCAGAAGCCGGCATGCCTCTGCATGAACGCCTGCGAGGAGAGGAACCACTCGATGCCCGTTTGCCGCACGATGCTCTCGAAGGTGCTGCGCGAGGCCGTGTAGTTGATCATGACCGGCGTCGCACCCGCCAGCAGCCCCGCCAGCACGGCGACACAGGCCTCCGGGCTCGGGGGAAGAATGACCCCCACGCGCTTCATCTTGTGGCGCTGCAGGTGGCGCGCCAGCGTGATCGCCATGCCCAGCAGCATGGGGCCGGAGTAGCGCTTGCCGCTCACCCCGTCGGCCACGGCCACGCCCGTGTTGGCCTTGAGCGCGCGCACCAGCGCCGTGGCGACGCTGCCGGAGAGCTTGGGGTGGCGCGAGTACAGCTCGGCGCTCTTCTCCATCCAGGCGGAGAAGAGGCGCTCCCCGGTCAGCACGCCGGGCTTGAGCTTGGGCAGGATGCAGAGGTGCTCCTCGGCATCCTCGTCCTCCGTGCAGAGCTGCCCGAGCTCCTCGCCGCTGCGGGAGAGGAAGAGGGGGATGGGCGAGATGTGCAGGCGCGCCAGCTCGCGCAGAAAGGGGGAGGGCAGATCCGCCAGAGCATTCCTAGTGCGGGCAATGGTACCGGGCAGAAAGATGACGCTGTTGCCCGCCTCCATCTGCTCCCAAATCTGTTCGCGGACGCGGCGCGGCGTCGTGTGGCGGAAGTCGAAGTACTCGATGTGCACCTTCTTGCTCTCGAGATACGCCATGATGTCCGGCGCGGGCTGAAAGTGGCTTGCTACGTGGAAGCAGACCTTGCGGTCGAGCAGGTGGTAGAGTTCCCGACCGCTCGCAATGCTGAGGCGATTGGGAATGTAAAAAGCCGGTTTTCGGATATTCTCCGCTCCTTCGACGACCACCGTACTCATGTTGCAGAACGCGTTTTGGGAATGGTAGCAGAGAGTGCTCCCGAGGTCAAGCAAACACCTAGAGTCTACTTCGCATTTTCACGCGAACCGGGCTCCGCCGCATGGCATCGGCGGAGCCCGGTGAGGCGGGGATTAGGGGCGCCGCCATGCAGAGAAAAATGCAGCAACGGGCTGTCCCTCGGCAATGTGGCGCAGCAGGGCGGTGCCGAAGATGGCGGCATCGGGGCGGGCGTCCTCCGGCAGCACGTCCAGCTGCTCGGGGCTGTGCAGCCCGAAGCCCAGCGCCAGCGGCACGCCGGGGAAGGCGCGGCGGGCGCGGCGCATCGTCTCGGCGATGCTCTCCACATGCTCATTTCGGCTGCCCGTGGTGCCCAGCACCGAGACCACATACACGTATTCCTTGCTGTAGGGGGCGTACTGGCGCATGCGCTCCTCCGTGGTGTTCTGCCCCACGAGGGTGATGAGCGCCAGCCCCTCGCGGTCGAACGCCGCGCGGAACTCCGGGGTTTCCTCCAGCGGCATGTCGGGAATGATGAAGCCCGACACCCCCGCCTCGCGCGCATCGGCGGCCAGCTGCTCCAAGCCGTATTGCAGGAAGGGGTTGGCGTAGCCCATGAGCACGATTTTTGCGTGCAGCCGGCTCCGCAGGGCGCGCAGATCCGCCAACGTGCCGCGCAGCGTGACGCCGTCGGCCAGAGCCTTGCGCCCGGCAGCCTCGATGACGGGTCCGTCAGCCACAGGGTCGGAGAAGGGGATGCCCAGTTCGATGATGTCGGCACCGGCGGCGTCGATGGCCAGCAGGGTCTCCCGGAAGCGCGCCGGCTCGGGATAGCCGACGGTGATGTAGGGGATGAGGGCGTAGCGCCCCTCGGCGTGGGCTTTCAGGATGGTTTCTTTCATAGCGGAGAGAAAATTCAATCGAGGGTGATGTAGTGCAGGGCGTGGGCGAGATCCTTGTCGCCCCGCCCGGAAAGGTTGACCAGCACGCGGCTGCCGGCGGGAATTTCGGCGGCGTGGGAGAACACCCAGGCGAGCGCGTGGCTGCTCTCCAGCGCGGGGATGATGCCCTCGCTGCGCGACAGGCGCTCAAAAGCCTCCAGCGCCTCGCGGTCGTAGGCAACGCCGTAGTGCACGCGACCGATGCTGTGCAGGTACACATGCTCGGGGCCGACGCCGGGGTAATCCAAACCGGCGGAAATCGAGGACGACTCTTCAATTTGCCCGTCGCCGTCCTGCAGCAGCATGGTATACTCGCCGTGCAGGATACCCGGGCGGCCGAGGTTGATCGCGGCGGAGTTCTCGCAACCGGGTTCGCCCGTGCCGCCCGCCTCCACGCCGATGAGCTTCACCGCGCTGTCGGGCACAAAGGGGTAGAGCATGCCGATGGCGTTCGAGCCGCCGCCCACCGCCGCTACCACATAGTCGGGAAGCTGCCCCGTGCGGTCGAGCATTTGTCGACGCGCCTCGGTGCCGATGACCTTTTGAAGCTCGCGCACCAGGGTGGGGAAGGGGTGGGGACCCGCCGCCGTGCCGAAGACGTAGAGCGTGTCGTGCTGGTGCGAAATCCAGTAGCGCAGCGCCTCGTTGATGGCATCCTTGAGGGTGCAGGAGCCGTTGCGGACGGGCACCACCGTGGCGCCCATGAGTTTCATGCGCTGCACATTGGGCGCCTGGCGCTCCACGTCCTTGGCGCCCATGAACACCGTGCAGCGCAGCCCGAACTTGGCGGCGGCGGTCGCCGTCGCCACGCCGTGCTGTCCCGCCCCGGTCTCGGCGATGACGTGGGTCTTACCCATCATCTTGGCCAGGAGCGCCTGGCCGATAGCGTTGTTGATTTTGTGCGCGCCCGTGTGCAGCAGATCCTCGCGCTTGAGGTAGAGCTCAAAGCCCAGCTCGCGGCTCAGATTGTCACAGAGGGTGAGGGGGGTCTCGCGCCCGCAGTAATCGTGCAGGAGCTCCTCATAGCGCTCGCGGAACGCCGCGCTCGGCATGATGTCGGCGATGGCCTCCTCCAGCTCCGTCAGCGGCGGCATGAGAATTTCGGGAACATAGCGACCGCCGTAGGCACCGAAATAGCCGGGGCGTGTCAGATGATCGAGTGTTTGCATGGTCTGAGTATTGAGGTGAAAAGAAAAAACCTCGGCTTGCGGGGAAGCCGAGGCAGCAGAAAAATGCGTGTGAATGAAGAATGCGCGCCACCGGGGGCACGCCGTGAGGCTTCCCAAAAAGTCAGGACAGTCGCCAGCTCCAAGCCTCCTGCTTGGTTGGTGTGCTGTGGGGGAAAACGCTCATCGGAGGGGAATATAAAAAGCATCCGCGCTCTTGGCAAGCACAAAATATGTCATGGGTAGCCGCTGAAGCGAAAACTGCATGCCGGAAGCTCCCCTCGCGACCCTGAAAAGGAAGTCACCCGGGGGCCGAAGCCCCCGGGTGCCCAACTACCCTATGAATAAGGCGCTTTCGCGCCTTGGAAGCCATTTTACGTCTGCCTCCGTAGACGAGAGGAGTATATCGTTTGCTTGTAGTCGGGTCAAGCAAAAAACAACTATTTTTTCGAGATGACGCGTGGCGAAAGAAAGAATTTCCTCTCCCGGAGCCTTGTCGGCAGCAGGCGGTGCGCGGGCGGTTAGGGACGGCGGGGGATGCCCGCGGGCTTTTCCCCGGGAAAACAAACGCAGTGCCGCCCGGTGAGGAAGCGGCACTGCGCCGGAGAGGGAAGAACCACCCGCCGGGGATAACCCCGACGGGTGGGTGGAGTTAGAACTCGCACTTCAGACCCACGGAACCACCGACGAAGGTCTGGTCTGCACGGAACTCGGAGGTCACCGTACCGAACACAGCCCATTCATCGCTGATCGGAGCCAAAGCGCTGGCATTGAGACGAAGCCCGGCATTGCCGGATTCCGGCCCTTCAACGGCGAACATGGGGGAGCCGCCGATGAAGCTGTTGTTGACCTTGGGCGTCGAATCGCCGGCGTTCACAACACCCATGACCTCGAAGTTCAGGTAACCGGGATTGGTTTCCTCACCGAAGTTGTAGGTGTAGCGGGCACCGACACCCGCCGTCAGAGCGGCCACATCATCGAACTCCGCCTTCAGCCCGGCGTTCCCGGTACCGTTCTCCGTCAGGTCGTCAATCGATGCGTACACCGCATCGGCCTGAACAACCGAGCTGAGCAGGTGCTTGGCGCGTCCGGTGTGGGTTCCGGTCGTCGTCTCCTCGCTCGCAATGAGGTCATATGTAGCCTCGTAGGAGAAGGTGACCGCCGTGCCCGTGGTGGAGCCTTCGGCCTTGCCGGCATAGTCGTGACCGGCGGCGCGCACGCCGAGTGTGCGCTCCGTGTCCATGTTGACGAACGCAACACCCAGGGACGCCATCTGCGCGAAGCGGAGGTTGCGGTACATGATGGCCACGTCGGCAAAGATCGTGTCGCTGGTGAAGCTCGTCTCGGCGCAATCGGCATCACCGCGGCTGTAAGCCACATCGGCACCGAAAGACCAGTGCGAGTTGATCGCATGGGCGAGCGCCACCATGGCGCCGGTGCTGTTGCGGGTGTACTTGCCGCTGTTGCCGTTATCCGAGACATCCGAGTGCCCGGCCGTCATCGACGCCGTCACCGCACTCGAGCTCAGGCAGGGGATGATCGAGCCGTCCGGGGCAAAGCGATGCTTCAGCCCGGCATTGGCCGCGGCGAGCGTCGAGCGCATGGTCTGCACGTGCTCGTGCGTCTCGTCGGCCACAATCTTCTGAGCCCCGGCCAAGCCGCGACCGCTCAGCGTGTCCAGCGCCTTCAGGGCATCTGCCTCGCTGCGGGTATGGGCCAGCGCATCCAGCACCGCGCCCAGCTGCGTCCCGGCCACCGAAGCCTTGTTGATGCTGCTGAGGGCATCGGCCGTCTGGCTCTGATTGTGGTTCTTGGAAGCGCCCTTGTAGTTCTTGGAAAGAACCACATCGCCGCCGTCCATGTGGGCATTCAGCGTGTCGAGCGAGTGCTCCACATCGGCGTTGAAGCCCGTGAGCACCGCGCCGTCGATGACCGTCAGTCGGGTCTGGTCGGCCACAGCCGCCTCGCGGATGTTCCCCACGGAAGCCAGCTGAACCGTCGCCCCACCGCCGTTCACCGTGCCGGCCCGCAGCACATCCGTGCCCCCGGCCGTCAGATCCGAGCTCACGCGCAGCGCGGTATCGTTGCCGAAGCTCGCGCTATTGACACGCAGCGTGCCCTTAGCATCGCCGGCAATATCCAGCGTCGAACCATCGCTCATCGCCAGACTGCCGACGGAAGAGCCATCAGCCAGCACCAGCGCATCGCTGCCGCTCTTCTCGATGCTACCGGCGCCGGAAACCGTGCCGTTCAGCGTCGTACCCGCGCCGGCCTTGAGCGTGCCGTTCACGGCAATGCCGTTCGCCGCCGTCAGGGTCGTCCGCGTCGCACTCACGGTGCCGCCGAGTGTCACCTTCTGCCCGGCCGTCAGCTCAGCGCCGTTCAGCGCCAGCGTACCGTCCGTCGTGATGTCCTGAGCCGCCTTCACCGTGCCGCTCACCGCCGAAGACGCATCCGTGCTGCGCAGGGACACCGAACCGTTCTGAGATTCCAGCGTTCCGGCCACAGCCAGCTTGCCGTTGGTGGTGATGTTGCCCGTCGTCGCCGTGAGGGAAGCGCCGTCGTTCACCGTCAGGCTGCCCGTCGTCACCTCCTTCGCGGTGTTCGTACCGGACTTGGCGGTCAGCTCATTCGTGAGAATGTGGCCGCCCACCGACACGTTCGAGATGGTGAGCTTGTTCAGCTCGACATTGCCCGCAATGGGCGTGCCGTCGACCGTTGCCTCACCCGTCAGCGAAGCATCGCGGGTGCGGGCGGGACGACCCGTCAGGTCGCCGGAGATGCTGCCGCCGGTGATGGTGCTGTGGTCGGCCTGCACCGTGCCGAGCTGGGCGTGCTGCGCCACCAGCGTGTCGGCCTTCAGCGTACCAACCGTCGAGGCCGTCACCTTCACGGTACCCGCGGCGTTCACCTCGGTCACGGAGGACCCCTGCGTGAGGGTCACCTTGTCTCCGGTGGAGCTCAGCGTACCGTTCAGCGTGGCATGCGTCATCGTGACATCGCCGGTCGCCGCCAGGTTGCCGCTGAGCTCGGAGTTGCTGAGGTCAGCCGTCGACACGGTGCCGGTGATGGCGTTCACCGTGGCGTGATTCGCTGTCAGCGCGCCGCCGTTCATGGTCAGCGTGCCGCTCACCTGCGTGTTGTCGCTCAGGTTCGCGTTGGTCACCATAGCATCCTTGAGGATGGCTCCGTCAGCCGCCAATGTGCCGGCCGTCAGCGATTCGGTCACCGTTGCATCGGTGATGATCGCCGTACCGGCCGTCGAGACGGAACCGGCCTGAGCGTGATCCGCGACGGTCACATTCGCGCCGCTCACCATGCCGCTCACCGTGGTGTTCGAGCCGGATACCAGCGCATCGCCGGCCGCCGTCACATCGCCGGTCACGGTCGAGCCCGTCAGCACCGAGATGTTGTGGTTCTTGCCTGCCGTCACAGCGGTGGTGGTGATGCTGCCGTTGACGTTCGCGCCGTTCTTCACGGTCACACTGCCGTCCGTCGCCGTCACAGCGCCGGAGGCCGAGCCGTCGATGACCACCTCGTCAAAGTTGCCGTTGACACCGCCCACCGAGGCATTATCCTCCACGGTCAGCTTGGAAGCCCCCGTGACGGTGCCGGTGATGGTCGAGCCGCCGGTGATGGTCAGTTCGCCGTTCATGCCGAGGTTGCCCTCGATGCGGGAGTTCTGCGTGAGCTCGGCATCGGTGGCGCCGGACACATTGCCCGTCACCGTGGAGCCGCTCATGGTCAGCTTGCCGTTCATGGTCACATCGCCCGTCACCGTGGAGCCGTTTGCCAGCTCGACGGTCGACGCCCCGCTGATGGCACCCAGCGTGGAGTGATCCGCAGCCAGCGCACCGTTGTTCGTCAGCGTGACGTTCCCGGTGTGGGCGTTGGTCAGATCAGCCGAGGTAGCACCCGTGATGTCCCCGTTGACGGTCGAATCCGTCACCGTCAGCGCGCCGGTCATGGCAAAGCCGCTGCCGATGGACGAACCGTTGGTGATGGTCGCATCCGTCACGGTGCCGGTGATGGCGTTCACTGTGGCGTGATTCGCCGTCAGCGCGCCGTTCACCTGAATGTTCCCGGTGGAGGCGTTGGTCAGCGCAGCCGAGGTCGCACCCGTGATGTTCCCGTTGACGGTCGAATCCGTCACCGTCAGCGCGCCGTTCAACTGAATGTTTCCGGTGGAGGCGTTGATCAGCTCAGCCGAGGTCGCACCCGTGATGTTCCCGTTGACGGTCGAATCCGTCAACTTCAGGGCATTGTTGTTGAGGGCGATGCCGCCGTTCGCCGTGAGCTGGCTGTTGGCGAGCTCCATTCCGGCAGCCGATACCGAGGCGGCCGAGATTTGAGCCTGATTGCCCGTGAGCTTCCCGGTGGCCGTCAGCGCAGCTCCGGCGCTCAGGCTGCTGTTCGCCACACTGATGGCCGCGCCCGAAATCCCCTGCGCAGAGGAGATGGCGGACTGACCGCTGAGCGTGATGTTGCCGCTCGTGGCAATCGCCCCCGTCGTGGTGGTGAAGGTGGAGCCGTTCGTCAGCGTGATGTATCCGCTGCGATTCACAAAGCCCTGCGCACCCGTGATGGTGACAGAGGAGTTGTCCAGCGTGAGCGTATCCACATCGTCCAGTCGGGCGACCACCATCGAGCTGTTCACGAGATCCAGATCGTCGGCGCGCAGGTTCGTGCCGTCGTAGCCGGCACCATCGCGCAGAATCAGGTGACCGATGTCGGCGTTGGTCGCCAACAGCGTTGCGTGCGTTCCCGTGATGGTCAGCGTGCCGATGGTGGCGTTGTCGGTCGTCAGCGTGGCATAGCCGCCGAGACTCAGACGATCCAGCGTGACGCTGCCGGTGGCTGTGCTGCCGAAGGCCGTCGTCCCGGTGGTGGTCAGGGTCAGGGAGCTGCCCGTGATGCTGCCGGTGTTGATCACCGAATCGCTCAGGGTCAGCGTGGTCAGCTGCACCTTCGCGGCATTCCAGCGTTGGTTGGACGCGCTGTTGGTGCCGGTGCCGCTGATGATGATGTCCTTCGCCGCCGTGATGGTGGTGTAGGCATTGAAGCCGGTCAGCGAGCCGAGCTTCACATAGCTGTTGCCGGCCGTGATGTTGTTCATCAGGGCGGCGTCCGGCGTGCCGTCCACGGCGGTCAGCGCATCGATGAGGATGGTGCCGTTGCCGGTCGCGGTGCCGAAGACGGGATCCGTGGTGGTGGCCATGCCCAGCGTGCTGCCCTGCGCGGCAAAGCTGCCGATGTGGATGGCAACGTCATCCTGACTCAGCCCGTTGGCATAGGCGGTCAGCGTGTGATCCTTGCCCGCAAGCGTGCCGATGCTGATGGTCTTTTGAGCCGTCAGCTGCGCGCCCTCACCGGCTTGGGTACCGACGATGCTCAGGCTGCCGCGGATGGCCGACAGGACATTGTCCTCGCCCTCCACGCTGCCGGTCACCGTCAGGTCGCCGTTCTGCGCCGTCAGCTCGTTGCTGTCGCCGTCGATGGAAGCCACGGTGATGGTCGTCCCGGCGGCGAGCACG
>JBJEVK010000020.1:21816-29290 GCA_051884295.1 Akkermansia sp.
GTTGCTGTCGCCGTCGATGGAAGCCACGGTGATGGTCGTCCCGGCGGCGAGCACGTTTTCATCGCCGGTGATGGCGCCGGTGGTGATGGAGGTGGTGGCGGTGAGCACGTTCTCATCGCCGGTGATGGCGCCGGTGGTGATGGAGGTGCCGGCGGTGAGGACGTTGGAATCGCCCTCGAGGGTTCCGGTCACCTCGATGCTCTCCGTCGCGTCCAGCGTGTTGCTGTCGCCGTCGATGGAAGCCACGGTGATGGTCGTGTCGGCGGTGAGCTCGTTATCATCGCCGGTGATGGCACCGGTGGTGATGCCGGTGCCGGCGGTGAGGACGTTGGAATCGCCGGTGATGGCGCCGGTGGTGATGGAGGTGGTGGCGGTGAGCACGTTCTCATCGCCGGTGATGGCGCCGGTGGTGATGGTCGTCCCGGCGGTGAGGACGTTCTCATTGCCGGTGATGGCAGCGGTGCTGATGCTTGTGCCCGCCGTCATCTCGTTGCTGTTGCCGTTGGTGGCTCCTTGCACCTGCACATGGCCGATGGTGGCGGTCAGGCTGTTGCCGCTGCCCGTGATGCCGTGCGCCCCGATGGCAATGTTGCCGCGGTTGGAGAGCAGGGTGTTGGAGGCGTCCGTATCCGCCGCATCGGCGACAATGCCCGCGATGCTGATGTTGTTGTCAGCCGTCAACTTGTCGTTCGAGCCGGTCAGATCGCCCTGAATCGTGATGTAACCGGTGTTGGGATCGGGATCCACCCGATTGAGCGCATTGAGTGTCCCGGTCTCGTAGGCCTTGATGACGAGGCTGTCGGCATCGACCCCTTCTTTGACCTCCAGCGAGGCAATGCCGTCGGTGACGGTTTCCAAGGCGCCCAGGGTCTCCGTCGCATCAGGATAGTAGGTGACGGTTTCCGTCGTGACCTTCTGCCCGGTGACAAGAATTGTCCCGTCTGGGTTATACTGAAGGTCCCCGTTCTCGTCCGGAATAGGTACATCGATGCGCTCCAAAATCAAGGCGTCCGCTGCCGTCAGCGTGGCGGCATCCTGCCGGGTGACCCCTGTCTCGACGACGGTTCCGTCGCTCAGGGTCGTTGTCGTGACGACCAGATCCTGACGGGTGACGAGATCCCCGTTGTGGACGGTCGTCCCGTCGCTCAGAGTGCCGTCGGCACGCGCAACATAATAGTAGGTCTTGCGCTCGGCGCTTTGCGCCTCACCCTGCGAGTAGGAGTAGGGAACGGAAACGCGATTCAGCGTGGTGCGGATGGTCGAGATGCCTTGCAGATCCGTTACGCCCGTGGAGGAGGCATTGGTGATTTTACGCACCAAAACATGCGGATTGACGGCTGCGGTCGATGCTACTGTAGCCCCATTGGCAGCGGAGACCTGCTCCAGCGTGATGGTGCCGCCGTTGAGACCGAGATCGACGTAATCGCTGCTCAGGACGGGGGTGGAGAGTTCCTCGTTGACGACGTTCAGCGCCGTGTGAGGTACTCCGTACGAGCCTCTGGAGATGTTGGCGATATAGGAGTGCACACCTGCCACTGTTGCAACCAGATTGACGGAGCCGCCGTTGTTGGGCGTCAGAGTGCCGATGTGGGCGTTGCCGTTGATGGTCAGCTTGGTGCCGAGACCGGCACCTTCGTTGCCGTTGACTCTTGCGGCGACCAACCAGGCATCTTTCTCGAAGGTGACGCTGCTGCCGACACGTCCGCTGTCCGAAGAGTACGGGGCCTCATTGCCGACATAAAGCTGACGGAGAGCAACGGTGTCGGTCGCGGTGAGCTGCGAGTCCTCTTTGACCAGGACCTTATCAAAGTAGTGATCCAAGGATTGCTTGTCCCCGGTCAGACCGGCTTCAGTGGCAATGGCGCCTGTTTCAATGGTCGACCCGCCGAGAACATTCAACGTGGTGTTGACGGTGCCGTCATTGGTCGTTTGCACCAAATCGCCCAGCGTGCCGGGGGTGGTGCTGCCATCCGCTGCGGTGCCGCCGTTGACCGCCGTCAGCGTCAGCGTGTTGCCGTCCGTGATGGTGGTTTGGGTTTCCACCAGAATCTGCCCCTTGCTAATGGAGGCAGTGTTGTCGAGCAGGGAACCCAGCACCAGTTTGTCGGCGCTGATGCTCGCATCCGTGTCGTCCGTCGCGTGGTCGGCGCCGTTGAGGGCGAGCTTGGAGCCTCCCGTGATGGTGAGCGTATCGCCGACGTTGATGTTGGTGTCACCCGTGATGTGGGAGGCGCCGTTCACGGTCAGATTGCTCGTGGAGGCGCTGAGCTCGATGTCCGTGCCGCTGACGGTGCTGTTCGCGATGGTGTTGGCATTGTCCGTCACGCCGGCGACGGTCTTGCTGCCGCTCACGGCGATGCTCGTCTTGGTGTAGGTCTCACCCTCCGTGTGGCCGCTCAGGGTGCTGTCCGCGATGTGGAGGTTGCCCTCGGTGGCGCTGATGGCAGAACCCTTCACGGTGCTGGTCGCGATGTCAATATCGCCCGCCAGTGTGCCGTTGGCGTTGCCCGCGGCCAGACCGATGATGCTCGCCGTGACCTCCGAGCCGCTGATGCTAATGTTGCCGGTGACATCCGCATCGGCCGTGGTGAGCACCGTGTCGCTGACCTCGGAGCCGTTGGTAATGGTGATGCCTCCCTCGATGTTGGTGACGGAGCTGTCGCTCACGGTCGAGGCGTCAACCGCCACCGAGCCCGCTCCGGCAATCACTGTGTCGGAGACGGAGCTGCCGTTGTCGATCCGCAGATATCCGCTGATAGCACCGATGGTGGTCGTATCGATCGTGATATTGCCGTCTGCATCGGTTACCTGCACACCCGCCAGCGTGCTGTTGCTGATGGTGGCGTTGCCGCCGACCGTGCCGATGGTGGCGTTGGTGAGCTCGCTGTCGTTCTGAATGGTGAGGTCGCCCGTGATGTCGCCGATTTCGCTGCTCGTCAGCGTGCTTCCGTCGATGTCGGCGTCGCCGTCGACTGTGCCGATGGTGGCGTTGGTGAGCTCGCTGCCGTTCTCAATGGTGAGATTGCCCGTGATGTTGCCGAGGCTGCTGTGGGTGGTGGTGACGCTGCCGTCTTCTTCGGTCGTCGTCGAGTCGCCCAGCGTGCTGCCGCTGATGGTGGCATTGCCGCCGATGTCGCCGATCGTGGTGCCCGTCAGCGTGCTGTCGCTGATGGTGGCATCGCGGCCGACCGTGCCGATGGTGACGTTGGTGAGCGTGTCGGTGTCAATGGTGAGGTCGCCCGTGATGTTGCCGAGGCTGCTGTGGGTGGTGGTGACGCTGCCGTCTTCTTCGATCGTCGTCGAGTCGCCCAGCGTGCTGCCGCTGATGGTGGCATTGCCGGCGATGTCGCCGATCGTGGTGCCCTCCAGCGTGCTGTCGGTGATAGAGGCATCGCCGCCGACATCGCCGATGGTGACGTTGGTGAGTTCGTTGTCGTTCCCGGTGGTAGCTTCAATGCTGAGGTCACCCGTGATGTCGCCGATCGTGGTGCCCGCCAGCGTGCTGTCGGTGATGGAGGCATTGCCGCCGACGTCGCCGATGATGACATCTTCGAGCTCGCCCGCATTGATGGTGAGGTCATCGCTCATGTCTTCCACGGTATCGCGGCGCAGGACGGCACCGTTGTCGACAATCAGCTGCGTTCCGGCCTGAATGTTCGTGGTGTCTGTGATGATGGTGTCCGAGCCGGTGAGGTGGATCTTCATCCCGGCCTCCAGACCGTGCAGCGCTTGACCTCCGACATTGGTGAGCGTGATATCGCCGTTGGTGGCAACGACGGAAGCGCCCTCGCGCAGACCGTTGCCCCGGTCGTACACACCATTCGTGAGCGCAATACTGCCGTTGCTGCTCTTCAGTTGACCGGCGACGGAAACACCGCTGTTGGCTTCTCCGGCCGTGATGTTCCCCGTGGCTTGCAGGACGGATTCCCCGTTGAGCTCGATGCCCTTGGTGGTCACGCCGCCCGTGACCGCCGTCACGCTGTTGATGAGGTTGAGGTCATTTTGCGTCACGTCTCCGGTGATCGCTGCGTTGGCGTTGCCGATGTTGAGAGAGCCGGTTCCGGTGACGGCGCCGAGGGTGAGATCAACGCCATCGTCGACGATGGTGGCGGCGTTCTCCCAAGCCTGAGCGGTGGTGACACCGCTGTTCTCATCGACGGTGGCCTCCGAGTGCTCCTTGTTGCCGATGAGGGTGACACTGCCGTGGTTGGTCAGGGCGCCCAGCGCGATGCTGTGATCCGTGTCGTTATTGACCAGGTCGGTGTGCAGATCGGTGCCGGTGATGTTGAGGGAGACTTTTTGCGCGTCGGTCAACGCCTGCGTGCCATCGACGATGACGAGGGCAGAAGACTGGGCAACCGAGGTCGCGGCCGTGGAGACATTGGCATCGGCCAGCTCCACGCGGGAGCCCTGATTGTTGCTGTCCTTGTTGATGGTGATGGAGGTGGTGGCCTCGATGTTGGTGTTGCCGTGGATTTCTGCGCCGGCGGTGGCCCCGAGCATGACCGAGTTGTTGATGCTCAACTGATCGGTGCTCATGGTCGTATCACCCTCGATGAAGGTGATTAGCTTGTCCCCGGTGGGAGTCGTGGTCCCGATGGTGATGGACGTGTCGGCCTGGTAGGTGTTGCCGCTCGTTTGCTGATACGGTGAGTCCAGAGTCTGCGCGTCATCCGTGTAGGTGGCGGCTTGCGCGTTGTAGACGGCAGCCGACACCGCGACCACGGCGGCGAGGAGGTTGGCTCTCAGCTTGACAGGGAGATGCAATTTCATGGTAATGAACGAATAGAGTTCTGTTTCGGTACGATACGGGTACAATACCCCGTGCGACTATCGTATGCTTTCTGAATGCAGGAAGAATGTTAATCAATGATAATTAAGGCAATACGAAAAACAGGGAGCGGGGTGGGTAGGGTGTTTTCTGTATTATGTCACACTGTTAAGTTTACAAATGGCAAGGATTTTTGTTTTTCTTACGCATTCTGTTTGACAATTGCATTCAGAATGCTGGTTTATTCGATTGCCTATCCTTGCCATGAATCATCCCCTCGACTCACTGATGGAGCAGGTACCCTTGTCGGTGTCAGATGCTGTTCGCCTGTGTTTGGAACTGCTGGAAGAGGCGGGCTTGCCGGGAGAATCGCTCCCCCGCGCCGCGCTGTTGTCGCGGATGCGCCGCGTGATTCGCGCCGGGGCAGAGGCGCTGCGTCGCGAGGAGCACACAGTCTGTTTTGCCGAGGCGGCTTGGGCCAGCGTGCGTGCTCGCGAGCACCGCCGCCCGGCCACGTATGCAGATTTGTGTTATTTTGTGCGTCGCATGTTGCGGGTGCCGGGGGTGGGCGCGCGCCCGCTGCGGGCGATGACGGCGCGCGAGTGTCGCGAGCTGCTGGAGCAGGCGTTTCCTGCGAGCGTCCACAGCTATCGCAAGGGGCGCGCGATTTTGCACAGCGTGTTTGCCTTCGGGTTCCGCCGCGAGTGGTGCGATGCCAACCCGGTGGATCGGGTGGAGGTGCCCGAGGTGCGGGAGCGCGAGGTGCTGCCCCTGAGCCCGCAGGAGGTCGCGCGGCTGGAGCAAACGGCGGAGTTGCCGCCCTTCCGCTCGCTGCGCCTGCCGCTGCACCTGATGCTCTACTGCGGGATACGTCCGACCGAGGTCAGCCGCTTGGACCCCTGCCGCGATATCGACTGGCGCGAGCGCACGGTGACCATTCGCCCGAATTGCTCCAAGACCGGCGGCGGTCGCGTGGTGCCGCTGCGGGGCGGAGACCTGAGCTCCCTGCCGAGGAGCTATCCGCCGGGGCTTTCGCCCGCCTTGTGGCGGCGCTTTCGACGCCGTGCCGGCTTTGCTCGCTGGGTGCCGGATGTGCTGCGGCACACCTTTGCCAGCTATCATGCGGTGTATTTCCGCAATCTCGCCCTGCTGCAGCAGGAGATGGGCCACCGCGATGTCTCGCTGCTGCGCACGCGCTATGTGCACACCGTCGGCATCTCGGCGCGCTGCGCGGCGGCGTTCTGGCGCCGACCCGGCGCTGATCACTCCTCCTCCATGCCCATGAGACGCTGCAGGATGGCCTCCAGCGCTTCGGAGCCGTAGCAGTCGGCCTCGTACACGCGCTGAATCTCGTGCTCGCCGCTGCCCTGCGGGCTGTCGCTGCTTTGGTCGAGGGTGTTGACGTAGGCGTTGACCCCCTTGCCGTGCTTGCGCACGAGGGCATCGACCACCTTGTCATGCGCGGCCAGCTGCGCGACCAGTTCCTCCAGCTGCGGCACGGCGGCATCGGCTGTTTTGCGGTTGGTGACCTTGGCGAGGATGCGGTCGGCGCGCGCCAGCATGAGCCGACTGTTCTGCACGGCGGTGTTGGCTTGCTGCATGACGGGTTCCGAGAGGCTGCTGCCGGAGGTGATACTCATGGCGGCCAGCATGGCGAGCATGCGGTTGCGCTGCGGCCCCTCGCAGACGACGATGTGGTAGAGCGCCCCGTCCGTGCCGCGCGGCAGCACGAACTCGCGCCCCTTGTCCACCAGCTTCATGGGCACGGCGCCCGCGGGGGTGAGCGCCTGCAGCTCCTCGGTCTTGCCGGTGAGCATCTGCCCCTCCACCTGCTGTCCGGCGATGACGGCGCTCACGGGCTTGCCGCCGCTCTGCAGGGTGGGGGTGTGACCGCTGTAGATAATCATGGCGGTTTTGTCCGCGCTGTCGATGAAGTGGAACTGGTAGGACTCCGCCCCCGAGGAGCTGACCACGCGGATGTCGGGCGGCACGGGCAGGGCAAAGCTGCCCCAGCACTTGAAGTGCTGCACGGGGGCCTCGCTGATGTCCGGGGCAGGCTCGTTCTTGGGGGCGGGCTTGTCCTCGCGGAACTGCAAGCCCTTGAGCACCTCGAGCATGGTGTTGACCTCCGGGCTCTGGGGCAGGGTGATGACGAAGGCGGCACCGTCCACGCCCTTCTCCAGCACGAACTCCCAGGCCTGCCCGCCTTCGGCGGTCGGGCGCACATGCCCCTTGGTGCGCTTGCCCGCGATGTCGGCGTAGCAGCTCTTGCCGCTCGTGTCGATGTTGGGGCTGAAGCCGGAGTAGAGGATGAGGTCGGGGGCCTGCTTGGCGCGGCGCAGGTAGTAGAAGGTGTGGTCGGCGCTCTTGTGGCACTCGACCTCGTAGCCGGGGGGCACGGGCAGGGTGAAGCGCGCCCAGCCCTCGAGCGCCACCGTGGCCATGGGCGGCGGCGCGGGAGCGGTCTCGCCGGGGGCGGCGGGGGCTGCGGGAGCGGCAGGAGCGGCGGACGCACCGTCCTCGGGAGTGGCGGCAGCCCATCCGAGAGTCGAGGCTAACAGGCAGAGTGCGAGCGGTTTGTTCATCATCTTTCATTGTATGCCGCGGGCGGTGCAAGTCAACAGAAAAACGGTTAGAGCGCGCAAAAATGGGTCTGTTTCAAATCCGCTGGTGGGAGGAATGGGGCTCAGAGAGCCAAATCAG
>JBJEVK010000021.1:0-6892 GCA_051884295.1 Akkermansia sp.
GCGGCGGAGATTTCGGCCATTCCTACCTTGGAGCAGCTGGAGCTTTTCTTTGCTTTTTCGGTGGACGAGAAGATGCTGTGCGAGGGTCCCTCACCGGATTCGGATTTCGGGGTAATCGAGCGCCAGGGGCGCCGGATTTACCGCTTCCGCACCAAGCAGTACCGCATTTATTTCACGATTGAGGATGGCGTGGTGGTGGTGCAGCGGGTGCTGCATGCGGATTCGCTGAAGGATTTTGTGTTCCGTTCGGGCTTGGGTTCGGTGTCGGAGGATCGTGCGCTGGAGAAGTCGCGCACGTTTTGGAAGTTGATTGAGGACGGGGAGCACGCGAAGCGTCAGGCGGTGCGGTGAGGGCGCTGGGTCAGGCTTTGCTCGGTTCTCCGGCGCGCGTGGCGGCGGTGGCGGGGGCGACGCTGACGCAGCTGCTGCGGATGCGCTTGTTTTTGGTTCCGGCGGCGGTGGCGCTGCTGGTGCTGCTGCTGCAGTTTGTCCCGTATCAGGAGGGGGTGTGCGTGGAGTTTCAGGGGGTGGCGCAGCTGCTGTTCCTGAAGGATGTGTGCTTGGGTTGCATGCAGTTGTTCGCGCTGCTGTTTTGTGTGGCGGCGACGGCGTTGCTGATTCCGCGCGATGCGGAGGATCGGATTTTGTACACGATTTTGTGCAAGCCGGTGCCGCGTTTTGATTACTTGCTGGGGAAGTTGCTGGGGGTGGCGGCGCTGCTGCTGCTGGTGGTGGGTTTGCTGGATGGGTTGATGGTACTGCTGCTGGAGTTGCGCGGGGCGTCGCTGGCGGCGTCACTGCGGGAGCAGCTGACGCTGGCGGGCTATTCGCCGGAGCAGTCGGCACCGTATCTGGAGCAGGTGGCGGAGGCGGGTAATACGTGGAATCTGCAGCGGGGGATTTTGGCGTCGCTGTTGGGCTACGGGGTGCTGACGGGGCTGACGCTGCTGATTTCCTGCTGCACGAGCGGTTCGCTGGTGAGCATGATGTTCGGCTTGGGTGCCTACGCGGTGGGGATGTTTCAGGGGACGCTGTTTGCTCTCCTGTCGGCGGGGCAGGGGGCGTCGGCGTCGCTGCAGGTGGTGCAGCGTGCGGTGCAGTTTCTCCTCCCGGATTTCAGTCTGTTTGCAGTGGCGGATGCGGCGGCGGCCGGAACGCCGCTTTCTTGGGGGATGCTCGGCGCCTTGGCGTTGCTCGCTTTTTTCTACATCCTCCTCCACCTCTCCGTCGCCGCGCTCATTTTTTCCCATAAGGAATTTTAGGTTTTGTGCGTTTGTAGGAATGCTTTTTGTTGAAGAAGGATGAACGGTGAGTATCTGTTTTCGGTGGCGGTGACGCTGATGATTATTCTCGACCCTTTCGGCAATGCGCCGATTGTGCACAGTTTGTTGCGGGGGCTGCCGCCGCGCCGTCGGGCGTGGGTGGTGGCGCGCGAGACGCTGTTTTTTACGCTGGTGCTGCTGCTGTTTTACGCCTTGGGCGGTTCGCTGCTGCGCTATTTCGGGATTTCGGAGGCGGCGTTGACGCTGACGGGCGGTTTGCTGCTGATGCTGATTGCGGTGGGGCTGGTGTTCCCGCGAATCAATGTGCTGGAGGATGGCTCGGCGGAGGCGGAGACGGGGCGAACCCCGGCTCACGAGCCTTTTCTGGTGCCGATTACAGTGCCGCTGGTGGTGGGCCCGGCGGGGATGGCCTATGTGATGTTGCAGGCGTCGTTCAGCCATGGTGCGCTGGCGCATGCGGGTTCGGTGGGGGCGATTGTGGCGGCGTGCTTGGCGACGGGGGCGTTGATGGGGCTGGCCTCGGGGTTGATTGCGCGGGCGGGTCGCTTGTTTGCGGTGGTGTTGGAGCGGGTGATGGGTACGTTGCTGGCGATGATTGCGCTGGAGATGTTGCTCAACGGGATATCGATGTACATTCGCTCGCTGCCGTGAGGGAGGAGGAGCTCAGGGAGCGCGCGCAGGCGGGGGAGCCTGGGGCGTGCGCGTTGTTGGCTAAGCGTTTGCTGCGAGGCCGGGGCTGCGCGCGCGACTACGAGCGCGCGGTGGAGTTGCTGAATGTGGCGGTGGCGGGGGGCGATGCGGATGCGCTGTATCGCTTGGGGAAGTGTTATCTCAAGGGGATTGGCTGCACGCGCGATGCGGCGGGGGGTGTCAGTTGCCTGGAGCGTGCGGCGCGCAATGGCCACGCGGCGGCGGCGCTGCGCCTGGGCTGTTGTTTCGAGGAGGGGCTGGGGGCTCCGCGCAGTGCGGTGCTGGCGGCGTACTGGTTCCGCCGGGCGGCGGCGCTGGGGGAGCCGCGTGCGACGGCGGCGCTGCTGCGCTTGGCGCGCTCGTGAGAGGGTCGGCCGTTGCCGCGTGCGTTGAAATAGCGTGCGCTGCCACGATGTGGGCTTGACCTGCCGACCTGTTGTGCCACAATGGCACGAGCAAACTGTTCGCACGCTCATGTTACAGACCTTTCACCATCTCATCAATACGCCGGCGTTTTATTTTATTGTCGGCACGCTGCTCATTGTGCTGTTTTTCTGGTATTTGGCTTCGGAGAATGACCGTGTGAAGCGCAATGCCGGCACCTTGTTCATCGTGGGTTTGTCGGCGTTTTCGCTGCTGTCGCTCTTTCTGAACGGCATTCACTACGGTATTGATATTTCCGGCGGTGCGGAGCTGACGATGGAGGTGCAGCCCAAGCTGGATGACCGCGGGGTGCTGACGCCGCCGACGGCAGAGGATATGGAGCAGGCCTGCAATATCCTCAATGAGCGCTTGAATGCGACGGGCACGAGCGAGGTGCAGATTCTGCACTCGGGCAACAAGATTCTGATTCAGATTCCGCAGCAGGATGCCGATCCCGTGGTGAACAAGGAGAAGATTGACGCCATGGAGAAAATGCTCACGAAGATGGCCAAGCTGGAGCTGCTGGCGGTGTACCCGGAGAGTGAGCGGGTCATCGCGGATGAGGAGACGCAGCAGGCCATCGAGCTCTATGAGCAGCGCCGGGCGGAGTATGATGCCAAGGTGGCGGCAGGGGCGCGCAACGTGGTGCCGCCGGCCATGCCGCGCATCCCCTCGAAGTTCGGGTTGAATGATTACATGATCCGCCCCTACCCGCACACGGATGACGAGACGGGGGAGCCGGTGCTCGATCGCCACGGCCGCCCGGTGATTGAGTACATGGTGTTGCAGAAGCCCTACGCGGCGATGCAAAAGGACATGTACATCACGGGCAAGGAGGTGTCGTCCTCCCAGCCGGATTATGTGCGCAAGGGCTATGTGGATGTGGTGCTCAACCGCGCGGGGGCTGCCCGCATGGGCAAGCTGACGGGGGCGATGCAGATCGGCCGCGACCGCCTGGCGGTGGTGCTCAACAACAGCATTAAGTGCGCGCCGACGGTGCAGGCGGTGCTGCACAAGGAGTTCAACATCTCGGGGCTCAACGGCAAGGGCGAGCCGGAGGACATTTCCAAGGCACTGGCCAACCCGCTGTCGAGCGATTTGAAGGTGGAGGGGCGCAAGGACGTGTCGGCGCAGCTGGGCAAGAGCGCGCTGGAGCAGGCGCAGATTGCCGGTCTCATCGGCATGCTGGGCGTGTTTGCCTTCTGCTACTGGTACTACCGCTCGGCGGGCATGGTGGCGATGGTGGGTCTGGCCATCAACGCACTGACGCTGCTGGGGCTCATGAGCCTCTTCGGCTTTGTGCTCACGCTGCCGGGCATTGCGGGTATCGTGCTGACCATGGGTGTGGCGGTGGATGCCAACGTGCTGATCTACGAGCGCATGCGCGAGGAGCGCAAGACGGGTCGCCCCTTCATCGTCTGCCTGCGTGCGGCCTACGAAAAGGCCTTCTCGGCCATTTGGGACTCCAACATCACCTCGCTGATCACGGCGGTGATTCTCTTCTGGATTGCCAGCGGCTCCATCAAGGGCTTTGCTGTGACGACGAGCGTGGGTATCATCACCTCGCTCATCGGCGCCATTGTGGTGACGCGCGTGGTCTTCTTCTGGGCGGAGCGTCTGGGGCTGATGAAGGATTTTGTCTTTGCCCGCGCGCCCTTCGAGGGTCGCTGCTTCGATTTCCTCAAGTGGCGCAAGCAGGCGATGGCGGCGTCGCTGGTGCTCATTCTCGGCTGCATGGCCTACATGGTGGGCATTCGCGGGGAGAAGTCGCTGGGTATTGACTTCACGGGCGGTACGACCTCGACCTATGTGGTGCCGGATTCCTGCGCGCTGGATTACAAGCAGGCGGAGAACACGGTGATGGGGATGACGCTCTCCAAGGTGCCGACGATTCAGGAGTTCTCCAACGCGACGGATCGCAACATCAAGATTCGCTGCGCCAGCAAGGAGGAGGCGCTGCTCATTGACCGCACGCTGCGCGAGCAGGTGCCGCACATGAACGAGCTGCAAGCGCCCGATGTGGAGCAGGTGAGCGCGGCGCTGGGCGCGACCTTCCTCAAGACGGCCTGCTTCGCGCTGCTGATGGGCATGCTGGGCATCACGATTTACCTCTCCATCCGCTTCGAGTGGAGTTTCGCCATGGGTGCGCTGGTGTCCATCGCGCACGATGTGTTCGGCATCATCGGTCTGGTGGTGCTGCTGGGCACGGAGCTGAGCATCATCCACATCGGCGCCTTCCTGA
This sequence comes from Akkermansia sp., assembly GCA_051884295.1. Classification (GTDB taxonomy): domain Bacteria; phylum Verrucomicrobiota; class Verrucomicrobiia; order Verrucomicrobiales; family Akkermansiaceae; genus Akkermansia. The sequence continues at coordinate 4,639 of JBJEVK010000021.1, forward strand.
CGGTGGCGGGCTATTCCATCAACGATACCATCGTGATCTACGACCGCATCCGCGAGCGCCTGCGCCTGGCGGCACCCAATGAAAAGCTCATCGATATCATGAACGAGGCCATCAACTCGACGCTGTCGCGCACGCTGCTCACCTCCGTGTCGACCATCGCGGTGCTGGTGGCGCTCATTGCGCTGGGCGGTCCCGCCATGCGCGATTTCTCCATCACCATGCTGCTGGGTATCGCCATCGGCACCTACTCGTCCATCTACATCGCCGCGCCCATCGTGCTCTACTTCGACCGCAAGCACGACCTGCGCGCCGAGTTGCAGGCTCAGGCGCAGGCCGATGCCGAGGTGTAAGCCCGCTCACCCCGCCGCCGCGTGAAGCACTACCGCCTGCTGCTGCTGTTCTGCGCCGCTGCGTTCGCCGCTGCTCTGTGGGGCTCGGTGGACTGCGGGGCGCGTCTGGCGGCGGCTCCCGAGGGCGCGGAGGCGGCGCACCTGCGGCGGCTGATTTACTTCCACTTTGCGCTCTCGCAGCTGGCAGTGCTGGCGGCGGTGGCGCCCGTGCTGCTGCGCCACCGCGCGTGGAAGCGCTACTACCTGCTCATCAGCTATAACGAGCGGGGCATGCACCTCAACCCGCCGGGCATCCGCATGCCGCGCGGGCGGGTGTACCGCTGCCACCTGCACAATCTGGCGACGGCGGAACTGCCGCCGGCGGACGCTCCCGTGCTGGTGTACCCGCTCTTCATGCTCAGCGGCAGCAGCAGCGGCGAAAGGCTGGTGCGCGAGCTGGATGTCGCTTACGCCTGCGCGCGGCGGCGGCTGTACTACCAACCGGTGCTGGGAGCCAGCCCCTGGCTGGCGCGCGCGGCGGCGGAGCGCATCAGCGCGCAGCTGCGCCCCGGAACGGGGGTTCTGGTGGTGGCGCACGGCTCACCCTTGCCCGAGCCGCCGCCGGAGCCGGCGCTCTTCTGCCGTCGCCTGCGCGAGCTGCTGCCCGGCACAGAGGTGGTGCTGGGCTATTTCGGCTGCCAACAACCGGCGGCGACGGCGCAGCTGGTGGGCATGCAGGCGTCGCATGTGCTGCTGCTGCCGTTCCTGCTGACGGAGGGGGTGCACACGGCCAAGGATTTGCCGGGCGAGGCAGAGGCGCGCGCCTGCGGCAAGACGCTGGAGCGCCTGCCCGTGGCGGCGGAGCTGCTGCCCGGCTCGGGGAGGGAGGAGGAGGCATGAAGCTCGCGCTCAAGGTCACGCCCGGGGCGCGGCGCAATGAGCTGCTGGGCTGGGAGGAGGACTACCCGGGCGTCGGGCGGGTGCTGCGGCTGAAGATTGCTGCTCCCCCGACCGAGGGCAAGGCGAACAAGGAGATTGTGAGCTTCTTAGCTAAAAGCCTGGGGCTGCCCAAGAGCGCGGTGGAGCTCGTACACGGCACGAGCGGCCGCATCAAGCTGGCGGAGCTGCCGGACAGCGCGCGCGCCTCGCTGGCGCAGTGGGCGGGGGAGTGAGCGCCGCGAAAGGCGCGCTGCCTGCATCGGGCGCGACACGCGCCTTTATCGGAAAAAGCTGTCGGGCAGGAAGCCGCCCGTCATGATTTTGAAGCGCAGCGTCAACCCCGCTACAAAAGCCGCCGCGAGGATGATGATGACGTAGAGCGGGGTGATGAGCGTCACAATCGGGTTCTCCTTCTTCACCTTGGGCAGGCGTGTGGGCGTGCTGCGGCGCGCGGGAGCAGCCTTGGGAGCTGCTTTCGTCTTGGCGGCGGCAGCAGGCTCTGCAGGAGCCTCACTCGGCGCTGCCTCGGTCGCCAAGGTCAGCCGATAGCCCCCGAGTTCAAACACGCTGCCCGGCTCGACAAGGGCAGGCTCTGTCAGTGCTGCCTGATGGAGCAGCACCGCTCCCTCGGCGGGGCTCAGCATCACCCGGCCGCCCGCAAAGCTCAGCGTGGCGTGTTGGGGGGCAATCCCCTCGCCCTGCAGGGCAATGGTGCTGCCCTCAGCGCTGCCCAGCGTCCAGAGGGCATCGTCGGCGGGTGTTTCGTAGCTCAGGGTCTGTCCGGCAGGATCGATGAGTTGCAGCATGGCCATATCGCCTACCAGTATGGCACATGCACCCGCGATTGCAAGCGCAATTTCGCCGCCGCGTGGCTTCAGTGCCCCTTCGCATTGCCTCAAAATCCAGTCACCGAACTGACACATCTCACGGGTTAGGCTGACACGTGAAATACTGGATGCCTCAAAATTAGGCGCATAATTTATTCA
>JBJEVK010000022.1:0-28591 GCA_051884295.1 Akkermansia sp.
GTAAGCGTAAATACCACCCAAGCCCTGCTCTTCGGACGCTCTAGCAGCTCCTCACAGGCAAGAAAAGTCAGTGTCACAAAAAGAAGCGCCCAGGAATACATACGAATCTCCAGGGCATAGGTAAAAAACGACGGAGCCGCAAAAAGCTGAAGAGCACAGAAGGCGCTGACAAATCGTCCGTACTTTCGGCGAATATAGGTCACACAGAGCAGCAGCAATAGCGCCCAGGGAAGAAGCGAAACGAATTTGGAAAGATGCAACAGGGTCACATCACCCCCCAACACAAATTGCCCCCCATCAGCCAGCAGCTTAAGGAGGAAATAATAAAGCGGAGGATGAGTATCTACAAGCACGATGCGGGATAAATCCGCATATGACCGCGACACAAATTGCAGAGACGCGGCTTCATCACCCCAAAAATAGTCACTGAATGCAGCATAGCAGAATAAACCGAACAGCAACAGGGACAATGCTACACAGCAAGCATACAGGATGTCAGAGGGACGCAAACATCGTGAAAACATACGGGCGGAGCATACAGCATTAGTAATGCTGTAGCAAGTGTCATGACACAATAGCAATCCTTTGGGACAATATGTGACGATACGCCGCTTTCCCATCATCATTGCGTGAGCGACTGACAACGGCGGGTTCCACGGGTACAGCATTACTAATGCTGCAGCACACAACAGGACATCCCGGCCCGGGATGTCCTGTCACTTAAGCCGACATGCCAGAGCAGAGAGCTTACCAGTTGTTGTCCTGCGCGAAGAGCTTGGCGTTGTTGTGCCCCTGCTCCGCCGCCTTGCCGACCCACAGGCGCGCCTGTTCGGCATCCTGCGGCACCCCGAGCCCGTGGAAGTAGCAGCGGCCGAGGTTGTACTGCCCGTTGGCGTTGCCCAGCACGGCACTGCGGCGGAAGCATTCGGCGGCTTTTTCGGCATCCTGCACCGTTCCCTCGCCGTTGCGGTAGCACAGCCCCAAGTTGTTGAGCGCCGAGGCATCCCCGGCGGCGGCGGCACGGCTGTACCACAGGAAGGCCGTGTGCAAGTCCTTGGGCACGCCCGCGCCCGTGGCATAGCAGGTGCCCAGGTTGTCCTGCGCGTTGGTGTTGCCGTTCTCGGCCGCCAGGCTGTACCAGCGCACGGCTTGGGAGATGTCCTGCGGCACCCCCTTGCCGAAGTCGTAGCACTTGGCGAGCATGAGCTGGGCATCGCTGTTGCCGCCGTCCGCCGCCTTGCGGAAGATCGGCACGGCCTGCGCGGCCTGCCCCGCCTGATAAAGCTCCAGCGCCTGACGGTACTGCGATTCGGGGCCGGTGCAGGCGCTCAGCACCACCGCCGACAGGAGGAGAAGATACGCATGTTTCATGACACGAGGAAGGGGAATGAGATTATTCGAGGGAAAGGAGGTAGCGCTCGGCATCCAGCGCGGCGCGGCAGCCCATGCCGGCGGCGGAAACCGCCTGCTGGTAGACGGGGTCGGCCACATCGCCGGCGGCAAAGAGCCCGGGGGTTGCCGTGGCGGTGCTGTCCGGCAGCGTACGGATGAAGCCGGCGGCATCGCGCTCGACCAGAGCCCCGGCAAAGGCGCTGTTGGGGGTGTGGCCGATGGCCATGAACACGCACTTGAGCGGCAGCTCGCGCGTTGCCCCCGTCTGCGTGTCGCGCAGGGTGACGGCGGCGAGCTCGCCCGCTGCATCCGTGTGGTAGGCGGCGATGGCGCTGTTCCACAGCGGCGTAATCTTGGGGTTGTTCAGCACGCGCTGCTGCATGGCCTTGCTCGCGCGCAGCTGATCGCGGCGGTGCACCAAAAACACCTCGGAGGCAAAGCGCGTGAGGAAAGCGGCCTCCTCGCAGGCGCTGTCGCCGCCGCCCACCACCGCCACGGGCACATCGCGGTAGAACGCGCCGTCGCAGGTGGCGCAGGCCGTCAACCCGTGGCCGATGAGTTTCTCCTCACCCGGCAGCCCCGGGTAGCGGGCGGCAGCCCCCGTCGCGATGATGACGGCCTTGGCCTTGTAGGCGCCGCCGCTCGTGGTGACGACAAACAGCCCGCTGCAACTCTCCTGCGCCAGCGACACGACCTCCTCGTAGGCATAGCGCGCGCCGAACTTCTCCGCCTGCTCACTCATGGCGAACATGAGGTCGGGGCCCATGATACCCTGCGGGAAGCCGGGGAAATTCTCCACCTCGGTGGTCGTGGTCAGTTGCCCGCCGAGCTGCGCCCCCGTGAACACCAGCGGGGCAAGCCCCGCGCGGGCGGCGTAGATGGCGGCGGTGTAGCCGGCAGGGCCGGTGCCGATGATGATGAGCTTCTCGTCCATTGCCCCATTGTAGCACGCGCGCCGCCGGCGGCAAGGAGATTGTGCGTCACCCGCGCGCTTCGCGAGGCAGTCGGCGCTGCGCCGGCATCATGTCAGCCTGCGGGCTTGCACATCCGCCCGCTGCGGGGCATACTGGAGCAACGCATGAACATTCTCCGCCGAAACCTGAGCCTGATGCTGGCGCTGCGCTACCTCAACCCGCTGCGCTCGCTCTTTTCCATCATCACGCTGATCTGCCTGGCAGGCGTGGCGCTGGGGGTGATGGTGCTCATCGTGGTGCTGTCCGTCATGGAGGGCTTGCAGCAGGAGATGGAGCGGCGCGTGCTGGCCTTTGCCCCGCACTACGTCCTCTCGCTCTCCGACGGCTTTCAGCGCGTGCGCCTGAGCGATGCCGCGCTCGATTGGCAGGGGCTGGAGCAACAGCTCGCCGCGCTGCCGGGGGTGGTCAGCGTCTACCCCCAGCTGGAGAACGAAGCCTTTGCCCAGAGCGAACTCGGGCGCATGACCGTACACTTCACGGCGCTGGAGCCGCACAACCCCGGCCAGCTGCTGCCGCTGCAGGAGATGCTGCGCGAGGGCAGCTTTGACTTCGGCGAGGGGTTGGACCAGGAATGCGTCATCAGCGCCGCCACCGCGCAGGCGCTGGGACTGCGCACGGGCGACATGCTGCACCTGACCCCCGTGGGCAGCTTGGATGAGGTCGCCACCATCTACGCCATGATTCAGCAGCCCCTGCAAACGCAGGCTGACACCGCCTTCATGCAGGCCGCCGAAAGCCTTTTCGAGGGAGCCGCCCCCGCCGAGGGCGGGCTCTGCCCCGATGCGGGGCGGATGCAGCAGCTCGCCCTGCGCATCGGACAGTTTGAAGCCGCCAAGCTCCGCGCAAGCGAGCAGGAGGCGCTGCGCGCGCTCTTCGCCGCCCTGCAGGCGCATGCGGGCGCCGTCCCCTTCACCCCGGAGGAACAGGCGCGCTGGCAGCAGACCGTGCGCGAGCTGGCCGCGCTCGACCGCGACCGCGAGGACGGCAAGGCCGTCAAGAGCATCAACGAAATGGTCATGCCCGTCGACCTGCGCGTCATCGGCATCTACCAGCCGCCCGAGAACATGCCGGGGCCGCAGGTCTACCTGCCGCTGCAAATCGCGCAAGACATCATGGGCTACTCCGCCGAGGGGCAGAACCAGGTGCAGGGGCTCTGCCTGCGCGTGGCCGACGCCCACAACTCGGCCGATGTCGAAGCCGCCGTGCAGGCCATGCTGCCTGCCGCCAGCGCCCCCGCCGCCGAGGAGGCGGTGCCCCTGCACTGGCTCATCGCGCCGTGGACCCGCAGCTTCGAGCAGTGGTACAAACTCATCGCCAATGAGCGCGTGATGATGAGCTTCGTGCTCTCCATCATCTCGCTCATCGCCAGCTTCTGCATCATGGCCGTCATGTTCACCGTCAGCATGCAGCGCCGCCGCGAGATTGCCGTTCTGCAGGCGCTGGGGGCCACCCCCGGCAAAATCGTGGGCATCTTCGCCTGGCAAGGGGTGCTCATCGGCGCGCTGGGCGCCGTGGCGGGCATCCTGCTGGCGCTGCTGGTGCTGCACTACCGCCTGGAGATTCAAGGCGCGCTGGCCGCCATCGGCATGGATCCCTTCCCCATGCAGGCGCACGGGCTCACCTTGCCCGCCGTCTACTCCCCCCTCACCTTTGCGCACCAAGCCGTGCAGGCCTTCATCATGGTGACGGTGGCGGCCATCATTCCCGCCTTCTTCATCGCCCGCCAAGATCCCGCGCAGGCGCTGCGCTCGAACTGACATGGACATCTACTGGATCAAGGACAAGCAGCGCCGCGGCCCCGCCACCGTGCCCGACATCCTCTCGCTGGTGCAGAGCGGCGAGCTGACGCCCGACACCCTCGGCTGGCATGCGGGGTGCACGGGCTGGCAACCCCTGCGCGAGCTGCCCGCGCTGTGCGATTTTCTCCGCGAGCCCGAGCCCGAGCCGGAGGAGTCGCAGCCCGAAGCGGAGGACACCCCCCTCGAACCGGAAGCCGCCGCCGCGCCGCCCGCCGAGGAAGCGCCGCAGGCGCTGCGGGTCATGGTGCCCGGCCCCGCGCCGCGCGCGCTGGCGAGGCTTGTCGACATGGCGCTCTACGCCGCCATCTTCCTGCTGGGCTGCTACCTGCTCTGCGTCCCCTTCTCGCCCCTGCTGCTGCCCGGCTCCCCCGTCTTTTGGCTGCCCTACCTGCCGTACGAGGCGCTGCTGATTCGCCTGTGGGGCACCACGCCGGGCAAGGCACTGTTCGGCATCCGCATCGCCTGCGTCCGCCCCGAGGGCATCCGCCCCCCGAGCTGGGGGCAGGCCGTGCTGCGCGCGTTGCTGGTCTTTGCCTGCGGGCTGGGGATGATGCTGTCCTTTCTGCCCCTCATCATGGGCGCGATGACTTGGTGGCAGATCCGCGAGCGCGGCGTGGCCCTGTGGGATGCGCGGCTGGGTCTGCTGCCCATGCTGCTCCGCCCCGTCTCGGCGGCGCGGCTCCTGTCGGGGGTGCTGCTGCTGCTCGTCTGCGTGCAGGTCATCTCGCAGAGCATGAGCCCCTGGGTCGAGCCCATGCTCGACATGATCAGCGCCGAATCGCCCGAGCTGGGAGAAAGTCTGCGCCGTCTCACCCGCCCCTGAGGCGATGGCGACCGGCCCGATTTTCCGCAGGCCGCCTGCGGAAAATCATTGCAGCTCACAGGGCGTTCTGCTACACTGTCGCCTAAATGATAGCAACGGAACGACAGGCATCGGCATACGCCGTCCTCAGCCCGATGGCGAAGCGCTACCTCCTCCCCTACCGGGGTCTGCTGCTCGGCGGTGTGCTCGGCGGGATTGTTGCCGCCGCCGCTGCGGGCTTCGGTCTGCCGACCATGATTCAGTATGTGTTTCCCGTGGTCTTCGGCACCGCCGAAGCGCCGCCCGCCGTCACCGCGTGGCTGAGCGCCCGCTTCGGCGCGGAACAGATTCCGATCGTCACCCTGTGGCTGGCCGCCCTGTTCATCCCCCTGCTCATGATGCTGCGCGGGCTGAGCACCTACTTCAACGGCTACCTGCTCAACAAAGCCGCCATGCGCGGTCTGCGCGACCTGCGCTCCGACACCTTTGCCCGCCTGCAGTGGCTCTCCTTCTCCCACCACGATCGCCGCACCCGCGGCGAGCTCATGAACATCGTACTGGGCTACACCGGGCAGCTGCAGCAGGGCATGGTCACGGTGCTCAACGACCTCGTCATCCAACCGCTCACCCTGCTCGCCGCGCTCTCCTACCTCGTCTACGCCGCCCTCAGCAACCACGAGAGCGCCATCCTCATGGGCAACCTGATTGTCTCCGCCCTCGTTGTCCCCCTGGTGCGCTGCGTCGGCAGGCGCATGGTGAAGCACACAGCACAGGCTCTCGAGAAGCTCAACTCGCTGACGTCACATGTAGAGGAAAGCCTCAACACCCAGCGCGAAATCCGCGCCTTCAACCTCGAAACGCAGCGCGAGGAGCTCCTGCGCGACCTCATCCGCCACTACAACCGCCTACTGATGCGCGTCGTCGCGTGGAAACAGGCGCTGGGTCCCTCCATCGAAATCGTCAGCACGCTGGCGCTGGCCTACTCCCTCTACCGAGGCTGCAGCGACGGGCTCACCCTCGAACAATTCAGCGCCATCGCCACCGCCTTCTACTTCTGCTACGACCCCGTCAAGAAGCTGGGCGACATCGTGAACCAGTGCCAGGTCATGGCGGTGGCCGCCGAGGGAGTCAACAGCATTCTGGAAGCCAAGGACGAAACCCCCGAGCCCACCGAGCCCCTCACCCTGCCCCGCCCCACCCCCGGCAGCGTCAGCTTCGAGCATGTCCGCTTCGCCTACACGCCCGACAGCCCCGTGCTGCGGGACATTGACGTGCACATCCCCGCCGGGCAGATTGTCGCCCTCGTGGGCCCCAGCGGCAGCGGCAAAACCACCTTCATCAACCTCATCTGCCGCTTCTACGATGTCGACGCAGGATGCATCCGCATCGACGGCATCGACGTGCGCCGCCTGAGCCGCGCCGAGCGCACCCGCGCCATCGGGCTCGTCTCGCAATTCTCCGCCCTCTTCAGCGGCAGCATCCGCGAGAACATCCGCCTGGGGCGCCCCGAGGCCGATGATGCCGCCGTGGAGCTCGCCGGAGCGCGAGCGCGCGTGGACGAGTTCACCACCGGCACCCCCGAAGGCTACGACCGGGAGCTGGGCGAAAGCGGCAGCGGGCTGAGCGGCGGGCAGCGACAGCGCGTCTCCATCGCGCGCGCCTTCCTCAAGAATGCCCCCATCCTCATTCTGGACGAAGCCACCTCCGCCCTCGACATGAAGAGCGAGGCGCTCATCCAGGAAGCACTCGACGAACTCGCCGAGGGGCACACCACCTTCATCATCGCCCACCGCTTCAGCACCATCCGCCGCGCACAGCGCATCCTCGTGTTCGACAGCGGCCGCATCATCGCCGACGGCACCCACGACACGCTCTACGAAAGCTGCCCCCTCTACCGGCGACTCTACGATGAACAGGTGAACCAAGCAGCCCCCTCCTCCGCATGCTGAACCGCACTCTCTACTTCCTCCGCCGCTTCCTGCTGCCGCAGTGGCTCTACTTCGGCATCGTCATCCTCACGGGACTGGTGGCCGCCGCCTCCAGCGGACTGGGCATTCCGCTGATGATCAAGTTTGTCTTTCCTCTGGTCTTTCGCAGCCCCGGCGTACAGCCCGAGCTGCTCACCCTCTGCCCCGCGCTCGAGCGGCTCGCCCCCGGCACCATTCTCCTGCTGGCCTGTTGCAGCCTGCCCGCGCTCTTCCTCGTCCGCGGGGTGGCGCAGTGGGGCAACGCCTACATGGTCAACTACCTGGGCATCCGCATTCTCGAAGATTTGCGCATGACCATCTTCCGGCGGGTGCAGGAGCTCCCCCTCTCCTTCCTCGAGCGTGAGAAAAAAGGCGACATCCTCAGCCGCATCACCAGCGACACCGCCAACGTCCAAGCCATTCTCGGCACCATCGCCAACGACCTCATCAAGCAGCCCATCACCTGCGCCAGCGCCTGCGCGGCCTTCATCTACCTGCTCTTCTCCACGGGACAGGGGCTACTGATGCTCCTCAACATCCTCTTCATCGCGCTGGCCGCCTGGCCCATCATCATCTTCGGCAAGCGCATCTCCAACCGCGCCCTGCAGGCGCAGCGCATCAACGGCGCCCTCAACAGCGTGCTGCAACAAAACCTCGAAACGCAGCGCGAGGTGCGCGCCTACGGCATGGAGGAGCGCCAAATCCTCCAATTCCGCCGGGTGGCCGACGGCATCTGCACCACCGTCATCAAGCTCGTCAAGTACCAGCGCGCCATCATCCCCATCATCGAGACCGTCTCCGCGCTTGCGCTCGCTTTCCTGCTCGTGCGCGGGCGACAGGCCGGCATGAGCCTGCCCGACTTCATGGCTATCGCGGGCGCACTCTTCTTCCTCTTCGACTCCATGAAGCGCGCCGGCAACGCCTACAACCGCTTCAACGAGGTGCAGGGCTCCCTGCGCCGCCTCGCCGAAATTCTCTTCGCGCCCAATCCCCTCACCGACCCCGCCGAGCCGCAGCACCTGCAACAGCCCGTGCGCGGCGAACTCGAGCTGCGCGGCGTCAGCTTCCGCTACACCCCGGAGGCCGAGCCCGCCCTGCGCGACATCAACCTCCGCATCCCCGCCGGGCAGATTGTCGGCCTCGTGGGGCCCAGCGGCAGCGGCAAAACCACCTTTGCGGGGCTCATCCCCCGCTTCTACGACCCGAGCGAGGGCAGCGTGCTGCTCGACGGCACCGACATCCGCAGCATCACCCAGCACGAACTGCGCGAGCACATCTCCCTCGTAGGGCAGCAGGCGCTGCTCTTCAACACGAGCATCCGCGAAAACATCCTGCTGGGCAAGGCCGACGCCACCGACGACGAACTGCACCGCGCCGCCGATGCCGCCGCCGTCACTCCCTTCCTCAGCCAACTGAGCGGCGGGATTGACAGCCCCGTCGGCGAGGGCGGCAGCCAACTGAGCGGCGGGCAGCGCCAGCGCGTCGCCATCGCCCGCACCTTCATCCGCAACGCCCCCATCCTCATCCTGGACGAAGCCACCGCCTCGCTCGATGCCGAGAGCGAGCGCGACATCCAGCAGGCGCTCGACCGCCTCGCCCTCGGGCGCACCACCCTCATCATCGCCCACCGCTTCAGCACCATCCGCGCCGCGCAGCGCATCCTCGTGTTCGAGCGCGGGCGCATCATCGCCGACGGCACCCACGACACGCTCTACGCGAGCTGCCCCCTCTACCGCGAGCTCTACGATCGGCAGGGCATCGCCGAATCCTGAAAAGCCTCCTTGCGCCGCAAGCGCCCATCTGCTACAATCTCCCCCGTTACCAAACCTCTCCCCCATCCATGGACAAACTCATCGTCGAAGGCGGCCACAAGCTGCGCGGAACCCTCAACATCAGCGGTTCCAAAAACGCCTCTCTCCCCATCCTCGCGGCCGCCCTGCTCACGGACGAGCCCGTGCGCATCTCGCGCGTGCCCGATGTCTCCGACACCAACTACATGCTGCAAATCCTCAGCCAGCTGGGCGCCTCCGTCGAGCGCTCCAGCGGCACGGTGCGCATCGAATCGCCCGACGGCATCTCCTCCAGCGCCTCCTACGACCAGGTGCGCAAAATGCGCGCCTCCATCTGCCTGCTCGGGCCCATGATGGCGCGCATGCACCGCTGCACCCTGCCCCTGCCGGGCGGCTGCGTCATCGGCGACCGCCCCGTCGACCTCCACGTGCGCGCCATCCAGGCGCTGGGCGCCCGCGTACGCGTCAAGGGCGGCAACCTGCTCATTGACGCGCCCAACGGACTCATCGGCACCACGGTCGACATGCGCGGCGACAGCGGCCCCACCGTGCTGGGCACCGACAACCTCATGATGGCCGCCGTGCTGGCCAAAGGCACCACCGTCATCGAATCCGCCGCCCGCGAACCCGAGGTCGTCGACCTCGCCGACTTCCTCAACAAAATGGGCGCGCGCATCGAGGGCGCCGGCTCGCGCACCATCACCATCCACGGCGTGGACAAACTCCACGGCTGCGAGCACACCGTCATTCCCGACCGCATCGAGGCGGGCACCTTCATGGTCGCCGCCGCCATGTGCAGCGAGGAAGGACTCACCCTCAACCGCGTCTGCCGCAAGCACCTGAAAGCCATCGCCGACCTGCTGGTCGAGTGCGGGCACAGCGTCACCTTCAACGACGAGGGCGACAGCGTGGTCGTCAAACCCGGCGCCCACCCCCGCAGCGGCAAGATTCTCACCAACCCCTACCCCGGCTACCCCACCGACATGCAGGCGCAGATGACCGCCCTCTTCGCCATCACCCCCGGCATCAGCGTGGTGCGCGACACCATCTTCCCGCAGCGCTTCATGCACTGCTCCGAACTCAAGCGCATGGGCGCCAACATCAAGGTCGACAACGGCACCGCCATCATCACCGGGGTGGAGGGGCTCTCCGCCGCGCCCGTCATGGCCAGCGACCTGCGCGCCAGCGCCGCCCTCGTCCTCGCCGCCCTCGCCGCCGAAGGCACCACCGAAATCCACCGCCTCTACCACATCGACCGCGGCTACGAGATGCTGGATGAAAAACTGCTCTCGCTCGGCGCGCATGTGCGCCGCGTGCTCGACACCGAAGCCCCCGACTTCGAGAGCTGAACCCCTATCCTCCCCCCCCTGTCGCCCGCTGCCCCAGCCCCGGGACAGCGGGCGGCGACTTTTAACAAACTGACAGTTAAGAGCTAAGAAATCTTTTCGTCCAACTTAAAGTCAGACTTTAAATTGGACGAAAATAGCTTAGCTCCCTCCTGCACCGCAAAAAAGCACCCGCTCCACCGGGACGGCGGAGCGGGTGTGAAAAAGACTAAGGAGCTATCTTAGTGGCGACGGCGGCGAGCAGCCAGACCGGCCAGCGCCAGCAGGCTCAGCGTCGCCGTAGCAGGCTCGGGGACAGCGACAATGCTCACCTGGGGAAGCGTCCATCCGTTCGAGGTGGTTGCGTTACCGATGCCCACCGTGGAATAGAATGCCGAGGAGTTATTCAGGCAAGACATATCAACTCCGTTGTTCTTTTGGGTCAGCAACTTCGTTAATTCCTGTGTTTGGCTATTAACGCTGTAAATGGTGGTATCCACCACCTTCGCAGTAGCATCATATACAACATGGAACGAGTATGTGCCTACCTCGGAAAGCTTGACATTTGATCCTTCTGTTTGAATGGAATCATAACCGCTATTATAACGGATATGGGTTGCTCCTGACGATCCCACCCAAAATAACATCTGATTCTTGCCGGCTTCGAGATCGGCCGTGGAAATGAGGAAATGGGTACCCCACTGGTTGCCCGATTGGCTTGCATTGATGCTTAAGGTGAGATCCATGATCCAGCTTTTGCTGAAATCAAACTTCTCATCTCCGGAAGGAAGAGAATACTTAGACCAAGTACCTTCCGTCACCCAATCCCCTTCATTTATTGTAATACCCGTACCTGCTGCCATCGCTGTACCGGCAACAAGGGCATAGATTAATGCGAGTGTTTTTTTCATGATTATATTTCTTTTTAATTGATGTTCCGACTCTCGGGGCAAGTCGCCCTCGGAGCACGCATCGAGCAGATGTTTTTACCGGCGCAACTCGGCAAAAACCCCACGTGCAGGATTGTAAGCTTTCTGAATGCTGTAGTCAAGGATTATTTCATAACAACTCTAATCGTCTCATAACGCATTGTTTATCAATACGTTATATACTATAAATCATCTTCGTCATCGGGTGCTGTTTTCAAGACGAATCGAATAAAATTCACAGAAATTCTTTCGCACTGAAAAAATCCAAGCGCTTGATTTATTTGCAAACAGTTCAATATAAACACCTTACAAAAAGATGACTACAGCATTCAGAATGCTTACAATCCCCGTTGTGCGGGTTTCTGCCGAGTTGCGCCGGCAGGGACATCCACAAGGATGCGGGAGGGCTCATTCTGCTTTCTCCGCCCGGCAACCATCAAACAAGAAATATAATCATGAAAAAAACACTGTTTATTTGTGCCGCTGTCCTCAGCAGCGTTTGTGCCTATGCCGCAGACACACTCACGGCAGAGGTCACATCCGGCGGTGATCTGCTGCATGTTTCAGACTACGGCTATTTTTGGAATCTTCAGGACAAAACCGGCGTAACCCGCCCCGAAGGAACAGGAAATGCGTGGGCCGGTGTTCCCAAAGGCAGCGGCACCACATACCAAAGCGCAGGCAGTGTCTACCAAAAACTCACGACGCAGGGCAACACCGACTACGATCTGAGTCTGGGAGGGACGAGTGTCAACTTCACGCTCAGCACTGATGTCTATTTCAACCAGCTGAGCGCTGTGAGCGGCCTGACCTCCACGACCATCAAATTCGCTGGCGGCACCTTAACAACCTCCGGCTCCATGAATTTCGGTTCCTCCGCCATTACCTTAGATGTCAGCGCCATCACCGCCGAGGGCGATACCTTCAGAACAACGCTGCTGAGCTCGGATCGCATCACAGGCTTCAACACCGAGTTCAACAAGCTGACGCTCAGCGGCGGCAGGATGGACTACAAGGGTGTTCTGTTCTACAACTGCAACACAAAAACCTATTACAGCTCGAAGGATATCAGCCTCAGCGGTGGCTACTACGGCGTCACCGAGGACGCGAAGGCTGTCACCATCGATAAGTCGGCCTGGGGTTCCTACCTCGTAGCTGACATCACGGCTGACAGCGGGGCGTCGATCAAGTCGCTGTCGTACCTGACGGTGGCTCCCGAACCGACGACCGCGACGCTGAGCCTGCTGGCGCTGGCCGGGCTGGCTGCCCGCCGCCGCCGCTACTAAATACCCCCCCCAAGTGTCTTTTTCGCGCCCGCTCCGTTCTTCCGACGGGGCGGGCGTTTTTTTCGCACGCCCGAACGCTCCTTTGAGCTTGCGGAGGGGGCGCGCATGGTGTACACTGCCAGAGTATGAAAATGTCTCCCTCTCTCCCCCCCGCGCGGGCGCTGCGGGGTTTTACGCTCATTGAGCTGATGGTGGTCATCACCATTTTGGCTGCGTTGGTGTCCATCGCCGCACCGACGATTTATTCCCACATGGGTGCCGGGACGGAGGCCAAGTGCCGCGCCAATCTCGAGCAGATTGCCCAGCTGGGCGCCAAGTACAGCAGCGATTTGGCCAACCGCGGCACCCTGCCCACCAGCGGCATGAGCGATGACGAGGAGACGCCCAATGTCGACGAGAGCGAGGGCTGGTGGCTCCTGCTGGCGCCGGAGCTCGACGCCGTGGTGCTGCCGCAGAAGCCGGGCGCCAAGATGAAGGTCTCCGCCATCTTCCACTGCCCCGCCGACAACCGCCAACCCATCGGCAACGACTCCACCTTTGCCGCCGACACCAAGAGCATCTCCTATGTCTCATGGACGGACGGCAGCGAGGACCGCGACAACCCCAACTCCGGCATCAACACCCGCGCCAAGCAGAACCTCGACATGCTGCCCTGGCTCTCCGACGGGCTGCCGGTCAAGGGCAAGAGTGTCACCACCGCCGCCGATTTCCGCAAGCAGGTGGCGCCCGCCGCCGAGCGCCACGACGGCAGGATTCTCGTGCTCTATGCCAGCGGCGTGGTCAAGGCGGTTGAATATGATGCCGAGACGGACAACGCCGACGCGCTCTTCAAGAAGCTGGCTCCCGCACTAGCCAAGAAAGCCGCCAAGGGCGGCAAGAAGGGCAAGGGCGGCAAGAAGGCCGCCGAGGACGATACAGACGACGCGGACGACAGCGGGGACGACGACGAATGATGCCCGCCCTGCCCCCCGATGTCCCACCCCGACCGCTGCCACTGGCAGCGGTTTGTTTGCCCTACCTGCGCGGCGGTCGCGTGCTGACGGGGCTGAGCGGCGGGCGCGATTCCGTCGCGCTGCTGCGGGCGCTGCACGCGGCGGGGGTCGGGCTCTGCGCCTGCCATGTGCACCACGGCATGCGCGGCGCGGCGGCGGATGCCGATGAGCAGTTCTGCCGCGAGCTCTGCGCGCAGCTGGGGGTGCCCCTCGTCGTGCGGCGGGTCGATGTGCCCGCGCTGGCGCGGCAGCGGCGCGAGTCGCTCGAGACGGCGGCGCGCGCGGCGCGGCGGGCAGCGCTGGCTGAGGTCGCGCGCGAGCAGGGCTGCGCCGCCATCGCGCTGGCGCACCACGCCGACGACCAGGCGGAGACCGTGCTCTTCCGTCTGGCTCGCGGGGCGGCGGGCGCGCGCGGCATGCGCGCCGTGCACCGCGCGCAGGGGCTGCTTTGGCTGCGCCCGCTGCTGGAGCTGCGCCGCGCCGAGCTGACAGCTTGGCTGCGCGAGCTCGGACAAGCCTGGGTGGAGGATGCCACCAACGCCCAAGCCTGCGCCGCGCGCAACCGCCTGCGGCTGGAGGTGCTGCCCGCCCTCAACCGCGCGCTGGGGCGCGACACCGTCCCCATCCTGGCGCGCAGCGCCCGCGTGCAGGAGGAGACGCTGGATGCCCTGCAGGAAGCCCTCGCCCGCCTGCCGCTCAGCGACCCGCAGGGGCGGCTCTACCTGCCCGCCCTGCGCGGCGCCGGCGGGGCCTTGGTTCGCGCCGCCCTGCACCGCTACCTCAGCCTCGGCGGCGTGCCCGACATCAGCAGCGAACTCATCGACGCCATCGCGGCCATCCTCCCCGCCGACGCCCCGGCCGCGCGCGTCAACCTGCCCGGCGGCGGACAGGCCGCGCGGCGGCAGGGACGGCTGGTGCTGCTCAGCCCCGAGGGCGAGCCCCGAGCGGTGCTCTGGCAAAATACCGCTTCATGACAGTTTTTAGGGCTTGCATTCGGGGGCGGAAGTGCTAGGCTTGCGCTCAGACATCCAAACATCGGATGTTTGAATCTTCAACCCCATATCAATCATGGATATTCTGCACGATAAGGACGCCGACATGAGCGTTCTCAATGGCAAGACGGTGGCCGTCATCGGCTATGGTGCTCAGGGTCGCGCGCAGGCGCTTTGCATGCGCGACAGCGGTGTGCATGTCATCATCGGCATTCGCCCCGGCAAGAGTTGGGATGCCGCCGCTCAGGACGGCTTCGAGGTCATGAGCGTGGACGAGGCGGCCGCCAAGGCCGACATCATCCACCTGCTGCTGCCCGACGAGAAGCACGGCGAGGTGTACGAGAAGCAAATCAAGCCGCACCTGACGGCGGGCAAGGCGCTGTGCTGCTCGCACGGCTTTGCCTATGTGTTCAAGACCATCGTGCCCCCGGCGGATGTGGATGTCATCATGGTGGCGCCCAAGGGTCCCGGCACCGAGGTGCGCCGCGTGTTCGAGGAGGGTTTCGGCTGCCCCGGCCTCATCGGCGTGTTCCAGAACCCCACGGGCAAGGCGCGCGAGCTGGCGCTGGCCATCGCCAAGGCCGAGGGGCTGACCCGCGGCGGCGTGCTGGAGTGCACGCTGGCGCAGGAGACCTACGAGGACCTCTTCGGCGAGCAGAACGTGCTCTGCGGCGGTCTGGTGGACCTTATGAAGTACGGCTTCGAGACGCTGATCGAAGCGGGCTACCCGCACGAGATGGCCTACTTTGAGTGCGTGCACGAGGCCAAGCTCATTGTCGACCTCATCTACAATGGCGGCATCCAGCGCATGAACGCCGTCATCTCCAACACCGCCGAGTTCGGCGAGTACTACAACGGCCCGCAGATTCTCGGTCCGGAGGTCAAGGCCAAGATGAAGGAGTCCCTGCAGCGCATCGAGAGCGGCAAGTTCGCTCAGGATTGGCTGGCGGAGGCCGCCGCCGGGGCTCCCAACCTGCTGGCCAAGCGCGCAGCGCTGGCGGAGCACCCCGTCGAGATTGTCGGCACGAAGATCCGCTCGCTCTTCGAGCGCAAGTAACACCCCCCACGGTTTCGGGGTGCGGCGGTCGAGCACTGCCGCACCCCTTTTTCCCCTCTTTTCGGCAGCAAGGCATGGCAGCGGTCATCCACGTCGAAAACGCGCGCGTGTATCTCTCCGGGCGCGAGGTTCTGCACGGCATCAACTGGAGCGTGGCGCAGGGCGAGCGCTGCTTCATCCTCGGCGCCAACGGCGCGGGCAAGACCACGCTGGTGCGCATGCTCATGGGCTACGCCTGGCCGCTCTTCGGCGCGACAGTCGAGGTGCTGGGCAAGCGCTTCGGCAGCGTGAACCTGCAAGAGCTCCGCAAGCGCATCGCCTGGGTGAGCCCGCTGATGCACCAGTGGCTCGGCGACCGCGAGTGGACAGGGCGCGAGATGGTGCTCAGCGGTCCCGATGCCACCATCGGCCTGTTCCGCGAGCCGACGCCCGAGGAGGAGGCGCGCGCCGCCGCGCTGATGGCGAGCCTGCGCGCCACGGCGCTCATGGAGCGCAAGGTGGTCACCATGAGCAGCGGCGAGCAGGTGAAGGTGCTCATCGCGCGCGCGCTCATGACGGAGCCCGAGCTGATGATTCTCGACGAGCCCAGCGTGTTTCTGGACATCGCGGGGCGCGAGTTCCTGCTCAACACCATTGCGGAGCTGGCGCACGCCCGCCCCGAGCTCACGCTCATCTTCATCACCCAGCGCATCGAGGATATTCTGCCGGAGTTCTCGCGCGGCCTCATCCTGCGCGAGGGGCAGATTCTGGCGCAGGGCGAGCGCGATGAGGTGCTCACCGAGCCCAACCTGCGCGCGGCTTTTGACCTGCCCATCCGCCTCATTGCGGGGCGCAAGGGGCGCCTGTGGACCGTCATCGACTGAGCCTGCCATGCCCGTCCGCCGCCCCGTCCGACAGTCACTTGCCAAGCAGGTGCGCGAAAGCATGGAGACGCTCATCCGCGAGGGCGAGTGGGCCGTGGGCACGCGCATCCCCGCCGAGAACAGCCTCACCGAGCTCTTCGGCGTGAGCCACAACACCGTGCGCGAAGCCGTGCAGGGGCTCATCCACGCCGGACTGCTGGTCGCCCGACCCGGGGACGGCACCTATGTCACCGCCACCGACCGCCTGGATGCCGCGCTGGACGACCGCCTGCACCGCGCCGACACCGCGCGCATTCTCGAAGCGCGACTCGCCGTCGAACAAGCCGTGACGGCGCTGGCCGCCCGCAACCGCACGCCCGACGACCTCGCCGCCATGCGCGCCGCGCTCGCCACCTGCAAGACGCGCCGCGGCCGCGGCATCGAGGACGACATGGCTTTCCACGCCTGCGTGGCGGACGCCACGCACAACCCCATCCTCAGCCAAATCTACCGCGTGCTGGCGGGCTACCTCTCGCGCCACTTTACGGCGGCGCTCAGCGAGCGCCAGTACGACCCCGCCGCCCTCGCGCTGCACGATGAGCTGCTCGCCGCGCTCGAAGCGGGCGATGCCGCCGCCGCCACCGACGCCGTCGCGCAGATTGTCGCTTTCGACACGGAGCAGATTAGCGACACAGGCCGCGCGAAGCGCTGACGCATTGAGCTTGCCTCTCGCGGGCGCAGAGGGTATGATAAGCGCCATGCAATCGAGCCTCATCATCGATCTGGAGGATTTCCCCGAGGAGGGGCGACGCCTGTGCGGCGAGCTGGACGGCGCGCTGCTCGATGTGGACAGCGAAGCGCTGCAGAGCACCGGCGCCATTGCCTACGAGCTCACGGCGCAGCTCTTCGACACCGAGCTGGTGCTGCAAGGGCGGCTGAGCGCCCCCTTCCGCCTGCGCTGCGACCGCTGCCTGAGCTTCTTCGACTACAGCGTGGAGCTTGAGCGGCTCACCCTCTCGTACGACACCAAGGGAAAGCCCGCCATCGATGCCACCGAGGATCTGCGCGAGGAGCTGATTCTGGCGCTGCCCGCCTACCCGAAATGCGAGCTGGCGGGGCGGGAATGCAAAATAAATGACATTTTGGGTGATTTTAGGCTGGACAAAGACCCCCGAGCAGGTGTAGACTCTGCCACCCCGAGTGGCAATAGCGTGTGGGATGCTCTGGATCAGCTCCCCGAAGAGTGAGTGTCACGTCGGTGTCAATCGTCTTAACCAGATAGAACATTATGGCAGCTCCCAAACGCAGAACATCCAAGATGAAGCAGCGCTCCCGCCTGGCCGCTCAGGCGTGGAAGGCGCCCCAACTCGGCAAATGCCCCAAGTGCGGCGCAGCCGTTCCCGGTCACACCGCCTGCCCCCAGTGCGGCACCTACAAGACCCAAAGCGGCGCCGAGGTCATCGTCAAGCTGGCGGACTGAGGCTTTCGCAGCTTGCCCCGAAGCGCTCCCGGAGGCTTTTTCCTGTTTTTCAGCCGCCTGCACATCGTGTAGGCGGTTTTCTTTTGACAGGATATTCCCCGACATGCTAGACTACTCTCGAACCGTTTTACCGCATCTCTCTCATCTATGAAGCTCGCGCTGGACGCCATGGGCGGCGATAACGCCCCGCAAATCAACATCGATGGTGCCAAACTCGCTCTGCAAGAGGTCAAGGGTCTGGAAACCATTTACCTGGTGGGGCGCGAGGAGGAGCTGCGCCCGCTCTGCGAGGCCGCCGGCATCCTCGATAACCCCCGGGTGGAGCTGGTGCATGCCTCTGAGGTGGTGGGCATGGGCGAGAGCGGCAAGGCCGTGCGGCAGAAGAAGGACTCCTCCATGTGCCGCGCCGTGGAACTGGTGCGCCGGGGGCAGGCCGATGCCGTGCTCTCCGCGGGCAACACCGGGGCCGCCGTCACCGCCAGCACCCTCCTGCTGGGGCGCTTGCCGGGGGTGAAGTTTCCGGGCATTGTCTCCCCCCTGCCCAGCGTGCATGGTCATGTGCTGCTGACCGACACCGGGGCCAACCCCGATGCCGAGCCCAAGAATCTGGTCGTCTACGGCATCTTCGCGGCCATGATGGCGCGCTACATCTACAACCGCCCCGCGCCCAAGGTGGGCATCATGAGCAACGGCACCGAGGAAGGCAAGGGCTGCGCCAAATCCAAGGAAACTTTCAAGCTCATGAGCGCGCTGGCGGCCAAGGGCATCCTGCCCTTTGAGTTCATCGGCAACTGCGAGGGGCACGACATCTTTGAAACCGAGCTCGATGCCGCCGTCATGGACGGCTTCACGGGCAACATCCTCCTCAAAACCGCGGAGGCCACCGTCAAGGCATTCACGCACTGGATGAAAGCCGGCATCAAGAGCAGCCTCCCGGCCATGGCGGGCGCCCTGCTCATGAAGGGCGTCTTCAACAGGCTCAACGCCCGCCTCAACCCCGATAAAATCGGCGGCAGCACGCTCATGGGCGTCAACGGCGTCTCCATCATCGCGCACGGCAGCGCCAACGGCGAGGCCATTCTCAACGCCATCCGCATGGCCGAGGCCATGTGCCGCCACAGCGTCAACGACAAAATCATCGCCTCGCTGGAGAGGGTCAACCCCGCCATCGCCGAGCTGGAATCCGGGCAGAGCTGACGCGCGGTTTCCGGCTTGACATTCGCGCACACGCGCGTATACTCCCTGCGGGGAGCTATCGCCCCATTTGCAATATGGAACCGATCTACGAAGGCAAAGCCAAGAGACTGTACACGACCGACGACCCGAACGTGCTGCGCATGGAGTACAAGGACTCCGCCACGGCGTTCAACGGCGAGAAGAAGGAGGACTTTGAGAACAAGGGCCGCTTCAACAAGGCCATCACCCTCATCATCTACAGGATGCTGGAGGAGAAGGGTGTCAAGACTCACTTGGTGCAGGATGTTGACGACATTAACCTGCTGGTCAACAAGGTTTCCATCATGCCGCTGGAGGTGATTGTGCGCAATGTGGCGGCGGGCTCGTTCTCCAAGCGCATGGGCGTGACCGAGGGCACCGCCTTCAAGAAGCCCATTGTCGAGTTCTCCTACAAGGACGATGCGCTGGGCGACCCCTTCATCAACGATGACTACGCCCGCGAGATGGGCGCCGCCACCGAGGAGGAAATGGCCTACATCAAGCAGCAGGTGCTCATCATCAACGAGGTGCTCAAGGAGTTCTTCCTCAAGGCCAAGCTGCGCCTCATCGACTTCAAGGTCGAGTTCGGCCGCCTCTCCACCGACCCGAGCCAAATTGTGCTCGCGGATGAGATCTCCCCCGACACCTGCCGCCTGTGGGATGTCGAGACGGGCAAGAAGATGGACAAGGATCGTTTCCGCCGCGGTCTGGGCGGCTTCATGGAAGCCTATGCCGAGGTGCTGGAGCGCCTTTCCAAGTAACACCGCTTTTCTCCCGGCCGCTGCGGGCTCGCCCGCAGTGGCTTTTTCACCCTCCCCCACCACGACACCATGGCCACGCTCACCTTTGAAGTTTTCAGCCGCTTCCAGTCCGCAACGGATGCGAACAAGCTGCTCTACACCCCTATTCCCGACCAACTGACCTACAACCACACCCGCCTCTACACCGCCGAGGTGGAGGGCGACACGGAGGCAGCGCGCGCCTACCTGCGCAGCGTGGTGGTCGAGCCCATCTCCCAGCGCGTGCAGGAGGACGGCAGTCCCGCCCTGAGCGGCGAGCTCTTCTGCATCTCCTACGGCATCAAGAAGGGGGCGCTCGACCTGGAGAAAGAAGCCATCCTCACCAATTACCGCGGGCGCAAGGGGCTGCCCTTCACCCTCACCGCGCTCACCATCACCCAAAACATCTACATCTTCGGCAGCGGGGACAAGCAGGCCTTGGCCGCCCGCTTCTGCAACGATGTCTGCAACCCCGCCATCCACACCTACAGCGTCCGCTGAGCCGCTGCAACCCCCTTTTTCCTTTCCCCATGGCCACCTACCGAACCATCCCCGTGCGCGCGCTGAGCGAGGCTGAACTCACGCAGCTGAGCCGCGACATGAAGCTCTCCCTCTCCACGGAAGACATGCTCGTGGTGCAGCAGATTTTCCGCGAAATCGACCGCGAACCCACGGACGTGGAGCTCGAAGTCATCGCCCAAACCTGGTCCGAGCACTGCAAGCACCGCATCTTCGCCGCCACCATCGAGCACACCGTCGACGGCAAGACGGAGGAGATCCGCAGCATGTACAAGACCTTCATCAAGAGCCCGACCAAGGAAATCATGGCGCGCAAGCCCGGTTTTGTGCTCAGCTGCTTTGTGGACAACGCGGGCTTCATCACGCTGGACGACAAGCTCTCCGTCTGCCTGAAGGCGGAGACGCACAACCACCCGAGCGCCATTGAGCCCTACGCCGGGGCCAACACGGGGCTGGGCGGTGTCATCCGCGACATTCTGGGCGCGGGCAAGGGTGCCAAGCCCATCGCCAACCTCGACGTCTTCTGCTTCGGCGCGCCCGACACCCCCGCCGAGATGGTGGAGGGGCACAACATCATCCACCCGCTGGGCATCATGCGCGGCGTGGTGCACGGCGTGCGCGACTACGGCAACCGCATGGGCATCCCCACCGTGAGCGGCGCCATCCAGTTCGACCCCACCTACATCTACAACCCGCTGGTGTACTGCGGCACGGCCGGCGTCATCCCCCAAAGCGACATCGCCAAGGAGATGAGCCCGGGGCTGGCGGTGGTGGTCATCGGCGGGCGCACGGGCAAGGACGGTCTGCACGGCGCCACCTTCTCCTCCGCCGCCATGGGCGAGGCTTCCGCTGCGGAGGATCAACAGGCGGTGCAGATCGGCAACCCCATCGAGGAGAAGAAGACGCTCGACGTGATTCTCGAGGCACGCGAGCGCGGGCTGATTGAGTTTGTCACGGACTGCGGCGCGGGCGGTTTTTCGTCTGCCGCAGGCGAGATGCTCTCCGAGACGGGCGGCAACCTCTACCTCGAGCGCGCCCCGCTCAAGGAGACGCACATGCAGAGCTGGCAGATTTTCCTGTCCGAGTCGCAGGAGCGCATGGTGCTGGCGGTCAAGCCCGAGAACCTGCCCGAGCTGCAGAAGCTGGCCGACACTTTCCAGACGGAGATGACGGTGCTGGGAGAGAGCAACGACAGCGGCGTGCTGCGCGTGTGGCACAACGGCGAGCTGGTCTGCGAGCTGGACAACAGCAAGCTGCACGACGCGCCCACCAAGCACCTGCACTCGGTCTTCGGCAGCGTGCCCACGGGCACGGGTTACGCGACCGATGACAGCGACCTCACCGGCGCCCTGAAACAACTCTTCCGCGACTTCGCCATCGTCTCCCGCGAGCCCATCATCCGCGAGTACGACCACGAGGTGCAGGGCAACACGGTGCTCAAGCCGCTGGCGGGTGCCACGGCCGACGCGCCGCAGGACGCCGCCGTCATCGACATCGACGGCAGCGACAAGCTCATGTCGCTGGCGCTGGCCATCCTGCCCGAGTGGGGCAAGACCGACCCTCACGCCATGGGCACGGGCACGGTGGATGAGACGGTGCGCCAGCTGGTGCTGGCCGGCACCAACCCCGACAAGATTGCCCTGCTGGACAACTTCTGCATGGGCAACCCCGAGTGCCCCACCGAGCTGGGACGCATTGTGGAATGCGCCAAGGGCATCCGCGAGGCGGCGCTCGCCTACGGCGCGCCCTATGTCTCCGGCAAGGATTCATTCTACAACTACTTCGAGACGGAGGAGGGTCCCGTCAACATTCCCGTCACCTTCCTCTGCTCCGGCTTCGGCGTGGTGGAGGATGCCGAGCATGTGCGCGGTGCTTCCCTGCGCCGCAGCGACAGCGTGCTCTTCCTCGTGGGCAACACGGAGGACGAGCTCGGCGGCAGCGTCTACGCCCGCGTGAAGGGTATCTCCGGCGCCCGCGTGCCGCAGACGGACTGCGCTGCGAACTTCGCCGTCTACAAGCAGTACTACGAGCAGGCGCTCACCAAGGGGTTGGTGCTCTCCGCCCACGACCTCTCCGAGGGCGGTCTGGCCGTTGCAGCGGCGGAAATGGCCTTCTCCGGCAAGGGCGGCATCACGCTGGATCTGGATGCCCTGCCCACCGTCGGCTCGTGGAAGAGCTTGGCGGTGCCCTGCTTCGGCGAAAGCACCGGGCGTTTCCTGGTGGAAGTCGATGCCGATCTGGCGGGCGAGTTCGAGCAGGCCATGGCGGGCACGCCCTGCGCCCGCGTGGGGCAGGCCACCGACGACGGGCTGCTGACGCTGCGCACCGGCGGCAAGACCGTGTTGCAGGCTCCTGTGGCCGAGCTGAAGAGCCTGTGGAAGAACGGGCTGACCGCTTTCTATTGATTCACCTCCACCCCTTTTCACACACACCATGCCTCACGCACTTCTCCTCAAATACCCCGGCACCAACTGCGATGTCGAAACCGCGCGCGCGCTCAACGCCGCCGGCTTCTCCACGCAGGTGCAACCCATCGCCACCGCCACCCCCGAGCATGTCCGCAAGGCGCAGCTCGTGGTCTTCTCCGGCGGCTTCTCCTACGGCGACTACGTGATGAGCGGCCGCCTGGCGCAGCTGGAAACGGAGCGCTTTCTGGGCGATGCCCTGCTGCGCCACCACGCGGCGGGCGGCTTCCTCTTCGGCATCTGCAACGGCTTCCAAATCCTCACCAAACTGGGCATTCTGCCCAAGGCCAGCCTCATCTGGAACAAGAGCGAGCGCTTTGAATGTATGTGGGACAAGCTGGTGAAGGAGCCGCTGGCCAAGGCGAGCCCCTTTACCCAATACCTGCCCGACGAGTTTGAGCTGCCCTCCGCGCACGCCGAGGGTCGCCTCGTCTGCGAGCCCGGCGATGCGGAGAAATACCTGGCCGAGGGCTGCGTGACCCTGCGCTACGCCGACAACCACAACGGCAGCGAGCTGCGCATCGCCGGCTTGCAGGACCCCACGGGGCGCGCCATGGGGCTCATGCCCCACCCCGAGCGCTTCCTCAAACCCCGCCACCACTACGATCCCGACTGGAACGGCGATCCCGACTGGGGCTGGGGCTACTACTTCTTCAAGGGAGCCTACGACGCGCTCAAATGAGGCTTTCCCCGCGCCCTGCGCCCTCCCGAGCCGCAGCCTCCGACGGGGCTGCGGCCAGCGACAGGCACATCGCGCCCCTCCCCGCATGAACCGCATCATCCTTGCCGACATCCGCAGCACCAACACCGACGGTCGCTCCGTGGGGCACGGAGCGGCCGTGGCGCGCAACTACGCCGCGCTGTATGCCGATGAGCCCCGATTCTTCGTAGCGGGTGGTCCGTTCTACCGCGCGGAACAACTTCCCCGCCTGCTGCGCCTCCCCTTTGATGTCCGCCACGGCGACCACCGAGCCCTTGTCGCCGTCAAGTGCCTCATCAACGGGCTCTTCCTCCTGTGCCGCTCGCGGGGTGATACGGTCATCTTCCAAAGCTGCTCGGTAGCCATCATCGTCTTCCTGCTGGCGCTCCGTCGCTGGAACAGCCGCATCCTCCTGATTCAGTACTACAACCAGATCACGGAATCGCCTCTTCTGCGCCTCCTCTACCGCCGGGCACAGCGGCATCTGGACGGGGTGATCTGTCCCCTGCCGAGCATCGGACAAGCTCTGGGGCGCCCCTACATCGTTGTTCCCGATTACCTCTATTTTGCGGCTCCCGTCCCCGCCTACGCCAAGCGGGTCGATTTCGGCATCTACGGCATTCTGACTCACGGCAAAGGCATCACGGATGTTGCCCGCTGCTTTGTCGGCACCCCCTTTCATCTCGCTATCGCCGGACGCCCATCCGAAGCTCTCCCCGAGGATCGAGCCGCGATGCAGGAACTGCGCGAGATTTGCCGCACCGCTCCCAACATCACACTGACCGAAGGTTACATGAGCGATGAAGAATACGAACGGCGGCTCAGCGAAACCAAATACATGATCCTCAACTACCGGGAAAACTACGCGGAACGCGGCAGCGGCTGCATTTTGGATGCCCTCTACCACCGCTGTCCCGTCATCGCCCACCGCCACCGCTCCACCCGATTCGTCGGGGAAGAGGGCATCGGGCTCCTCATCGACACGGCGGAAGAGCTCACACCCGCATGCCTGCAACACCTGCTTCAGCCGGAAGTCTATGCCGCGTACGGGGAGGCGCTGGAGCGTTTTCTCACACGCTCTCAGGAGCAACACCGCGCACTGCGCGACTTCATCTGCCCTCCTTGCAGGGGCTAAGCCCCCCCCCCTCAGGTCAGCCTCTGCACAAAGCGCTTCACCTGCCCCCGAAGGGTGCGCAGCGCTGTTTTCCCGTTGCCGTATCGGCATTGCAACAGAAAACTCTCCAGACAACGGAAGGTCTTGATGACCGGATGATCCACCGCGCGAATACGCTTCACATGTTTCAAAAAAGGCGGATAATTTTCCACTCGCTGCGGATGCTTCAGATGCGCCACATCGAGCTCATGCGAGCCCAGAGTAGCCCAGCGCCTATCCCCGCGAGCCATCATGCGCAAATCGCCTTGGTAATGCGCGGAATCTCCGCCGATGCCGATATGGCACACCATGTTGCACCGGGGATAAATCGTCAGCCCCCGGTGCAAATGCTGATGCGCAATCAGGACACGCTCGAAACGCAGTTCACCGTGCTTCTTAGAATACTCCCAGCGGCGCATCGAACGGGCGGGCAAATTCATCCGGCGAATATAAGCCTGCAAAGCCTGCCGCGTCTCCGGATCCTCCAGAAAGGAATACGAGGCATCCCACTGCCGCACCACGCGCCCCCACGAGGCCCAACCCAACGTGTACGTCGCCGCCGAGAAGAAATAATCACTGTCAATCCCCTGCGTCTCCCCCTCGGCATTCCAACCGGAAATCAGCATCACCCGCTCATCGTGCTCGTAGCGGTCGAGCATCTCCTTGCAGAAGGCAAAGAAACTCCGCGCGGGCACCACATCATCCTCCAGCACCAAACACTTATCCGCCTGCGAAAAGGCCCAGCGATCGGCCAAATAGCCGGACACATCCGGCCCGTAATTTTTTTCCTGATACAGGCGGTGCACCTTGCAGTCCCAATCGATCTGCTCCACCACGGCGCGGCAGGCCTCCAGCTTGGCCGCATCCTCCGGGTGATCGCTCCGCGGGCCGTCCTGGTAGAGGAACAGCTCGCTCGGGCGCGCCTCACGAATGCGCTCAAACACCTTCTCCAAGGTGTCCTTGCGCGTAAAAAAAACCAGCAGAACCGCCAGATCGATGGAGGAGGAAAGCATAATGACTCAAAGTAACAGCACCCGCCCCGACCAAGCAGAGCATCCCCGGGGCTCAACAGCATCATTATAGACTCCCGCACCTCGGCTGTCAAGCATACGCGAAACGCGCGCTGCGGAACTTACGCCGCCCCGCACCTTGCTTTTCCCTTGACAAAACAGGCGGCGCGCGCTATGAATGTGCCCGCATTACCCCGGATTCATTAGACCATGGACATTCGCGACGAAAAAACGCTCATTCTCTTCAAGCCCGACTGCGTGCGCAAAAATCTCTCCGGCGTTATCCTGCAACGCCTGCTGGCTGAGGGCTTCCGCCTGCGCGCGCTCAAGATGATGCAGCTCGATGACGCCATCCTGCGCGAGCACTACGCGCACATCATCGACTTGGTCATCGACGGCGAGCCGCTCTTCCCCAAGCTCTCCGCCTTCATGCAGACCAGCCCCGTGGTGGCGCTCGTGCTCTCCGGGCCGGGGGTCATCACCCGCGTGCGCAGCATCCTGGGGCCCACCAACTCCCAGAAAGCCGACAAGGGCACCATCCGCGGCGACTACGGCACCAACAGCATGCTCAACATCTGCCACGCCTCCGACTCCCCCGAGAGCGCCGAGGTCGAAATCGCCCGCTTCTTCGCTCCCGAAGAAATTTTTGACAACATCAACTGAGCGCCGCCGCGCTCGTCAAGCCCCGCTGTTCCCCCGAGGGAGCAGCGGGCTTTTTCGCACCCCGTCTGTGCCCCGTCTGCGCGCCCTGACTACCCCGCCTGCGGCTCAGCGGCGCGTTTTGCGGCTCGAGCTGCCGCTGCGCTTGGGAGCCGCTTTCGGCGCCGTCTTGGCGGGCTTCCTGGGCGCGGCCTTGACCGTGGTCTTGCTCGTCGGTTTGCGGCTGCTCTTGCGGGGCGCGGGACGCGGCTTGGCGGGCTCCACCTTGGCCGGGGCGGGCGGCGGCTCTGCGGCGGGCTTCTCCGCCGCGCGGAGGCTCTGCTCCGGGTTCATCACCGCGGCAAAGCGCTCGATGCCGTCCGCCAGCGCAAGCGCCAGTTGCCGCTGATACTCGTCCGAGCTCAACCGCGCGCCCTCCTCGGCATGCGTGGCATAGCCCAGCTCCACCATCGCCGCCGGGCAGCGCAGGGAAGAAAGCAAGCTGTAGCGCGCGCGGCGACAGCCGCCGTCCCGCGCCCCCGCCCCGCGCACCAGCGCCGACTGCAGCGCCGCCGCCAGCGCCGCATTCGCCGCGTCGAACTCATTGCCCGGCAGGGCATCCGCCCCCGGCTCCGCCGGCGTCACCGTGTAGGTCTCCGCGCCCGACACATCGCTGCGCCCGCTGTTGAGGTGCAGGCTGACCAGCAGGGGGTTGAGCGCCCCGTTCACCGTGTCCACCCGCTGCTGGTCGGAGAGATAGCGATTTTCCGTGCGCGTCAGCACCACGTGGTAGCCCCGCTTCGTCAGCTCCTGCTGCAACATCGTCGCCACCACCAGCGCCACATCCGCCTCGCGGGCGTAGGGCGTCACCGTCCCCGTATCGTGCCCGCCGTGCGCCGGGTCCAGCACCACCGTCTTGACCAAGCGGCGATTCGCGATGTAGGTCGGCCGCAGCACCGGATCAAGGAGCTTCACCGCATCCGTCTCGGACAGCAGCAGCCCCCGCGCCGCGTCCTGCCGCACCGGGTGCGACAAGCGACAGTAAATCCCCCCCAGCAGCAGATCGCGCGGGTCGGGACCGAACACCAGCGACAACTCGCCGTTGCCCGCCGCCGTCACCCCCGGCTTCTGCCCCGACAGCGGCAGCAGCTTGTAAAAACTCCGCAGCTCCTCCAGCGGCACATAGCCATCCGACTCCGCCGCCGCCGCGCTCCACATCGCCCCATCCGCCGTCACCGCCGCCGACGACGACAGCAGCCCCGCCGCGAGCAGCAGCGCCCGACACAACAGCTGTACCGAAGCCCTCATGACCTGCGTAACGAATGAAGATGCGAACCCGGCGCACTCGTGCGGAGGCGCCCCTTCCCCGGCGTCGGCGGCTTGAGCGCCCCGGGGCGATGGCGGCACACGATGCAGCTGTACGACACAATCCCCTGCGCCAGCGACTCCGCCAGCAGCTCCTGATACGCCGCGCTCGCAATCCGCCGCCCCTCCTCGGGGTTCGACACAAAGCCCCCCTCGAACAAAATCGCCGGGCGCACGATGGTGCAGAGCACCGAAAAACGCGCGCGCTGAATGCCGCGATCCACCGCCTTGGTCGCCTTGACGGCGCGGCTGTGCACCGCCGTGGCCAGCGCAATGTTCTCGCTGTCCTGGTTATTGCCCGAGAGCTCCTCCGTGCGGCGCGTCCGCGCAAAGGGGCCGGTGGTGCCGTGCGGCGCCAGCGTAAAGGTCTCAATCCCCTCGGCGCCCGAGCGCCCGCTGTTGTGGTGAATGCTCACAAAGATGGAATCCGGGGTCTTGTTGGCGATCGCCACGCGCTGTTGCAGGGTCAGGAAATAGTCGCCGTCGCGCGTCATCACCACCTTGAAGCCCAGCTTGAGCAGCTTGGCGCGCAGGCGCTTCGCCACGGCGAGATTGCAGTCCTTTTCGCGCGCGTAGGGGCTCGTGGCGCCCGCGTCGTGCCCGCCGTGACCGGGATCCAGCACCACGGTGCGCAAACTGCCCGCCGAGGTCGAGAACTTCGGGCGCAGCACGGGGTCGACCAGCTTGTGGACATCCACGGAGGAGATGTAGAGCTGCCCCGCCAGCTCCTGCACGGGGAAGGAGAGGATGTATCGGTAGCTGTTCACATAAAAATCCTGCCGACGGGGCATCACCGACACCGTGCGATTGCCCGCGCCGTAGGCCACGCAGCCCTCGCGCCCCTTGCGCGGGGAAAAGCCGTACCAGCGCCACAAATCCCGCAGCGCCACATACTCCTCGCCCCCGAACTCCGTCGTGCGGAACGGCTCCGCCGCCCCTCCCGCCGCCGACAGCAGCAGAAGCAACACAAACAGGCAGCGAGACAGGCAGGAACTCATGCGCGATGCCCCCACTCTACCACCGAAACGCGCCCCCCATCAAGCGAAAAGCATGCGCCCGCGCGTCATTGTAAGTTGCAAAATCAAATGCGACACCGAAAAGCCGTTGCAGAACACCTTG
>JBJEVK010000023.1:0-6492 GCA_051884295.1 Akkermansia sp.
GCAGCACGCTATAATGACAGCGTCCATGAAAATGAAGCATACTTCTTTTTTCCTGCTGGCGGCTCTGCCGGTGCTCGCGCAGGGTCCCAAGGCGGCACCACCCTCCTATGTTCAGGTCGAGGCCGTCTGCACCGGGCACGACAAGGTCATGCGCAAGAGCATCGGCCATGCCGATGCGGTGCGCACGGTAAACATCTGCGCCGCCGTGGAGGGCTTCTTGCACGAGGTCAATGTGCAGGAGGGAGCCCTGGTGCAGGAGGGCGATGTGCTCATGAAGCTTTACCCCCTGCGCTATGAGGCGGCGCTCAAGCAGAAGGAAGCAGCCGTCAAGGCGCTGGACGCGCAGATTATCTACGCGCAGAACCGCTACAAGCGCCTCCGCGAGCTCTCCAAGCAATTCGCCGCCAGTCAGCAGGACACGGAAACCGCCCTGACCAAGCTCGAAACCCTCAAGGCACAGAAAGCCGGAGCCGAGGCCGATGTCATCAAAGCCCGCAAGGATTTAGAGGACTGCACCATCCGCGCCGAAGTGACGGGACGCATCGGGCGGCTGGCGCTCTCGCGCGGCAACTACATTACCAAGGGCGAGCAGCTGGCTACCATCACCCAAATCGACCCCATCTACGTGCGCTTCCCCCTGTCGCAGAGCGATGTCGACAGCATTTTCCACGGTGCAGACAACATCGGCAAGCTCGCCAAGGTCAACATCCGCACAGCCGACGGGCTGGCCTACCCCGCCACGGGCAAAGTGAGCATCGTCAACAACCTACTCACCGGCAACACCGACACCTACACCCTGTGGGCCGAGTTTGAAAACCCTGACCACAAGCTGACCTACCGCAGCGGCGCGGCCGTCTATGTCACGCTGGCCGAGACAGCCGAGGTCTGCATGGTGCCGCTGACCGCCGTGCATCACGATGCCCGGGGCTCCTTCGTCTACACCGTGGACGAGGCGGGCAAGGTCGCGCGCCGCAACGTCACCACCGGCGGCATCCAAGGCCGCATGCAATCCGTGTACGACGGTCTGCAGGTCGGCGAAATCGTCATCACCGACGGCGCCCACAAAACGCGCGAGGGCGGCACCGTCATCCCCGTCTTTCCCCGCAACGCCGCGCCCGCCACCGATTCCTCCCAAGCTCAAGCCGAGGAAGCCCCCCTCGCTGTCTCCGCCGCCACCGTGGGCGAGATGAGCGACCCCACCGTCATCACCTGCCAAGGCGCGCGTGTGGAAGCCATCAACAAGGTGGAACTGCGCCCCCTGGTGCAGGGGCTCTTGCAGCACCAGGACTTCCGCGAGGGTGATCTCGTCACCAAGGACGAGGTACTCTTCCGCATCGACCCCACGCGCTACGCCGCCGAGGTGGCCGCCTGCAAATCGGCGCTGGCGCAGCTGGAGGTCAGCATCGGCGATGCCCGCACCAAGTACCTGCGCCAGCAGCAACTCATGGAGCGCAACGCCAGCAGCAAGGACGACTTGGAAAGCGCCAAAGCCACGCTCGATGAGCTGCTGGCGCAGAAAGAAAGCGCCGAGGCCGCCCTCGCCATTGCCGAGGATGACCTCTCGCGCTGCACCATCCGCAGCGGGCTGGAGGCGCGCATCGGCCGCGTGAACTTCTCCGAGGGCAACTACATCACCGACATCAAGAGCCCGCTGGCCACCATCGTCCAGCTCAGCCCCATCTACGTGCGCTTCCCCCTCAGCGAACGCACCATCCTGTCCGGCTACGGCAACGACGAGCGCTTCATCCGCGAGGCCGCCATCACCCTCATCACCGCCACCGGCAAGGAGCTCAGCGAGACGGGGCAGGTATCCTTCTGCGACAACATCATCCAGATCGGCACCGACACCCAGAACATCTGGGCCACCTTCCGGAACGCCGACCACGAACTGACCCCGGGCGGGGTTGTCACCGTGCGCATCACCCGCAAGCCCGAGTACAAGGTACCCTGCGTGCCCGAGGCCGCCGTCCAGATTGACACCGCCGGACACTACGTCTACACCGTGCAGGACGGTCACGCCGTGCGCACCGACATCATCATCGGCTCGATGGCGGAGGACGGGCAGGTCGCCGTGCACCACGGTCTGCAGCCCGGGCAGCAGGTCATCATCAGCCGTCTGGCCGAGGTGCAGGACGGCAGCCCCGTCACCATCGAATAAGTCCCCTTCCCTACCATGTTTTCCGAATTCTTCATTCACCGCCCCAAGTTTGCCTTCGTCGTCTCCATCCTGATGATGCTGGCGGGTCTGCTCTGCCTGAGCAAGATGCCCATCTCCGAATACCCGGAGGTCTCGCCGCCCACCATCTCCGTCAGGATGACCTACAGCGGCGCCAGTGCCGAGGAAATGGCGCAGGTCGTCGCCGCCCCCGTCGAGGAGCAGCTCATCGGCATGGACGATCTGGAGTACTTCTCTTCCAGCTGCGGCAACGACGGCTCCTACTCGCTCACCCTCATCTTCAGGTCGGGCTCGAACGACGACATGGCCATGATCAACGTCTCCAACGCCATCAAGGCGGTGGAGTCCAAGCTGCCGAGCGAAATCAAGCAGACGGGCTACACCGTCCGCAAGCGCTCGGGCGACATGCTCTGCTTCGTCAACTTCATGTGCGATGAGAACAAGATGAACATCCTGGAGCTCTCCAACTGGGTGCGCATGAATGTCAAGGACCGCTTGGCGCAGGTGGACGGCATCTCCAGCGCCGACATCATCCCCAGCCGCAACTACGCCATGCGCGTGTGGATGAACACCACCCGCATGAGCGCTCTCAACATCACGCCGCAGGATGTGAGCAAGGCCATCACCGCCCAGAACGTGCAGGCCGCCGCCGGCTCCGTGGGCTCGCAGGATGTGCAGTCCTACGCCACCTTCAAAGTCACCGCCCTCGGCCGCCTGAAAACCGCCGAGCAATTCGGTGAAATCGTCGTCAAACGCGGCGAGGACGGCCATGTCACCCTGCTCAAGGACATCGCCACCATTGAGCTGGGAGCCGAAAGCAACTCCGGCTACAGCCGACTCAACGGCAAGGACGCCGTGGGCATGATTATCTTCCGCAACAACGAAGCCAACGCCCTGGCCACCGTTGCCGCCGCCCAACAGTGCATCCGCGAGCTCGAACCCACCTTCCCCGACGGCGTGAGTTGGTGCATGGGCTACGACCCCACCAAGGCCATCTCGGCCACCATGGAGGAAATTGCCACCACTCTAGTGCTGGCGCTGCTGCTGGTCATCCTCGTCACCTATGTCTTCCTGCAGGATTGGCGCGCCACGCTCATCCCCGCGCTGGCCATTCCCGTCTCGCTGCTGGGTGCTTTCACGCTCATGTATGCCTTCGGCTACACCATCAACGTACTGACCATGTTCGGGCTCATCCTCGTCATCGGCTCGCTGGTGGACGATGCCATCGTCGTGGTTGAGAACGTCATGCGCATCATCCACGAAGAAGGACTCTCGCCCAAGGAGGCCACCATCCGCAGCATGAAGCAAATCACGGGAGCCGTCATTGCCACTACGCTCGTGACACTGGCCGTCTACGTGCCCATCGCCTTCTACGGCGGCATGGTCGGCACCATCTACACCCAGTTCTCCGTGACCATGTGCGTAGCGCTCTGCATCTCCACCTTCAACGCGCTGACCCTCTCGCCCGCGCTCTGCGCGCTCATCCTGCGTCCCGCCGGTGCCAAGCCCAACCGCTTGGCCGAGTGGATCTTCCGCCCCTTCAACGTGCTCATGGAGTTCGCCCGCCGCATCTACCTGGCGGGGGCGGGGCTGCTCGTGCGCCACGCCTGGCTCACGGTGCTCGTCATGGCGCTGGTCTTTGCGGGTAACTACGTCTACTACAAGGGCAGCGGGGACAGCTGGGCTCGCTTCTGGCACGGGGAGCAACTCGCCACCGCCCACGGTGCCAAAAAGCTGTTGGCTCCCACCGCCATCAACAGCTCCTTCATCCCCACCGAGGACAAGGGCAACCTCTTCGTCATGGTCACCATGGAGGGCACCGCCACCGCCAAGCAGCGCACCGACAAAGTCATGCGCCAGATTGAAGCCCGGCTCAAGGACATTCCCGGCATCGACATGGTGACGGCGCAAAGCGGCTACAGCTTCTCCAGCGGCTCGGGCGAGAACGCCGGCATGGTCATCATCCAGCTCAAACCCTGGAGCGAGCGCACCACGCCCGACCTGCATGTGCAGGCCATCGCCGCCAAGGTCAACGCCGCCTGCGCCGACATCCCCGAGGCCTCGATCATGGCCGTCACCCCGCCGGCCATCATGGGCTTGGGCATCACGGGCGGTGTCTCCATGGTGCTCACGGGCAGCGGCGACATCAGCACCGCCGACCTGGGCGACATGGTCAAGGAGGTGCAGGCGCGGCTCATGCGACACCCCGAGCTGGTCATGATGGCGCGCAGCGAGTACGACGCCTCCAACCCGCAAATCCACCTCGAAATCAACCGCGAGAAGGCGCAGTCGCTCCATGTGCCCGTCAACACCATCTTCAGCACCCTGCAGAGCGTCATGGCCTCGTCCTACGTCAACGACTTCACGCTCAACGGCTTCAACTTCAAGGTGATGATTCAGGGCAGCACGCGCGACCGCCGCACGGCCGACGACATCCTCAACCAGCTGGTGCGCAACGATAAGGGCGAGATGGTGCCGCTCTCCGCCGTCTGCTCCCTCTCCTACCGCATGGGTCCCAAGCAGTACCAGCGCTTCGAGCAGTTCATGAGCGCCGACATCACCGTCATCGGTGCGCAGGGCGTCGGCTCGGGGCAGGTCATGCAGCTCATCGAGGACACCATCGCCGAGCTCAACCGCGAGGAACGCGCCGCCGGGCGCAACCGCAGCTGGGGCGTGAGCTGGAAAGACCTCTCCTACCAGGAGCGGCAGAACGACGGCAAGATCGGCTCGCTGCTCGCCATGGCGCTGCTCTTTGCCTACCTCTTCCTCGTGGCGCAGTACGAGAGCTGGACCACGCCCATCCCCGTCATGCTCTCCGTCGGCGTGGCCACGCTGGGCGCGCTCATGGGCGCACAGCTCTTCGGGCTCTCGCTCTCCATCTATGTGCAGCTGGGCATCCTCATGCTCATCGCCCTGGCGGCCAAGAACGCCATCCTCATGGTCGAGTTCAGCAAGGAAGACCACGAGAAGAACGGCACCGGCATCATGCAGGCTGCGCTCAACGGCGCGGGCATGCGCTTCCGCGCTGTGCTCATGACCGCCATCTCCTTCCTCTGCGGCGTCTTCCCCATGGTCATCGCCACAGGCTCGGGCGCGGCCAGCCGCCAGGAAATCGGCATCACCACCTTCTGCGGCATGCTGCTGGCCACCTGCTTCGGCATCTTCACCGTGCCGGGGCTCTACGCCCTCTTCGCCCGCCTGCGCGAGGCGACCGTGCGCTGCTTCCGCCGCCGCAAAGCGTAACCCCCTCGGCAGGCAGCCCCCGAACAAAAGCGCCCCGCAGGCATCCCTGCGGGGCGTTTTGGCAAGACTCAGAGCCCGCCGGAAGTCGCCGCTCAGGCGCGGCGGCGGCGCGCCGCCAAAACCACCAGCGCCAACAAGCTCAGCGTCGCCGTAGCGGGCTCGGGAACCGCCTCCAAGCGGAGGCGAGCCGCCGTGTCAAAGGTCTTGTTTTTTGTCTTCCACGCAGCTTCGGAGGTGAGCCATCCCGGCGAAAACTGCACCGCCTCCACATAAGCAGTACCCAGCGTGACGCTGGTAAGCGCAGTATTACCGCTTGCCCTCAAACCGGCATCGTTGAACAACTGACTGTTATTCGAATACAGCTGAATCCCGGAAGCATAAGTTTGCACCATGGTCAGGGTAATACACTGATTGCCGTGGGTATCCGTAAACACGGACTTATCTTGCAGCAAGCTCGTGTAAGTAACGCTCTTCCGAGAAGCCGAAGTCTTGCCCTCCCATGTACTCGCCACCCCGGTGGTGGTCAGGCACAAGCCGACATCGCCAGCATTCATATCCATCAACAGCAAGGTGGTGGTCGACGTCACCTTCATCGCCTCTGTCAGATTCAGCACAAAGCTGATGTTGGTCTGAATCTGGTTGGCATTATTCGTCTCATTCAGCACCGTGCCGGAAATCGATGTGTTATCCGTGAAGCGTCCGTTGGTTGAATCGTAGAAATAGGGGCTGGAGGGGCTGTCCGAAGACGTTACGCTCGTCGTCAGGTCGAATACCTGCGTATTTGCGGCCCAAGCCATACCGGCGAAAGCCAGGAAAGTCGCTGAAATCGTTTTCATGGTAATATCATTTTTTCAATATTTTGGAGAAAACACAAGGGGCTGTGCTTCACCACATCCCTACCTGCGCCCTCATTGTACAGCATTAGCGATGCTGCCCCACCTACCAGGCGTCACGCTCAAGACACAATAACCAACAAATCGATGCGACCCACTCCCTTGTTTCCATGCAACGCGAGCATTGTGCTGAATTGCAAGACTAAATGCGACAAAGCGAAAACAACTTCATTTTAGGCA
>JBJEVK010000024.1:0-27263 GCA_051884295.1 Akkermansia sp.
AGCGAGGCGAATGGGACAATCCAGAATAATATCTCGGGAGTCATGTCTGTTCGATGGGGTTAAACCTTGTACCCGTGAAGCAGGGAATATCCCGAGCCGCGCGGGAGAAGGCGCGCGATTCTACACCCCCAACCGCCTTTTGGCAACCCTAAAGTTCGGGGTGGGCGGAGGAATTTGTTTGAAAGGCGCAAGAAAAATTCGAGCATCGCTTTGTTGCCGGAGAGGGAGGGGACAGCATTGCGAATGCTGTGGGGGGATGAAGCGTGGTCTCGGAGATCGATCTCAGATGGCGAGGATAGGAGTGCCTGTCATATTCCCATCATTCATGATTTGCGTACTTTTTCCTTGCTACTGCACGCATAATGCTGTATCTCTTGTCTTGTTTTGCAGGTATGAGTTCATTTTATCCTCACATTGCGGTGCTGCGCGGAGTTGCGATTTTGTTGGTCGTGCTTTTCCATATGAATCCGGCGTGGTGCCCGCAGGGTTATTTCGGGGTGGATCTTTTTCTGGTGATTTCCGGGTATTTGCTGATTGGTCGATACCTGCGCGCGGAAGAGCCTTTTGCGTTGGGGCGCTTTGTTGCCGGTCGTGTGCGGCGGCTGTTGCCGCCCGTGCTGCTGGCCTGTGCGTTGGCGGGGGGATTGGCGGCGTTGCTGTTGCCGCAGGGAGAACGCGGCGGGGTGTTCAGCGAGGTGACAGCTGCGTTGACCTTCCGCACCAATGTGGTGCTGGAAGCGTGTACCGCGAACTACTTTGCTGCCGATACGCGCGCGATGCCGCTGATGCATCTGTGGTACCTGGCTGTGCTGATGCAGATGTACCTCGTCTTGGCGTTGCTGTTTGCGGGGTGGTCGCGGCTTCGGTGCTCCCTGCGTGTGCGTGTGGGGAGTTTGGCGGTGTTGGCCCTGTTGTCACTGGCTGTTCAGTCTCGCTGGTTGTTGTCTGTTCTGGGGCTTGCCGGTGAGCAGTACCAAGTCTCTGTGTACTACTGGACAAGCGCGCGCCTGTGGGAGCCGATCGTGGGGGGGCTGTTGGCCGTGTTGCCCGCGCCGCGTGCTGCCGGGTGGTGGGGGCGGTTAGCGGCCTACTCGGCGCTGCTCTTGTTGCTGGTGGTGTCGTTTGTGCCGCTGCCGGATAGCACGCGCTGGATACCTCTCGCAGTGCTGTTGTCGCTCGCGTTGGTGCGCTATGGGGCTCCGCTCGGTTGGTGTGGGGTGTGGAGTCGTGCTCTGTTGTGGGTGGGCGGCATTTCGTTTTCGCTTTATCTGGTGCATTGGCCGTTGATTTCGTTTGCGGAGTATCTGTTTTATGATCCGTTGACTTGGGGGCGTGCCTGCGTGGTGGGGCTGTTGTCCGTCTTGTTGGGGTGGGGGTGTTGTGTGCTGGGGGAGCGTTGGTTGTCGCGGGTGATGCCGTGGTGGTTGCTGATCGGCGGGTGGGTGCTTGCGGCCTGCCCGGGGGTCGTGCTGATGGAGTTGCCGCAGGTGATGCGGTATG
This sequence comes from Akkermansia sp., assembly GCA_051884295.1. Classification (GTDB taxonomy): domain Bacteria; phylum Verrucomicrobiota; class Verrucomicrobiia; order Verrucomicrobiales; family Akkermansiaceae; genus Akkermansia. Next base: position 1,501 of record JBJEVK010000024.1, read on the forward strand.
TGCGGAGCGCCGGTGGGGCGAAGATTGTTCGCGATGCACATGGTTATCATGAGGTCGGGCATTCATTATCCCCGGGGGAGGAGTCGACGGATTCGCCTCTGTACCGGGGAACAGAGGGTATGCAGATCAATTTGTGGGGCGGGAAGGAGCCTTCGTATGGCATTTTGCAGCATCTTGGGCATGCGCAGGCACCGGCCCGCTTCGTCGTTTTGGGGGACAGCCATGCCCAATGTCTGTGCAAGGGTATCCACTCGGTGGGCATGGAGCGCGGCTGGAGCGGTGTGTATCTGAACACCTACCTGATGCCTTTTTACGGCGAGGATTACCACGAAAAAGGGCATGTTGACCACACCATGACACCCCGGAAATATGCTCTGATTGAGTCGTGGTTGGCCCAGCACCCCGATATTGAAACGGTGATTGTGGTGCAATATTGGGTGGCACGGATGGTGCCGCACCGTTTGTGGGACGGTCAGCAAGTCAGCCGGGAGGCGTGTCTCGAAGCCCGCACGGAGCAACTGCGTGCGTTTTGCCGCCGTATGCAGCGCTGCGGCAAACAGGTGGTGTTCATGACTCCGACTCCATGGTTGGCGGTGCACAATGTGGGGCGGCTTCTGAAGTGGAGCCGGCGATACGTCCGCCTGAATCCCCGGGCAATGGATGCGGCTCGCCTCACGGAGCAGGACTACGCCGTGCGCGCTCAGCCTGTTATTCGGATGCTGGAGCAGTTGCAGCGCGAGGGATCGTGCCATGTGGTGCACGCGGAAGCGGTGTTTTTCCCCGGAGGTGTGTTTGACTGCATGCAGGAGGGGACGTTGATGATGTCGGACAGCAACCATTTGAGCGATGAGGGTGCTGTGAAATGCGTGCAAGGGATGGCTGAGGAGCTGGATACCTACTGCCGCGCGCAACAACCTGCTCCGGCACAGCCGTGACCGGGCAGTCCGTGCTACGAGGCTCGGGCAATGAGCAGCAGGGGGTGGTAGGTGAGCGGTAGCAGCCCGCCGGTCGGGATGCCGTGGGCGCGGCGATAGCGCTCTTCAAACGCCCGTAGCGCTGCCGGGGTGGCGATGCGCACGGTGCTGCTGCCGCCGCCGTTGACCCCGGTGCGGCGCAGGTGGTCGAGCAGCGCGCGCGCGCTGTCGAAGAGCAGGGGGTGCAACCATTCATCCGCGTGCAGGAGGCGAAAGCCCGCTGCGGTAGCCATGTCGCCCAGGCGGGAGAGGTCGGGGTAGCGCAGGGGGCTGCCCACCAGCGCCGTGAGCTCGCGAAAATGCTCCCGACCGAAGCAGGCGATGGCCAGCACCCCGCCGGGGTGCATGACCGCGCGCGCCTTGGGGAAGAAACCCGCGAGATTGTCGAACCATTGCAGGGCGCTGGCTCCCGCCAGTAGGTCGAGCCCCGCCGGGTAGGGCAGCGCCTCCGCATCTCCCGCCAGAGTGTTGCTCTGCGCGAGCCCCACGGGCAGCCAGTCGAACGCCGCGGGGCTCAGATCGTTGAACCACCACTCGGCATCGGGGTACAGGGCGGTGAGGCGCCGCGTGAGAAAACCAGTGCCCACGCCGATTTCCAGCGCGCGGCGCACGCGCAGGCACGGGGCGGCATCAACCAGCGCATCGGCCAGACGCTCGGCCACCTCGCGCTGCACCACGGCGGCCTGCTCGTAGTGCTCGTAGTGGCGGGCAAAGCTGGCACCCACGCGCTGTTTGTCGGGGCGCATGCTTCAGTCGCGCAGGTGGCGCAGCACGATGTCGGGGTCGGCAAAGGGGTAGTGGTAGCTGCCGAACTCGGTCCCGAGACCCACGCTGCCCCAGTAGTCGCGCATCTTGACCGGGGGGAAGATTTCGTCCTTGTCAGCGATGTAGGCGGCATCCCAGTGGAGGTGGGCGGCGGAATCCGCCTTGCTGCGCTCGGCCAGCAGCGTCAGCTCATCGATTTTCTCCTCGATGCTGCGGTCGGGGTAGGGGCCGTCGGGGATGTAGCGCACGCCGCCGTAGGCTTTTTCGTTAAAAGGGTTCATACCCACGCGCGCCAGCCCCTGCATGGTGCGCAGCACGACGCGCAGCCGCATGCCCCAGCGGTCGTCGACGGGGTAGGGGGTGCCGTTGAGGGCGATAGCGCGGTGCAGCGGCAGCTCTCGGCAGCACTGCTCGGCCACCCACACGCCGAAGCTCCAGGCGAAGAGGTAGATGCGCCCGTAGGCGGCAAAATCGGCGGGGTTCAGTGGTGCCATGCGGCGGTGGTCGCAGTAGGCCACCGCATCGAAGCCTGCCGGGATGGGGATGTGGCAGACGGCGTTGGGCGTGGCGGCCCAACCGAGCATGTAGAGGATGAGCGAGCGGTTGCCCGGCTCGCGTTTCAGCCAAGTTTCCTGCATAGGTCAGCGAGTTGTTGAAGATGAGCGTCGGTGAGTCCGGCGTTGAGCGAGAGGCGGATGCGCTCGCTGCCCGCCGGGACGGTGGGGCGGCGGATGGCTGTGAGCCACAGCCCCGCGGCGCGCCCGGCCTCGGCAGCAGCCAGCGCGCGCTCGTTGCTGCCGCAGGGCAGGGGGATGATTTGCGAACTTGCCGGCAGCCCCGTCAGCTCGGTGAATCGGCGCACATGCGCCGCCAGCTGCGCGCGGAGACTGCCCATGCCGGGGTAACCCTGCGCTTGCAGGGATTCGGTGCGCATCTCGCGCAGCACCATCGCATCCCACAGCAGGGTAACGGGCGGCAGCGCCGTGGAGAAAATGAGCGGGCGCAGGCGGTTGATGAGCAGGCGGCGCACAAGCGGGGAACAGATGACCGCCGCCCCCGCCCCGGCCACGGCTTTGCCGAAGGTGCAGACGAGCAGATCAACCGCCGCCTCAACCCCCAGTTCGGCGCAGAGCCCCTTGCCCTGCGGACCGCGCACGGCAAAGCTGTGCGCCTCGTCCACATAGAGCCGGAAGCCGTAGCGCTCTTTGAGCGCAGCGAGCTCGCGCAGGGGGGCGCCGTCGCCGTCCATGCTGTAGAGAGACTCGACCAGCACCCACACGCCGCGCCCCGCCGCGCGCTGCAACTGGCGCTCCAGCGCGGCGAGATCGTTGTGCGGGAAGCGCCGGAACTCAGCGGCACCGTGCGTCAGCCCCTCGATCATGCTGGCGTGCACCAGCTTGTCGGCGAGGATGAGCTCGCTCTTGTCCGCGAGGGCGGGCATGAGCCCGCTGTTGAGCATGTAGCCGCAGCCCAGCACCAGCGCGGCGCGCCCCGGGAAGAGCGCCGCCAGCTCCGATTCGAGGATGTCGTACTCCTCGCTGTCGGCGGTCATGAGTCGACTGGCGGGATTGCCGTGCAGGTGGGGGCTCAGCCGCTCGGCGCCCCACGCTTCGGCGGCGTAGCGGCGCAGGTCGAGCGTGCTGTAGGGTGAGGCGCTGAGCGCCAAATAATCGTTGCTCGAGAGGTTCAGGTAGCGCCGCCCCTCGTGCCACAGGTAGAGCCCGTCGGGGCGCACGCGGTGCAGCGTGCGCAGGTTGCCCGCCGCTTCCAGCGCGGCGAGCTCGGCGGCGATGCGGGCTTCCGAATCCATGCGGTGGGGTGCTGGGGCTCAGTCGCTGTACTCGGCCCAGCTACTGCTGGTCTCCCACACGCGCACGCGCTCCAGACGCACGCAGGCGCGCACGGGATAAGTCCCCTCGCCGCGCTTGGCGCGCTCCAGCGCCTGCTGCGCATGGGTAAAGACGTGGTAGGCCATCGCCTCGCTCGTCGGGTCGCTGTGCTCGAAGGGGATGATGCGCTCGCCGTACACGGCGCGCAAGGCCGGGAACTGCGGGTCGTCAGAGTTCATGCACAGTGCGTGATCGAACTGCTGCAGGAAGCCGAACATCATCTCTTTGATGGCTTTGAAATCCACCACCATCTCGTGGTCATCCAGCGTCTCGGCCGCAAACACCATCTCCACGCTGCGGGTGTGACCGTGCGGGAATCGGCAGCTGCCGGGATGCTTGGAGAGCAGATGCCCGCTCTCCAGCTCGATGCATTTGCAGATGCGGAACATGGCAGCGCTGCCCTCAGGCAACCGGCGTGACCCCTTTCTTGAGGATAATATTGCCGTACTTGGCCGTCTCGCCGGAGATGACCACCGCGTAAGCCTTCTTGGCGCGCTCGTAGAAGGCGTAGCGCTCCATCTGTTCGATGTCGCCCTCGTAGTTCAGCGCCTTGCGGTAGCGCGCCTCAACCGTGGGGTCGAGCGTGTCGCCGGGGACGGCCGCCATCATGATGACGGGGGTGGCGTAGCTGTCCAGCTCGAACAGGGGAATCATGCCCGCGAGCAGGGCGTCGGCGGGCAGACCGTCGGCGCGAACCACCGTGGCATTGAAGGTGTGCGCCGGGAAATGAGCATCGGAGATGACAATCTCATCCCCGTGCCCCATCTCGGCCATGATTTTGAGCAGCGAGGGAGAAATGACGGGAGAAATACCTTTCAACATAACGCTGCCTATCTTGGCACAAAATATCGGGATCGTCAAGAGCACGTTGAGGCATAGGGCGATGATGTTCGCGCATCATGTCTGCCGACGAGGGTGAGCGAGCGGAGTTTCTCATGTGCACAATCGCAATTTTTTTTCATATGATGCAAAATACTCTTGCATCGATTCGTTGAATAGTTTATATATGACCTCATCGGAGATATTACTATGGCTATTTCGCACGCAAGTTACACGCCGGAAGAAAAAAAACAGATCATTCTTGATGTCCTGAGCCGCAAGACGACCATTCAGAAGATTGCGGCTAAGAAGAATATCGCCCCCACGCTGATTTCGCTGTGGAAGAAACAAGCGGAGGATGCCGTCTATGCCCGTTTTCAGCCGCAGCCCCGCGGCCGTCGCAAGTCGGTAGCTACGGCAGAGGTGCAGCCCAAGGCGTCGACGACGGAGCTCCGCGCGGAGCTCCGCAAGACCCGCTCGAAGCTGACGCGCACGGAAAACGCGCTCAAGGCGGCACAGAAGCGTTTGGCGGATTTGGAAGGCGGCGTGAAGAGCATGGCTGAGGCGATGGGATGCAAGCTGCGCTCGAATGCGGCGGAACGTCGCCGCGCCAAGAGCTGAGTGCTTGAGCTGATTGCTCGCCGCCGAGGGGGTGCACCCGGAACGTTTCGAGGTGCATTCCCGGGCGTGCTGTGTCATCGGCTCATTTTTGGATTGCTCCCGTTGGCGGGGAGCGCTATGCTCCCCCCGAGGTGCGCCCGAGCCGGGCGGAAATTCGTCGCTCTTTTCCTTTTTGCTTTTCATGTTCAGGTTTTCTTTTTTGCGCGCTCTTTGCCCGGTGGGGTTGGCTGTGCTGGCTTCGTGCAGCTCAACCGGTTACGCTCAGCCGGATTACGACACCATCGGCAAGCAGTTTTCGCTGGTCTTGCAGAATGCTCACTTCTCCCGCACGCGTTTCACGCAGGAGTTGTACGCGAAATTTCTGGATAACTACATCCAATCCGTGGATCCTCAGCATCTGTTCCTGACGCAGGAGGATGTGGACATCCTGCGCGGGCGCTACGAGACGAGTTTCGGCGATTATCTGTTGGCGGGTCAGACAACGCGTTTGGCCGATGAGCTGTACGCTTATTTCAGCGATCGCGCGCTGCCTCGTCTGGAGGCGGCGGAGAAAGCACTGGACGGCTTTGCCAAGCAGCTGCCCGCCTTTGATTCGCAGCGCTCGGTGCCGCGCACGCGCCGCAAGCTGGAGCGCGCGGCGGACAGTGCGGCTTTGGATCAGGTATGGTGCGATACGGTGGAGGACATGCTGCTCACCGAGATTCTGCGCCGGGAGAATGTGGCCAAATTGGCTGAGTCCAAGGGAAAACCCGATCCCAACGCCAAGGAATTGCCGCCCACGGAAAAAATCCGGGCGCGCCTCAAGCGTATGCGCGCCGAGATTCAGGATGCCGACCGCGAGGATATGGTGTCCGACCTGCTCAATGCCGTGGCGCATGTGTATGATCCGCACACCGATTACATGGGTGCGCGCGAGGAACAGCGTTTCAAGGACATGATCAAGGCCTCGCTGGTGGGCATCGGCGCCAAGCTTAAGGCCGCGGATGACGGCAGCACCACGGTGGAAGGCATTGTCAAGGGCGGTCCCGCGGCCAAGGAGGGGCAGCTCAAGTTGGGAGATCACATCGTGGCGGTTGCCAAGGAAGGCGATGATAACTGGACGGATGTGATGTTCCTGCCCATCGACAAGGTGATCGACCTGATTCGCGGGCAAAAGGGAGTGCCTGTGCGCCTGCGGGTGCAAAACGAGGAGAGCGCTGCCGAGCGCGAGATTACCATCGTGCGCGATGAGATTCCCATGTCCGAGGAGCTGGCTGCCGGCAAAATCATTGAGCTGAAATCTGCGGAGGGAGAACCCCGCAAGTTGGGCGTGCTGACGCTGCCCTCGTTTTATGTGGATTTGGATGAGGGTGATGTGCACTGCGCCACCGATGTGAAGAATATCCTCCGACGCATGGTGCGTGAGGGGGTGCAGGGGCTGGTGCTCGACCTTCGCTTCAATGGCGGCGGTTCGCTGGACGAGGTGCGCAAGATGGTGGGCTTTTTCACCGGGGCCGGCCCCGTGGTGCAGGTGAAGGATGCCCGCGGGCATGTGGAGCGGCTGACGGTGAGCGGCAAGCCTCTGTTCACCGGCGAGCTCGTGGTGCTGATTAACAAGATGAGTGCCTCCGCCTCCGAGATTTTTGCCGGAGCCATGGCGGACTATGGCCGCGCCGTGATTGTGGGCGACCCCACCACCTTCGGCAAGGGGACGGTGCAGGTGCCGCGCGGTTTGGCGGAGTACATGCCCTATTTTTCCCGCCGGGACGGCTGCGGCATGATCAAGGTGACCACGCAGAAATTCTACCGCGTGGGCGGAGCCTCGACCCAGCTGCGCGGCGTGGCCAGCGACATTGTGCTGCCGACGGTGACGGGCGGGCTGCGCGTCAACGAGGGTGAGCAGGACTACGCGCTGCCCTACGATGAGATTCCCCGCGCCGGTGGCTATGTGCGCAGCCCGCGCTTGTCGGCTCTGCTGCCGCAGCTCATGGAGCGCAGCAAGGCGCGCACGGCTCAGGACAAGGACTTGCAGTACATGAGCGAAGATATTGCCCGAGCCGAGGAACGCCAGGCCAAAAACAGCGTTTCGCTCAACAAGGAACTGCGCTGCGCCGAAAATGCCGAACAACTCAAGCGCCGCCGCGAAATCGATGCCGAGCGCAAGACCCGCTACGCGCTCATGGAAAAAGCCGATGCGGAAACCCTGACCATTTATCGCCTGAAGCTGGAGGATGTGAAGGCGGATGTGCTGCCCCTGGCCGGCAAGGACGATCGCAACAGCTTCATGGAGGAAAACGAGGATCCCGAGGACGCGTTGGATGATGCGCCCGAGTATCCCTCCGGGCTTGACCCGGTGTTGCGCGAATCGTTGTACATCCTTGCCGACATGGTGGCGTTGGACGGCACCGGCGCGTAATCGCCGCTCTGAAACCCTCGAACAATAACCCCGCGGATTGTTGAGCAATCTGCGGGGTTTGTGTTGCGTCAGCTGCGGGGCATGGGGCCGCGCAGCGCCGCAAGCAGGGCGAGGGTTTGCTCCCAGGTTTCGGGGCGGTCATCCGTCTCGGGAAAGAGCCGCCCCTCCGGGATGCGGGCGTAGCGCTCGGCGGCGCGGGGATGGCGCAGCTCGCGCAGCCCCACCGAGAAGATGCAGCCCAGCTGCAGCAATTCGCGCGCCAGCTCGTGCGAGCCGTTCCACGCATGCAGCAGGCAGCGGGGCAGAGTGCCGGCGCGGTGTCGCGCGCGCAAAATCTCCGTCAGCGTGCCCCATGCCTGCGCACCGTGCAGGTGGACGGTGCGCTCGTGGCGGAATGCGGCACCCAAATGAATGTGCAGCAGCAGGAGCTGCGCCTCGTGCGTGGTGCGGTGCTGCGGGCTGTGGTCAAGCCCGGTCTCTCCCACCCCGGCCGTCGGAAAACGCGCGAGCCATTGATCCAGCTCAAAAGCCAGCTCGGCCGGATCGACCTCGGCGGCGTGCCAGGGGTGCACCCCGAAGCAGGGCATCATGCCCGGCGCTGCCGCCACGCGCTCCCAGTCGGCGCGGGTGACGGAGCACAGGTAGCCGCCCTGCGGCACAGCAACGTGGGTGTGGTAATTCTTCATGCGGGAGGTCAGGGAATGCGACTGTGCTGCCGAAAACTGTAATAAGCGGGCGCATCGCCGCGCGGCGCACCGATGATGATATGATCCATCAGGCGGATGCCCATCACCTCACCCGCCTGAGCAATGGCATTGGTCAACTTCTCATCGGCCTTGCTGGGGGTGGGATCGCCGCTGGGGTGGTTGTGCACCATGATGAACGATGAAGCGTTGGCCAGCAGTGCCTCGCGAAAGACATTGCGCGGGTGCGTAATCACCTGCGTGAGCGTGCCGCGCCCCAAATGCACCCGCCGCAGCAAATGGCGCCGCACATCCAGCAGCAGCAAAATCAGGTTCTCCACGGGTTCGTAGCGCAGCTCACCCGCCAGCATCTCATACACCGTCTCGGGAGTTTCCAGCTTGGTTTGCTCCAGCCGCTCGCGCACGGCTCGCTGCCCCAGCTCGAACACCGCAGCCAGCGTTGCCGCCTTGGCGGCACCGATGCCCTTGCAAAGCCGCGCGAGCTCCGCCCCGTCCAAGCGCCCCAGCGCCGCCAGCGAACCGCCCGCCGCACGCTTGAGTTGCGCGGCGAGCTCCAGCACATTGCACCCGTGCAGCCCCGTGCGCAGAAAAATGGCGATGAGCTCCTCATCGCTCAGAGCGCTGCGCCCCAAACGCATCAGACGTTCGCGGGGCAGGTCGCGCGCATTCATGTCGCGCAGTTGCACCGTCTCGGAAGCGTCGTCATCCATCATCGCTGCTTAGCATACAGCACCAGAAAGCTCTTGAAAAGCAAAAAGAAAAGCTAAAAAGCGTTCGCTGCGCACAATTAGCTTGCTATGGCGCGAGAGAGTGTGTACCATTCAGCCGATTCAGTCTCGCTCGGTACTCCGTGAGAACAGGCGGGAACGAATTGCGCGGGGCGCTCCCAACGCAGCCCCGACCGACGCGCGCAAGGGCCGGCTCCGGCGCGCCGAGGGAAGTCCGGAGCCGGCAATCCGAAGTAAGAAAACGACAATAATGTTTGATACACCCCATACTGTTACTTGCGCTGTGGGCGCAAGCCCCATCACCATCGAAACCGGTAAAATTGCCCGTTTGGCAGACGGCGCCGTTACCGTGCGCTGCGGTGATACCGTTGTCCTCGTCACCGTGGTGAGCGCCACCAAAATTAAGGAAGGGCAGACCTTCTTCCCCCTGTCGGTTGAGTACAAAGAGAAAGCGGCTGCGGCGGGCATGTTCCCCGGCGGCTATTTCAAGCGCGAGGGTCGCCCCACCGAGAAGGAAATCCTCACCTGCCGCATGACGGATCGTCCGCTGCGCCCCATGTTCCCCAAAGGCTACTTCTACGACACGCAGGTTATCACCCTGCTGCTGGCGGCAGACGGTGAGAACGAACCGGATATCCTCTCCATCAACGGAGCCTCGGCTGCCTGCGTCATCTCCGACCTCCCCTTCGCTGAGCCCGTGGGTGCCGTGCGTGTCGGCCGCATCAACGGCGAGTTCGTCATCAACCCCACCAACAGCCAGCGCGCCGAGTCTGATCTGGACCTCGTTTACGCCGGCTCCAAGGATCAGGTGATTATGATTGAAGGCTCCGCCAAGGAGCTGCCGGAGGAGGACTTTATCGCCGCCCTTCACTGCGCGCAGGAGAATGTCGCCAAGATCTGCGCGGCGCAGGAAGAGCTGCGCGCCATCTGTGGCAAGCCCAAGCGCGAGTACGAGCTGACCCTCGCCAAGCCCGAGCTGCTGGAAATCGGCTATCAGATCGCGGGCGACCGCATCGAGGAGGCCATCTACGCCCCCAACAAGATTCAGCGTCAAAAGCAGGTGGGCGCCCTGCGCGACGAGGTGGAGGCCGCCATCAAGCAGGCTCACCCCGAGGCCACCGATTTCGATGTCGAGCAGGTCTTTGAGTACATCCAGAAAAAGGCGTTCCGCATTTCCATCATGGAGCACGACAAGCGCGCCGACGGTCGCGCCATCAAGCAGCTGCGCCCCCTCTCCGCCGAGGTGAATGTGCTGCCCTCCGTGGTGCACGGCTCTGCTCTCTTCTCCCGCGGAGAAACCATGTCCATGTGCTTGGCGACTCTTGCTCCCGTGGAGGAGAAGCAGTACTTGGACAACTACACCGGCTCCGTGGATGAAAAACGCTTCATCCTGCACTACAACTTCCCGCCCTTCACCGTGGGCGAGACCGGGCGCTTCGGCGGTCAGAACCGCCGCGAAATCGGTCATGGTGCCCTGGCCGAACGCTCCATCGCTCCCGTGATTCCCACCGAGGACGAATTCCCCTACGCCATCCGCGTGTCCTCCGAAATCATGGAGTCCAATGGCTCGACCTCCATGGCTTCCGTCTGCGCCGGCACCATGTCGCTGCTGGCGGCGGGCGTGCCGCTCAAGCGCCCCGTGTCGGGCATTTCCGTGGGCTTGGTGACCGAGTTTGAACAACCCGGCGACCGCGAGCCCAAGCGCTACAAGACGCTGCTGGACATCATCGGCTCCGAGGACTTCTACGGCGATATGGACTTCAAGCTCTGCGGTTCCTCCGTCGGCGTCACGGGCTACCAGCTCGACCTCAAGCTGCCCGGCATTCCGCTCTACATTCTCGAAGATGCCATTCACCTGGCGCGCAAGGGACGCCTGGAGGTGCTCGAGACGATGAACGCCTGCATCCCCGCCCCGCAGAAGATGAGCCCCAATGCTCCGCGCATTGAGAGCACCTCGATTCCGCAGGATCGCATCGGCGAGCTCATCGGGCCCGGCGGCAAGAACATCAAGGCTTTGCAGGCCGAAACCGGCACGGATATCAACATCGAGGAGGATGGCACGGTGCGCATCTACGGTAGTCGCCAGGAGGGCGTGGAACGCGCGCTCTACCTCATCGACCGCATGTTCCGTGAGATCGAAGTCGGCGAGACCTACGAAGGCAAAATTGTCTCCACCAAGGAGTTCGGTGCCTTCATGGAGGTGCTGCCCGGCAAGGACGGTCTCATCCACATCTCTGAGCTGGCCGAGGGTCGCACGCAAAAGACGGAGGATGTCGTCAAGGTGGGCGACATCGTGACCGCCAAGTGCATCGGCATTGATGACAAGGGTCGCGTCAAGATGTCCATGCGCGCCGCCGCCCGCGACCGCAAGGCCAAAGAGGCCGCCGCCAAGGAAGAGGCCTGAATCCGCCTAAGGAATTGATTTTCCGCATCAAAGCCGTCCTGCATCATCCGTGCAGGGCGGCTTTTCTCGCGTGAAATTTCCTCCGCAAAATGAGTGTTGCTCGGGCGCGGGGAAGCACGACTCAGTAAGGCGGAAAAAATTGCTCGGAACTTGCGTTTTTTAGTTGCTTTCGCCCGCATTCTGGTATAGATATATTAGCGAACATCTGCAAATTTACTTACAACCATGTGGAAATATACCATCATCGCCGCCGTTGTGCTCCTCCTGGGCGCATCCTTTTTCCTGTACCAACACAACGGCGCGTTGACCTCGCCGAGCGGTGAGGTGGCTGCCTTCCAAAAAGAGTTTCGGGCGGCAGCTGCCAAGGCCGGGGAGGTAGAGCTGGACAAGAGCATTCAGAAGTATGCCCAACTGCGCGTAGAGTATCTTCAGGCGCAGGCCGAGGACTACAAAGCCAAGATTGCGGCGGCTCAGGCCGAGACGGAAAGCGAGACTCAGGAGTGCGTGGTGCTCACCTCGAAGATTGATGCCATGCGCGCTGCTGCCAACTCGGCCAGCGAGACATTCAACAAGTTCCGCACGGCTGCCATGTCCGCCGCAGAGATGGACGGCGGTGATGTGGATGACAGCGATGATTTCCGCGTGGCCATCATTAGCAAGCTGGCCGAGGCGGATGCCGCCAACAAGAGTGCATCGGACAAAGTGGCTGCCGAGGATGCTGCAACGGCTGCGTTGCAGGCCGAAACGAAGGACACCATCGATAAAATTGCTGCGGCTAAGAAGTTGGCCTCCGATCGCATGGCGCGGCTCTCCCCGCCCGAGTTGGAGTGCTCCGTGCAGAATGCCAGCCCCGATTGGGATTATGTGATTCTCGATGCCGGTATCAACAAGGGCATCATCAGCGGTTCCCGCCTGACCGTGACGCGCGGTAATCGCAAAATCTGCGAACTCAACGTTACGTTGGTGGAGGGGACTCAGTCCAGCTGCGAGGTGGTTGCTGCGACCATGCGTCCCGGTGACCGTGTGATGGTCGGCGACAAGGTAACGGCTCCGCGCACCGCCAAATAAAGCCGAAGTAAGTCTTATTATCCGCAATTAACATTTCCCCCAGAACAACATGAAAATTTCCCATCTGATTGTTTCGATTCTCGTTCTGCTGGCCGGTGGCGCTGTGTGCTACTTCTCTGCCGGGCAGCAAAAAGCGATGAATGTACTGGTGTACACGCAGGGCGGTGGTTCGCAGATCGCGGCAACCGATGCAACGGGGCTGCGTGCCCTCAACAAGGAGCTGGAGAGCGAAGCTGCCCGTGTTTCCGGGGAGCGAGCCGCGGCTGTCAATGCGGCGGAGGCGGCGCGCGTGGAGATGAACGACCAAAAGGCCAAGTGCGAGGATGCTCAGGCCGCATTGGCGGCCAAGCAGGAGGAGCGGAAGAGCCTTGCCGCCGAGCTGGCCAAACAACAGGAGGGCAAGGAAGAGGCCGAATGGGTGACGGTTGCTCGTGCCGAATCCCGCGGCATCGACTCTCTTGCGGCCATCATCGAGGAATGCGGCGGTGAATCCCCCGACTATGATGCCGCCGTGGAGAAAATCGGTGAGCTCTACAAAGCGCAAGCAGAGGAGGCGGAAACCCTGCAGAAGAGTCTGAGCAAGGCGACCGAAGCGAAAACGGCGGCTGCTGCTGAACTGGAGAAGCAAAAGACCGAGCTGGCTCGCCTCAACGCCATCAACGAGCGTTTCTTCATCGAATACTCCAAGAACAACAAGGAGTTCACCGTCAGCGGTGTCGATACGGGCTGGCGCTATGTTACCTTCAATGCCACGACCGAGGACAGCCTGGTGCGCGATGATGCGCTGCTCATCTGCCGCGGTGATTCGGTGGTGACGGTGGTGCGCCTCGTCAGCATCAAGGACGGTCAGGTCGTGGCCGAAATCGACGAGAAGCTCACGGCTCCCGGGCTGCGTCCTGCCGTGGGCGACCGCGTTGTGCGTCTCAAGCCGCTGGGTAGCTGACGCACGAGGCATCGGGCTCCATCCCCTTTGCGCCGCCTGCCTCGTTTACGGGTGCAGGCGGCTTTTGAAATCTCACCCCTTCCATTCCTGTTATTTCATGCGTAATATCCTTCTTCTGAGCCTGGTGTCGGCGCTGCTGCCGGCTTGTCAGCACCCTCTGCCGGAGGTGCCTCCTTCGAATCGCACGGTGGTCGGTCCTTCCGGCTCCAGCGAGGCCGTCAAGTCCTGGAGCCGCACGACCAAACAGGAAAGCTCGGCTATTTTGGGACCGCTCGGCAACACAGAACGCCGCTGAGCTGCTGCTTCTCGCCCATGCGCCGTGCGGAAAAAGCTGCCATCGTGGCGGAGGAGCTGGAGCGGGCATTCCCGAAGCCCGAAGTTCCCCTGCTGCATCACGATGCGTTCACCCTGCTCATTGCCGTGATGCTCTCGGCGCAGTGCACCGACGCGCGTGTGAATCAGGTCACGCCCGCGCTCTTTGCCGCCGCCCCCGATGCGGCGGCGCTTGCCGCGATGGACTGGCAGGAGGTGCGCCGCTACATTGCCACCTGCGGCTTGACGGAGACGAAGGCCAAGCGGCTGGTGGCCACGGCTCGAGTGCTGACGGAGCAGTACGACGGGCGCGTGCCCGACAGCTTCGAGGCGCTGGAGGCACTCCCCGGCGTGGGGCACAAGACCGCCTCCGTCGTCATGAATCAGGCCTTCGGCTACCCCGCCTTTCCCGTCGATACACACATCTTTAGGCTCGCCCGCCGCTGGGGGCTCTCCCGCGGCAACAGCGTGGAAAAAGTCGAGGCTGATCTCAAAAAAATCTTCCCGCAGAGCCTCTGGGGCAAGCTGCACATTCAATTCGTGCTGTGGGGGCGTCGCTACTGCCCCGCGCGCGGCTGCAAACCCGTGTGCGCTGTCTGCTCCCGGCTCGGGACGGCCGGCTGATGCCGCCATTTGCTGTGTTTGTGCTTGACCTTTCGGGGAAAAAGTAGTTTGATAGGCGCCCGTTGCTTGCATTGCCATGTTTGTTTGCCAGCTGAAATCGAAAATTCATCGCGCCATGGTCACGCGCGGCGATGTGGATTATGAGGGAAGCATTGAGATCCCGCAGGATCTCGTCGAGGCCGCCGGTCTGTGGCCGGGGGAAAAAGTGCTCGTAGCATCCGTCACCAGCGGAAACCGCTTTGAAACCTATGTGCTGGTGGGTCCGCCGCGCACGGGACAGATTATTGTCAACGGGGCTGCGGCCAAGCTCATCGGCAAGGGGGAGCGCATCATCATCATGAGCTTCGCCTACGATGACAAGCCCATCACCCCCACGCGCATCGTGTGCAACGAGCGCAACGAAATCATTGCATAAACTTTCCGTTCTTTACATTCCGCCCCCATCCGCTACAATACCGCCATGCTCAACGCCGCCATTTACATCGTCTTTTCCATTCTCCTCATCGTGTGCGCCCTGTTGCTGCTCGTGGTGCTCATGCAGCGCCCCAAGCAAGAGGGGCTCGGTGCCGCTTTCGGCGCGCAGATGACGGATCAGGCTTTCGGTGCCCAAACCACGGACGTGCTCAAGCGCGGCACCGTGCTGTTCGGCACGCTCTTCATGCTGCTGTGCTTCGTGCTGGCGGTGCTGATGAACGCGCGCTTCCAGCGCCAGAAGTCCGACCTCAACGCCGCCGCTCCCGTGGCTGCCGCCGTGGAGGAGACACCCGCTGCGGCAACGGAAGCACCCGCTGCTGCTCCTGCGGAGGAGCCCGCCTCGGCCTCCGAGGACTTGGAGAAGCTACTCAGCCAACCGGCAGAAGCTCCCGCCGAGCCCGCTGCGGAAACGCCCGCCGAGCCCGCCGAGCCTGTCGCTCCCGCTGAGTCCGCCGTTCCTGCCGAGCCTGCTTCGGCCGCAGAACAGGCCTGAATCGCCCGTTTTCCTTGTGCGAAGGGGGAGTTTGTGCGCGGCACCACCTCCCCCTTTCTGTTTTCTCTCAATACCTACCCATGAACTACCACTCCATCCAAGAACTCACGAGCTCCGTCGGCAAGGAGAACACGCGCGGCAGCGTCCGCGCGCAGTACACGCAGCGCAACGACAAAATGACCCGCCAAGGGCGCCCCTATCTCGAAGTCTGTTTTGCGGACACGCAGGACAGCCTCAGCTTCAAGGTTTGGGACAACGCTCCCTGGCATGCCGAGCTGCTGAGCCTGCCCTTGGGCAGCTGCGTGGAGCTGACAGCCGGCTGGCGCAACAGCGATTATGGCCTGGAGGTTGCCGAGCTCAGTCTCCGCCCCCTTGCGCCCGAGGAGGTGGAGGTGCTGTTGGCGGGCAGCCCCGAGCTGCGCGAGCGCCAGCAGCAGGCATGGGAGCGCATCGGTGAGCTGGTCGGGAGCATGAGCGACCCCCGCCTCGCCACCCTCTGCCGCGAGTTCCTGAGCCGGAACGAAGCGCGCTTTCGCCGCGCCGCCGCCGCCCGCAACGTGCACCACGCCCGCCGCGGCGGGCTCGTCGAGCACACCGCCGCTGTCATGCGCCTGGGGGCGAGCCTCTGCGACTGCTACCCCGAGCTCAACCGCGACCTCGTGCTCGCGGGCGCCCTCTTCCACGACAGCGGCAAGATGTGGGAAAACAATTATGAGGAGCAGGGGCTCAACAGCCCCTACAGCACCGTGGGCGAGCTCATGGGGCACATCACCTTGAGCATCGAGCTGGTCAACAAGCTGTGGAACGGCATGATGACCCCCGAGCGCCGCGAGGAGTGGAAGAGCCTGAGCCCCGCGAGCGAACAGGTGCGATTGCACCTGCTGCACCTCATCGCCGCCCACCACGGCACCCTCGAGTTCGGCTCGCCCGTCGTCCCCAAGACCCCCGAGGCCTTCGCCCTGCACGCGGCCGATGATACCGACGCCAAACTCGAAATCTTCCGCAACGCCTACGCTACCGCCCCCGCACTCTCCGAGCAGGTGTTGCAGCGCCGCTTCCCCATGGAGGGCAACCCCGTGCTGCCCCTGCCGCCCTTCGGTGCCTAACGATAGCCCCCCATGACAGAAGCCCTGCTGAGCATGGCGGCCGTTTGCGCGCTCTTCGTCCTCTCGCAGCTCAGCCCCGGGCCGGATGTGATCTTCGTTTTCCGCACGGCACTGGCGCGCGGCTTCCGCGGCGGCGTCGCCGTCAGCAGCGGCATCATGCTCGGCTTCGCCCTGCAAACCCTGCTGGTCATGGCGGCGGGTGCGTGGCTGACGGAGCAGAGCTGGAGCCGCTGGGTGCTCTCGGCGGCGGGGCTATGGCTGGCCTATCTCGCGTGGAAAATTTTCCCGCGACCCCGAACGGGCGCGGCGGGGCAGGGCGATGCCCTCGCGGGCGGTGACAGCGGCGCGGACAGCCTGAGCGCTCTGTTCGGGCAGGGCTTCCTCTGCAACATCCTCAACCCCAAATGCACCCTCTTCATTGCCGGGCTTACGCTGGCGCCCATGCAGCAGTACGCCGCCGTGTATCCCTGGTTTGCAGCGGCATTTTTCGGCGCGGTGATTGCTGCGAATTGGGTCGGTTGGTGCAGCTACTGCGCCCTGTTGCAGTGGCACCCCGTGCGCGCGTTCTACAGCAGCCACACGCGCGGCATCGACGGCGTGTTTGCCGTCCTGCTGGCGCTCTTTGCCCTCCTGCTCACCGTGCAGAGCCTGCTCGCCGCCTGAACGGCGGCGGAAGCCGATTTTTCGGGAAATAGCGGGTCGCGGGGTGTTTGGTGCTTGCATTTGACCCCGCATTGGAGTAGATTAAACACGCAAAGCCGTTATTGCACTTATGAACGACATTATCACGACAGCATGCAAATTCGTCACGTCCTCCATCGGCCGCAAAATCCTTGTGGCGCTGACGGGTGCGTGTCTCCTCCTGTTCCTCGTGGGGCACCTGGCCGGTAACATGACCATCTTCGGTGGCGAATCCACCGCAGCGGGCGGCTCCTCGTGGATCGACGCCTACGCCGTGGGTCTGCATTCCATGCCCGCCTGGCTGCTCTGGGCCATTCGCTTGGGGCTGCTCGCCATCCTGCTCATCCATGTGGGGCTGACGCTCGTCCTGAAGTACGAGAACTACAACGCCCGCACCCACTACCAGAAGGAGGGGACGCTCAAGGCCACGTTCTCCTCGCGCACGATGGTGCTGACCGGGGTGATGATTTTCTGCTTCCTGTGCTTCCACCTGTGGCAGCTCACCTTCAACGGCAATCCCGCTGACTGCTACCACCACATTCTGGCGGCGTTCAGCAACCCCTGGTGCTCGGCGTTCTACATCATCGCTATCTGCTGTCTCTTCATGCATGTGCGTCACGGTGTGCAATCCGTTTTCCAAACGCTCGGCCTTGCGACGCGTAAGATCCGCCCGCTGTACAACCTCGTGGCCATCGCCTTCGGCGTGGTGGTCTGCGGTCTGTTCATCTCCATCCCGGTCTGCGTGCTGACCGGCATCCTGCACTAAACCCCTTACACTCAGACACGTTATGAACGACATCAAGTTTCCTGTGAGCGACTACATGCCGTCCTCCTGCATTCCGGACGGCCCCATCGAGCAGAAGTGGACCAAGTACAAGCGCGAGGCCAAGCTCATCAACCCCAACAATCGCCGCAAGTACACCGTCCTCATCGTCGGCACGGGGCTCGCGGGCGGTTCGGCCGCCGCCACGCTCGCCGAACTGGGCTACAACGTCAAGTGCTTCTGCTACCAGGACAGCCCCCGCCGCGCGCACTCCATCGCCGCGCAGGGCGGCATCAACGCCGCGCACAACTACCAGAATGACGGTGACTCCGTCTACCGCCTCTTCTACGACACCATCAAGGGCGGCGACTTCCGCGCCCGCGAGGCCAACGTCTACCGCCTCGCCGAGGTGTCTGCCGCCATCATCAATCAGTGCGTCGCGCAGGGCGTTCCCTTCGGCCGTGAATACGGCGGCCTGCTCGACAACCGCTCCTTCGGCGGCGCCCAGCTCAAGCGCACCTTCTACAGCCGCGGTCAGACCGGGCAGCAGCTCCTCCTCGGCGCCTACCAGGCCATGGAGAAGGAAATCGGCAAGGGGCACATCGAGATGCACCCCCGCACCGAAATGATGGACCTCGTGGTGGTCGACGGCCATGCCAAGGGCATCGTCGTGCGCGACCTCGTCACGGGTGAAATCAAGAGCTACGCCGGCGACACCGTGCTGCTCTGCACCGGCGGCTACGGCCGCGTGTTCTACCTCTCCACCAACGCCATGGGCTGCAACGTGGGCGCCGCCTGCGCCTGCTGGAAGAAGGGCGCCTACTTTGCCAACCCCTGCTTCACGCAGATTCACCCCACCTGCATCCCCGTCAAGGGCGACTACCAGAGCAAGCTGACCCTCATGTCGGAATCCCTCCGCAACGACGGTCGCATCTGGGTGCCCAAGAGCCGCGAGGTGGCCGAGAAGATCCGCAAGGGCGAGATGAAGCCCAGCGAGGTGGCCGAGGGCGATCGCGACTACTACCTGGAGCGCAAGTACCCCTCCTTCGGCAACCTGGCTCCGCGCGACATCTCCTCCCGCGCCGCCAAGGAAGCCTGCGACGACGGCCGCGGTGTGGCCGTGACGGGACGCGGCGTGTTCCTCGACTTCAAGGATGCCATCGCCCGCATGGGCAAGGAGTGGATCGACGGTCAGTACGGCAACCTCTTCGAGATGTACGAGGAGATTACCGACGTCGACCCGCATGAGCAGCCCATGATGATCTACCCCGCCTCCCACTACACGATGGGCGGTCTGTGGGTGGACTACAACCTCATGTCCTCCATCCCCGGTCTGCATGTGCTGGGCGAGGCCAACTTCTCCGACCACGGAGCTAACCGCCTGGGTGCCTCCGCCCTCATGCAGGGACTTTCCGACGGCTACTTCGTCATCTCCAGCACGCTGCCCACCTACCTGACCACCATCAAGCCCGGCAGCGTCACCACCGCCGCTCCCGAGTTCAAGGAGGCCGAGGACGCCGTCAAGGCGCGCATCGCCAAGATGATGGACGTCAAGGGCAGCATGACCCCCGACGAGATTCACCGCAAGCTCGGCAAGCTCATCTGGGAGGACGTCGGCATGGGCCGCACCAAGGAAAGCCTGATGGACGCCATCTCCAAGATTCCCGCCATCCGCGATGAGTTCTGGAACAACGTCAAGATTGTCGGCAGCACGGAGGGTATGAACGCCGAGCTCGAAAAGGCTTGGCGCGTGGCCGCCACCCTCGACTTTGCCGAGGTGCTCTGCTACGATGCCCTCGCCCGCGAGGAGTCCTGCGGCGCCCACTTCCGCTTGGAGCACATGCTGCCCGACGGCGAAGCCAAGCGCGACGACGAGCACTTCGCCTACGTCGCCGCATGGGAGTACAAGGGCACGGGCGAGCTGCCTGTGCTGCACAAGGAGCCGCTGACCTTCGAGAACATCCACCTCGCCATCCGTTCCTACAAGTAAGAATTGCAAATCATCATTAACCTTTTGACATATCAACTATTATGGCTAATCTGAATCTTACGCTCAAGGTCTGGCGACAGGAGAACCCGCAGGCTCAGGGTCGTATCGAAACCTACAAGGCCACCAACATCCCCGAGGAAGCCTCCTTCCTGGAGATGCTCGATATCGTAAACGAGGGCCTCGTCCACGAGGGCAAGGAACCCATCCACTTTGACCACGACTGCCGCGAGGGCATCTGCGGCATGTGCTCGCTGACCATCAACGGCGTGCCGCACGGCGGCAAGCATGTGACCACCTGCCAGCTGCACATGCGCCAGTTCAAGGACGGCGACACCGTGTGGATCGAGCCTTTCCGCGCCAAGGCTTTCCCGCTGCTGCGCGACCTCGTGGTCGATCGCACCGCGCTGGACAACATCATCGCGGCGGGTGGCTTCGTAGACATCCGCACCGGCTCCGCCCCCAACGCCAACAACGTGCCCATCCGCAAGAAAACGGCTGATGCCGCGTTCGATGCGGCCGCATGCATCGGCTGCGGCGCCTGCGTCGCCAGCTGCAAGAACAGCTCCGCCATGCTCTTCACCTCGGCCAAAGCCGCGCACCTCAACCTGCTGCCGCAGGGGCAGCCCGAGAAGAACAAGCGCGTGCTGGCCATGGTGCGCCAGATGGATGCGCTGGGCTTCGGCAACTGCACCAACCAGTACGAGTGCGAGGCCGCCTGCCCCAAGGGCATCACCGTGGACAACATCGCCAAGCTCAACCGCGACTACATGATTGCCTGCGCCTCCGAGGCCGTGGG
Organism: Akkermansia sp.; assembly: GCA_051884295.1. Lineage (GTDB taxonomy): Bacteria > Verrucomicrobiota > Verrucomicrobiia > Verrucomicrobiales > Akkermansiaceae > Akkermansia. Next base: position 22,050 of record JBJEVK010000024.1, read on the forward strand.
CGTGTTCGCCTGAGCCGGGCAGGAAGCCCGAAAATCTTTGTGCAGGCGCCGGGTGGCAACACCCGGCGCCTTTGTTCGTGGGGTGGACTGCCCATGGCGATTTTTCAAAAAATGTGTCGCGCGTGTAGATTTCTGCGCGTCGATTTCGTTTCAACAAGTGAAGCAGACAGGCAGTGGCGCTGCTTGACATCCCGAACAGCTGCCGTACAATCATGAACGTGAAAAGGATCATCAAATGGGGCACCGTGGCCATCGTCGCGGCTGCCGGTGGCGGGGGGCTTTGGTACAGCCTATCGCGGCCCGAGAGCAGCAACAAGGTGCTGCGAACCGTCTCCGTCAGCCGGGGCGATTTCGTCAGCAAGGTGCAGGCAACGGGCACGCTGGAGCCGCAGGAGCTGGTGGATGTCGGCGCGCAGGTGACGGGCGAAATCAAGGAATTCGGCACCGATGTCGACGGCAAGCGCGTGGATTACGGCAGCGAGGTCAAAGCCGGGCAGTTGTTGGCGCGCATTGATGACACCATCGTGGAGCTCGACATCCAAAAAGCCGAGGCTCAGGTGGCGCAGGCCAAGGCGCAGATTCTCACCGCCGCCGCACAGGTGGCGCAGGCCAAGGCAACCATCGAGCAGCAGACGGCCAACCTCAACAAGGCCTCGCGCGACCTGACGCGTGCCCGGAAACTCGGCGTGGGCGATGCCCTCTCGCAGGCCGACTTCGACAACTACACCAACGCTTTTGAAACCGCGCAGGCCAATCTCGCCGGCGCACGCGCTCAGCTCGCCTCGGCCGAGGCCGGGCAGAAAACCGCCGATGCGCAGCTGCTCAGCGCCGAGGCGCAGTACAAGAGCCAGCTGCGCAACCGCGACTACACCCACATCACCGCGCCTGTGGACGGCACCATTGTGGTGCGTCAGGTCAATGTGGGGCAGACCGTGGTCAGCAGCATGAACGCGACCACGCTCTTTCTGGTGGCGCGCGACCTGAGTAAGATGCAGATTTGGGCCAGCGTCAACGAGGCCGACATCGCCAAGGTGATTCCGGGGCAGGAGGTGCGCTACACGGTGGATGCCCTGCCGAATGAGGAATTCAAGGGCTATGTGAACAAAATTCGCCCCAACGCCACCATGTCCTCCAACGTGGTGACCTATATCGTGGAAATCGACATCGAGAATCCCGAGCGCAAGCTGCTGCCCTACATGAGCGCCAATGCCAACTTTATCGTCAAGGAGGTCAAGAACGCGCTCATGGTGCCGGAATCGGCTTTCAATTTTGAGCCGGAGGAGGGCATGGTGCAGCGCCCCCAGGGGGAACGCCCTCGCGGCGAGCGTCCCGAGCCGAGCGCCGAGGAGGAGCCTCCCGCCGAGCCGCCCGCCATGCTGTGGAAGAAGGTCGATGACACCCATGTGAGTCCTGTGTTGGTGCGCAAGACGGAGAGCGACGGCACACGCGCCGTCATCGAGGTGCTGCGCGGGCGCCTGGAGGAGGGCGATGAGCTGGCCACGGGCGTGACCGAGCGCGCAGAAGCGACCGCCGCCGCTGCTCCCGGCAGCAACAACCTCTTCGGCCCCAAGCGTCCCGAGCGTCGCCAGCGCGGCACCGGGGGAGCCGAGGCCAAGCCCGGGCAGAGTGCCGGCAACGACCGCCCCGGTCCTCCCCCCATGTGAGCCCGGTTCCAACCAAACGTCCACGACCGTGATTGAACTCCGCAATCTCACGAAAGTCTACCATGTCGGTGAGCTCGACCTGCCCGTCCTCAAGGGTATTTCGCTCCGCATCGAGGATGGCGAGTTCGTCTCGCTGACGGGAGCCTCCGGCAGCGGAAAATCCACGCTGATGAATCTGCTGGGTTGTCTGGACCACCCCAGCGGGGGCGAGTACCTGCTCGATGGGCACAACGTGGCGCAGCTCAACGCAGACGAGCGCGCGCGGCTGCGCAACAAGCGCATCGGCTTTGTGTTCCAGAACTTCAACCTGTTGCCGCGCACCTCGGCGCTGGAGAATGTGATGATGCCCGCCTACTACTGCCACCCCCGGCGCCCCGGCAACGAGATACGCCGCCGCGCGCTCGAACTCATCCGCATGGTCGGGCTGGAGGAGCGCATGCACCACACCCCCGCACAGCTCTCCGGCGGCCAGCAGCAGCGCGTGGCCATTGCCCGCTCCCTCATCAACAACCCCGGCATTCTGCTGGCGGATGAACCCACCGGCAACCTCGACTCCACCACCTCCGTGGAGGTCATGAACATGTTTCGCGACCTGAATCGCCGCAGCGGCATCACCGTCATCATCGTGACGCACGACCGCAAAACCGCCGCCTTCACCGACCGCGCCATCAACATGGTCGACGGTCTGATTGCCGAGGGCGTATCCGATGAACTCTCTGCCAATCTGGTCAAATGAACCTCGCGCAACTCCTCCTCACCTGCCTGCTCGCCCTGGTGCGCAACCCCATGCGCGCCGCGCTCACCGTGCTGGGCATCGTCATCGGCATTGCCGCCGTGGTCGCCATCATGGAAATCGGCAAAGGCTCCTCGCAGCAGATTCGGCAGTCCATCGCCTCGCTGGGAGCCAACACCGTCAACGTCATGGGCGCCTCCGTGCGCACCAACGGCGTCGCCTCCGGCATGGGGGGGCGCGCCTCGCTCTTTGCCTCGGATGCCCAGGTCATCATGAACGAGTGCCGCAACACCGTGGAGCTCGCCTCGCCCGTCGTCCGCACCAGCGGGCAAATCATCGTCGGCAATACCAACTGGAGCCCCAACTCCATCATCGGCGGCAACGAGCACTACCTCGCCATCGAGGGCTGGGAAGTCGCGCAGGGCTCCCCTTTCAGCGCCGAGCAGGTCAACAACTCCGCCCGCGTCTGCCTCATCGGCAACACCATTGCCACCAAACTGTTCGCGGGGAAGGACCCCATCGGCCAGGAAGTCCGCATCAAGGATGTGGTGTTCAACATCATCGGTGTGCTGGCTCCCAAGGGGGCGGACATGATGGGCAATGACAAGGACGACTGTCTGATTCTGCCGTGGACGAGCATCCGCACCCGACTGGCGGGCGCAGGCGGCAGCGCCACCATCGGCAAGGCAGGAGCGAGTAACAGCACCTCTTCCGTCTCCTCCACCGACACTTTCTCCACCTCCGCCGTCAGCTTCTACCCCGGCTGCGATGTGCAACCCTACACCAATGCCCCGCACCCCCTGCGCACCCGCACGGTCGATTCGCTCATCGTCCGCATTCGCGACAGCGAGAACGCCAACCCCGCCATGGACGAGATGACCACCGCCCTGCGCCGCGCGCATCGGCTGGAGCCCGGCGTGCTGGACGACTTCGAGCTGCGCGACCGCGCCCAATTTTCCAAAATGGTCACCGGCACCAGCGAAACCATGAGCAACCTGCTGCTGGCCGTCGCCCTCATCTCGCTGATTGTCGGCGGTGTGGGTATCATGAACATCATGATGGTGAGCGTCACCGAGCGCACCCGCGAAATCGGGCTGCGCATGGCCGTGGGTGCCCGCCCGCGCGACATCATGTTCCAATTCCTCACCGAGGCGGTGCTGCTCTGCCTGGCGGGCGGCGTGTTGGGCATCGTCATCGGCCATGTCAGCTCCGGCGTCGTCAGCTCCATGTTCGGCTGGCCCATCGCCACCTCGCCCGGCGCCATGCTCCTCTCCGTGACGGTCGCTGCCGCCATCGGCATCGTCTTCGGCTGGTACCCCGCCTTCAAAGCCTCGCGTCTCGACCCCATCGACGCCTTGCACCACGAATAAACGTCCCCCCTTGCACACCATGAACACGCGCGCTCTGCTCCCCCTCATCGCCCTCAGCCTCGCCTCCTGCGCCGTCGGCCCCGACTTCCTCGGCGCCCCCGACCAAGAGCTGCCCGCCGGTTGGGTGAACCACCTGCCGCCCGCGAGCGATGCGCACAGCCTGAGCGCTTGGTGGGACTCCTTCGGCGACCCGCAGCTCAGCGCGCTCATTGCCCGAGGCTTCGAGGCCAACCCCGACATGGTGAGCGCCGCCCTCAGCGTTGCCGCCGCCGAATCGCAGCTGCGCAGCGTGCGCAGCGGGCTCTTCCCGGGTGTTTCTGCGAGCGCCGGCGGCAGCAACAGCGGCAGCTATCAGACCAGCACCTCGCACGGCAGCTGGAGCGGAGCCCTCTCCGCCTCCTGGACGCCCGACATCTGGGGCGGCACCCGCCGCGAGGTCGAAGCCGCCGCCGCCACCCTCGGCTCGCAGTATGCCGCCGCCGCCGCCACCCGCACAGCGCTGGCCGGCAGCATCGCTGCCGCCTACATCCAGTGGATTACCGCCAAGGAAAGCCTGCGCATTGCCCGCGAACAGCTCGCCTACCAAGAGCGCACCTACAGCATCGCCAAGCAGCGCTACGACAACGGCATGAGCACGGGGCTCGACCTTGCCGAATCACAGGCCACCATCGCCTCCACCCGCGCCCAGATCCCGCAGTACGAGGCGAACATCCTCAGCTATGAGAATGCGCTGGCCACGTACCTGGGCACGACGGTCGACAAGCTGAGCCTGAGCCTGCCCGCACCCGCCGTCTACAACCGCATTCCCGCCGTGCCCACCGGGCTGCCCTCGGAGCTGCTGCGCCGCCGCCCGGACATCGTGCGCGCCGAGCATGAACTGCACGCCGCCACCGCCCGCATCGGTGTCAGCGTGGCCGATCTCTTCCCCAAACTCTCGCTCACCGGCAGCACCGGCAGCCGCGCCGGCACCGACTTTGCCCAATTCTGGAAAAACAGCACCTGGGATCTCGGCGCCAGTGTCGGGCGTAGCATCCTCAACAACACCACCCTGAACGAAGCTGTGCGGCAGGCCGAACTCGCGCAGCAAAAGAGCGTGCAGAGCTACCGTCAAACGGTCCTTGCCGCCTTTGCCGAGGTGGAAAACTGCCTCATCGACTACGCCCGCCTGACTAACCAGCTCCCCCGCTACGAGGAGGCCGCCGCCGCCAATCGGCGCAGCGCCGAGCTCTCCCTGCAGCTCTTCAACGCCGGCAACAAGGACTTCCTCAATGTCGCCGCTGCCGAGCGCCAGTGGCTCAGTTCGGAACTCAGCATCATCGCGGCGCGTCAGAACATCCGCCTGACACTCGCCAAGCTCTGCACCGCTCTGGGCGGCGGCTGGGAACCGTGAGTGGCGCCCGCTGAATTGCAAGACTAAATGCGACAAAGCGAAAACAACTTCATTTTA
>JBJEVK010000025.1:0-7193 GCA_051884295.1 Akkermansia sp.
CTCAGAGCTGCACCTCGCGGCGGACGAGCTGCCACACGGCGGCGAAAGAGTCCGCAAAATCCTGCGGGCGGCGCGCCAGCCAGGCATCAATCAGCTCGGGGGAGAAGGGCAGCACACCGCTGATTTCCGCCGCGGGGTAGTGCACACGCCCCGTGTGCAGCGCGGCGTAGACCGCCACATGCTCCATGCCCGTGCGCTCCGTGGGCGGCAGGGTGCCAAGCCGCAGCAGCTTGGTGTCGCCGATGCCCAGCTCCTCCTCCAGCTCGCGGCGCGCGGCGCTGTCGTAGTCCTCGCCCGCATCCACATGTCCGGCGGCCGAGCTGTCCCACACGCCGGGGTGGCGATCCTTGAGCAGCGAGCGCTGCTGCAACAGGCAGTCGCGGTTCTTGTTAAACACCAGAATGTGCACGGCGCGGTGCATGAGCCCCCCCTCGTGTACCTCGCGGCGCGTGGCTCGGCGCAGCACCCTGTCCGCCGCATCCACCACATCGAAAAGCTCCTCCTCCCGCTGCGCCACCCCCGCCAGCGGGTGCGGGTCGTAGGCGCGGGTCAGCGCCGCCCACTGCGCCAGCCCCAGCTCCTCCGGGCGCGCTTGGGGCGCGATGCCCACCTGCGCCGCCACCTGCTCCCAGGGCGGCTCGGCGGGCAGCTGCTTGTGCATCTGCTTGCGGCGCTGGGCAAAGCAGCGGCGCATGAGCTCATCGGCCAGGCGGTGGTCGTAGGGCGGCAGCTCCAACGGGTTGCGCGGGGTGAGCAGCATCACCGTCGAATCAATCTTCGGGCGGGGCGAAAAAGCCTCCGGCGGGATGGTCTTGAGCGCGCGCGGCACCCAATCCATCTGCACGCGCAGCGAGAGCAGACCGAAGGCCTCGTCCCCCGGCTGTGCCAGAATGCGGTCGATAAACTCCTTTTGCAGCATCACCACCGCGCGCGACACCGCGCAGGGCGCCGTCAGAAAATTTTGCAGAATGGCACCCCCCGCACTGTAGGGCAGGTTGCCGATGAACTTCACGGGCTGCTCGGCAAAGAGCGGGCGCGGATCCCAGCCGGCGCCGTCCGCGTGGTGCACGCATACATGGGGGCAGTCGGCCCAGCGGCGGCGGTGGTAGTCAGCCAGCCGCGCATCGTACTCCACCAGAATGAGCTTGCGGCAGAGCGGCGCGATGTGCTCCGTGAGCGCCCCGGTGCCGGGCCCCACCTCCACCACGCAGTCGTCGGGCGCAATCTCCAGCTGCGCTACAATCCACTTGGCCACATTCTCATCAATCAGGAAATTCTGGCCCAAGGCCTTGCTGGGGCTGACTCCTGCCTCCGTGAGAACCTCGAGAATCTGCGTCTTGTTCATGATCGGTCAGCGGGCGTTGAGATAGTTGACAATGCCGCGCCCCACGGCCTCGGCGTAGCGGATGGCACCCCGGCGACTGCCCAGGAAGCGCGCGTGCTCGGGGTTGGAGAGGAACGCCGCCTCGGTGATGACGGCGGGCACATAGCTCTCGTTGCAGGTGTTGAGCCAGTCGCCGCCGCCGCGCCGCCCGTCGTTGCGCAGGATGACCCCGCAGGGCTCGCCGTGGTTTTCCATGGGCGGGCTGCCCTTGAAGATGCTGCGGTCAATCTCGGCCGCCATGGCAAAGGCGAGCGCGCCGCCCTCGGCGTTGCAGTACATGGCACCCTTGTTGTAGACCTGCCAGCGCTCGCTGTTGCTGTTGTGGTGCAGGAACACGACGCAGGCGGGCCCTTGGTCGAGCGCCCAGTCGGCGGAGAGCATGCCCACGGCCATGCGTTTGGGGTGGTGTTTGCTGCGGTAGATGGCCGTGGGCTCGGGGCTGTTCACCTGGTGCACCCGGGCGGCCTCGGCGGCGCGGCGCAGTGCGGGGTCTGTCGGCAGAGCAGCGCGGTTGCAGATGCGCACCTCGTAGCCCGCCGCCTCGATGACGCGTTTGGTGTACAGGCAGTAGCGGTACCAGAAGTCGCACTCCTCCAGCGCACCGTAGCGGGCATCGGGTGTGCGCGCCCCCTGACCGCCCGCGCCGGGCTTGTACCAGTGGCCGATGTCGAGCACCACCACGCGGCTGTGGCGCACCTGCGCGCGCATCTGCTGTTGCACACAGCCGCCGAGCAGCAGGGGGAGAATCAGGAAGAGGAGGAAGCGGGGCATGCAGCGTATTCAGAGGGGAAGAGAGCCCTGCGCCCCCGCGGGCGAGGCGCCGATTTTGGCGTAGGCGGCGGGGAGAGCCTCACGCCCGCGCGGCGTGCGCTTGATGTAGCCCTGCAGGATGAGGAAAGGCTCGTGCACATCCTCGATGGTGGATTCGTCCTCGCCCACGGCCACCGCCAGTGAGCCCAGCCCCACCGGCCCGCCGTTGAACTTGTAAATCATCGTCTCCAGCAGGCGTTTGTCCATCTCGTCCAGCCCGTCATCATCGATGTCGATCATGTCCAGCGCTGCCTGCGCCACCGCGTCGGTGATGCGCCCGTCGGCGCGCACCTGTGCGAAATCGCGCACCCAGCGCAGCAGGGCATTGGCCACGCGGGGGGTGCCGCGGCTGCGCCGCCCGATGGCGACGGCGCCCTCTGCCGCGAGGTCGATGTCCAAAATGCCCGCCGAGCGCTGCAAAATGCGGCAGAGCTCCTCCACCGAGTAGTAGTCCAGCCGATTGACCAGCCCGAAGCGCGAGCGCAGCGGGCCCGTGAGCATCCCGGCGCGCGTGGTGGCCCCCACCAGCGTGAACTTCGGCAGGTTGAGCCGGATGGAGCGCGCGTTGGGACCTTGGTCGATGATGATGTCGAGCCGGAAATCCTCCATCGCGGGGTAGAGATACTCTTCGATGGCGGGGGCGAGGCGGTGGATCTCGTCGATGAAGAGCACATCGCCGCGCTCGATATTGGTCAGGATGCCCGCCAAATCGCCCGCCTTGTCAATCTGCGGTCCGCTGGTTGTGTGCAGCTTGTGTCCCACGGCGTTGGCGATGATGTTGGCCAGGGTGGTCTTGCCCAGACCCGGGGGGCCGCTCAGCAGCACATGGTCGAGTACATCGCCGCGCAGTTTGGCCGCCTGCACCATGAGCAGCAGGCGCTCCTTGACCTTTTCCTGCCCGCAGAACTCGGTGAATGCGGGGGGGCGCAGGGAGACATCGAAGCTCGTGGTCGGAGCCTCGCTCATGCGGGTGTAGAGGGAGTCGGCACTCATGGGGCAGGGAAAAGGGGGAAGCGGTTGACCCGCTTCCCCCGAAACGGGTGCGCGGACGCGCCGGATCAGTACACGTCCTTCTGGTAGCGCTTGGCGGCCTTCATCGCGGCGAGGTAGGCGGCGGCTTCCTCGGGAGTCTTGCCTCCCTGTTCGGCGATGATGCTCAGCAGCGCCGCCTCCACATCCTTGGCCATGCGGTTGGCATCGCCGCACATGTAGAACGCCGCGCCCTGCTCCAGCCACTGCCAGATTTCGGCAGCGGCCTGCGTCATGAGGTGCTGCACATAAATCTTGTACTCCTGGTCGCGGCTCCACGCCACGGAGAGCTTGAGCTTGCCCGCATCCGTCAGCGCCTGCAGCTCGTCCTCGTAGCAGCCGTCCGTGGCCTTGTAGGGGTTGCCGAAGAAGAACCACATGCCGCCCGTGGCACCGTCGTGCACGCGCTGCTGCATGAACGCGCGGAAAGGCGCGATGCCCGTGCCGGGACCCACCATGATGATGGGGGTGCTGCCGTCCTCGGGCAGGCGGAAATTCTTGTTGCTGTGCACAAAGACCTTCACTTTGTCCCCCGGCTGCAGGCGGTCGGCCATGAAGGTGGAGCACACGCCGTTGCGCTTGCGCGTGGTGCCGGTCTTGGGCAGGTAGCGCACCGCGCCCACGCAGAGCGAGACCTGACCCGGCACGGCGTCGGGGCTGCTGGCGATGGAGTACAGGCGGGCGTTCATCTTGCCGAGAATGGCGGTGAAGGCGGCGGCATCGGCAAAGTGCGCCGTCATCTCGGGGTCCTCCGCAAGGTCGAGCAGGTCGCGACCCCAGCAGAAATCCTTGAGGGCATCCTTGTCGGCCAGAATGGCGGCGAGCTTCTCACTGCCCGCCACGGCGTTCCACTTGGTGAGCACACCCTTCTTCAGCCCGGTGATGTCGTAGGTGGTGATGAGCGCCTCGCGCAGGGTGGCGCTGCTGCCGTCGGGCAGGGTGACGGTGGCGGCGGGGTCGAGCGCCAGCGCGGCGATGAGGGCATCGACCAGCGCGGGGTCGTTGTTGGGCAGCACGCCCAGCGCATCGCCCGTGGTGTAGCTCAGCCCCGAACCCTCCAGCGAGTAGTCAATGTGGATGGTTTCCTTGGCGCTTCCGGGCTTGGTGACGGGATGGACTCCCAGCACCGTGGCCGGGAACGGATTTTTCATGCTGTAGGGTTCCATGGTGAGAGGATATCAGATATGTAGGGATTCTGCGCCGCGCAGCGGGCTTTGTCAAGAACAAGATGGTCAGAAGCGCAGAATGAGCGGGGGCTGCGGGCGGGCGTCCCCGTGCAGGGGTGCGATGCTCGCGGCGGGCACCCAGCCTCGGGTGCCGTTGGAGAGAGTCTCGACGTAGCAGCGGTCGCCGCGCCGCGCCAGCAGGTGCAGGGGGGTGGCGGGCTTGAGCTGCACAATCACGGGGCTTTCGTCATCGGCGGCGGTGCGCGCTTCGGTGGCGTTGAGGACATAGGCCGCATCGCGCGGCGCCAGAATCCCGAGCGCCGGCACCTCGCGCGTGCCGTAGTAAATCCAGCCGGTGGCGCACAGAATGCTTGCCGTGCCCGCGAGCGCGTTAAACAGGGCGAGCCCGGGCGTGCGGCGTCCCCGGCGCGCGAGCAGCAGCGCCAGACCGAGCGCGAGCAGCGCGGTGGAGATGATGGTGGCAGCGCGCAGTTGCACGGGGCTCAGGTAGGTGAAGATGGCATCCTCGGGCAGGGGCAGAAACACGTTGGCTCCCTCCTTGCGCTGGATGAAGGCCAGATTGGCCTGTGCCTCCTTCAGCCCGGGGTCGATTTGCAGGGCTTGGGCGTAGCAGAGCGCGGCCTTGCCGCTGTTGCCGAGGCGGTACTCGCAGTTGCCTTTGTTGTAGAGGGTGAGCGCCTCCTCCCCCTTGGGCACAGGGCTCTGCTCCAGCCATTGCAGGGCGCGGCTGTACTGCCCCGCGCGGTAGTCCTTCTCGGCGGGGCTCTCCGCGAGCGCCTGCGGCAGCGCGAGCAGCAGCAGGGCGGCGCAGCCCAGCTTGGCGAGGGCGCGGCGCAGCTGCCGCAGGATGTCCTCGCGCTCGGCGTCGCTGAGCTTCAGCGAGGCATCGGGGCGGAAGGCCTCCGCATCGCGGCGGTCGAGGATGCGGCGCAGCTCGGGGCTGAGCGCCTCCGTCCCCAGATGGCGTTCAATGCAGCTGCCGGCGCCCTTCAGGAACGCGAGCCCGTCGCTCTCCGACGCCAGCTGAGCCAGCTCGCGCTCGCGGGCGCGGGCGGCAGCTCCGGCGCTCAGGCGGCGGCGCAGCGCCAGCAGCCCCACCCCCAGCACGATGAGCAGGGCGGGCGCATAAAGCAGGTACCACAGCCAGCGCGGCAACACGTGGGTGTGCCCCACCGTCTCCGGGCTGAGCCAGCCGCAAATATCCGTCATCTCCTCCGTGGGTACCTCGCCTGCGGGCGGCGGCTCGGGGGCAGCCGTTTGCAGCCCGCTGCCGGCAGCGGAGGATTTTTCCCAAGGCAGGGGAATGGGGCGGGTCGCGGCGCGCTTGTACTCCATGCTCTCGGGGTCGAAGTAGCTGAAGGCAAAGGAGGGGATGCCGCCGACCTCGGCCGTGGGGCGCATGAGGCGGCTGAACACCATGCCGACAATCTCGCCGTTGGCGCCGAGCAGGGGCTTGCGTGTGGCGGGCACGAGCTTCCATGCCTCGGCATCGGTGGGTTCGGGGCACTCCATCTGCTCGACATTGAGCGCGCCGCGCACGGTGAGCTCCACCTCCACGGCCTCGTTCATGCGCAGCTTCTGCGCCGTGGTGCTTGCGCTGAGGCTCAGTTTGTTGCCCACCATGTGCGCGAAGTCGGCAGGCGCGCCGGGGGGCAGGGGCAGGGCGCCGAGGCTCAGCACGGGCAGCTCGGCCTCACCGCGCGCCGTGCTGAAGAAGCTCTGCCGCTGCTGCAGAATGAGCTTGCCGCCGATGTCGGCGTTGCCCTCGCGGTAGGGAGTCAGCACCCCGCAGAAGTCGGCGATGCGCCAGTTCTGCCCCTTGGCGTAGGCCAGGGGCATCTTGATGAGATCCTGTTGCACGACGGCCGGAGCCCCTTGCAGCGGCGGCTGGAAGGCAGAAACCTTGACCCCCACGGAGTGCAGCTGGGGCGGGATGGGCGCTTCGCAGTCCCCGGGCAGAAAGACCTTGAGGGCGGTGCGCACGGGCTGGTCGACATAGCCGTCGCGGATGTCGGTGTGCCACAGCACGCCGAAGGGGACGGGGTCGTTCTGCCAGCGGATGGCGGAGGTGCTGACGACGGGCAGCGGAGGCACCTCGATGCTCGCTTCGCGCCCCGATTTCTGGTACTTGACGCGCACGGCACTCGGGCGCAGCTCGCCGGGGCTGTCGGGTGTGATGAGCAGGGGGTAGACCTCGATGCTGCTGCGGTTGGGGTCGAGGGGGTTGGCTCCCAGCCGTGGTTGCGGGGTCTCGAGTCGCGCGTGCGGTACATTCGGGCGCTCCTGCACCATGAACACATCCTCGCCCACCTCGGGGTCGACCAAGTACAGCACCACTTTTTCCCCCGGTACCGCCACCCCGGTCGACCAGACGGGGGTGATCTCAGCCCGGGCGGCGTAGGTGAGCGCGAGCAAACAGAGCAGATGAAGGAGACCTTTCATGTCGTGAAATCAGGGTGTCAGTAGTCTTTGCGCGGGGTGGCGGGCTTTTCTTCGGGGTGGGGAATGGGCGAGCCCCCTTCCTCATCCAAGTGCATTTTAAGAATGGCGGCGGCGCGCTGTTCCGCCTTTTCTTTGTCGCTCAGCTCCGGCTGAGCATTCGGCTGCATTTGTTCCTTGTCGTCGGAAGGGGTGGGCGGATTCTGCTTGTCGCGGTCTTGGTTGCTCTGCTTGTCCTGTTGATCCTGCGGACTCTGCTGATCTTGCTTGTCCTGTTGATCCTGCGGACTCTGCTGATCTTGCTTGTCCTGTTGATCCTGCGGACTCTGCTGATCTTGCTTGTC